>CAKUJB010000005.1 GCA_934661165.1 uncultured Microbacteriaceae bacterium | reverse complement strand
CTCCGGCTGCGTGCCGTGCGGCGGGGGCAGCTCGCCCTCGCGGTTCTCCTGCGGGAGGTTCGCGAACTGCGGCGAGGTGTCGAGCGGCAGCCACGCGTCGCCAACCCGCACCTCGATCCACGCGCCGACGTGCCGGCCGGCGCAGACGGCGCCCCCGTCGCGCGCCTCGCACGCCGAGACCGCCGGCGGGCCGCCGCCGGGCGGGCGCATCGCCTCGGTCTCCGCGAGGTGGACGCCGACGACGACCCGGGCCTCGAAGCCGAGCGACCATGCGATGAGCGCCCCGGCGGCCGCGAACTGCTCGTCGTCCCCGATGCCGGCGACGAGCGCGGCCTGGTCGATGCCCGGCCCGACGACGCCGCCGGCCCCGACGACCTGCCGCTGCCGCTCGGTGAGCTGGGCGAAGAGCGCCTCGAGCCGGGACACCGAGTGCCCGGACCGGCTCTCCTTGAACTCGAAGCCGCTCACCCGCGCCGCCGCGTCCTCGAACCACCGCGTGCCCTCGCCGTCGAGGAGCGCGTGGCTGAGGTACCCGCGGGCGCGGAGCGCGTCGATGACGTCGAGGAGCCCCTGCCCGCCCGGCTGCGGCTGCTGCGAGGCGACCCAGCCGACGAGCTCGGGGTGGGTGTCCTCGTCGATGCCATGACGCGGGTCGCCGCCCGTCGCCCCGGCGATCGCCGCGCGCGCGTCGCCGACCGTCGACCCGCTGACAACCACGGCGTCGCCATCGCGCAGCCCGACGCCGCCCCGGCCGTCGTCGGCGAGGACGATCGCATTCGACCGGTCGATCGCCGTGAAGAACCGGTCCTCGAGCTCGATGGCCCGGTCGCGGTCGACGGGGAACTCGGCCGCGGCCGCGATGTCGCCCGGCAGCGGCACCCACGGCTGCCCGTAGCCGTCGCGGATGTCGACACGAATGCTCGTGCTCGCGCCCCCCGCGGGACTCACGAGCCGCGTGAAGCGCGAGGCGCCCTCCGGGTCGCTCACGTGGAACCGGGTGCCGTCGTACGCGTCGAGCACCGCGAAGCGCAGCCGCTCGACCCCGTCTTCGGCCTGCACGACGAAGAGCTCGGCGTCGAAGCGCTCGTCCCGGATCCACTGCCGGTACGCGCCGAGCGGGCTCGAGTCCGGGGTCGACAGCTCGAGCGGGCGCGTCGAATCGCGGAGCACCTCGCGGTCGAGCTGCAGCGCGGGGATCGCGATGGCGCCGCCGACGGCGAGGGCGACCACGAGCATTCCTGCCGCGAGCGCGCCCCGGCGCAGCAGCGCCCCCGCCGAGCCGCGGTGCACCCGCACCTCCGTCTGCGCGACGCCCGCGGCGCGGGCGAGCGCGGCCCGCCGCTCCTGGCGGCCGCGCAGCGCGAACCAGGCGATCGTGAGGAGCACGAGGACGACCCCCGCGGCGATGAGCACCTGGTAGGTCTGCGGGGTGCCGAGCCCGGGGATCGCGGGCAGCGAGCGGAAGGGCACGCTCGAGACGATCTCGCTCGTGCCGAAGGCGACGCCGAAGGCGGCCATGGCGACGAGGATGAGCGGCGTGAGGACGACCGCGCGGCGGGCGGTGACGGCGATGCGCGCGGCGGCGTAGGAGCCGAAGAGCGTCACGACGAGCAGCGGGACGAGCACCGCCTGGTAGTCGCCGACCGGCAGGTCGAGCGTGAGGAGCTGGCGCCACCCGACGACGACGCCGACGACCGCGTCGGTGAGGCCGTCGACCCAGCGCCCGGGGAAGAGCCCGGGGATCGCGAGCGGCACGGCGACGAGGAGGTAGACGACGGCCGCGGCGATCGCGTCGACCCACCACGCGAGCCGCGCGAGGCGGCCGATGATCGCGATCGCGACGCCGAGCAGCGTGCCGACGGCGCCGACGAGGAGCGCCTGCGGGTGCTGGTGGATCGGCCAGGCGATGACGGTCGCGAGGAGCGCGCCGGCGAGCACGTAGCCAGCGTCGAGGATCGTCGCGGTGACGGGGCGCGCGGTCATCCGATCGCCCCCCGCGCGATGAGGTGCTTGAGGTCGCCGAGCACGCCGACGGTGAGGACCGCGAAGTCGCGGGTCGTGCGCAGCGTCGGCTCCGCGCCCGGCTCGACGCGCACGACGACCGTGACGACGTCGATCGGGAAGGCGTGCGCGGCGCGGCGCAGCTCGTCCATCGTCGCAGCGGCACCCGTGACGAGGTACGCGATCGACAGCTCGGGGTAGGTCTGCGCGGTGAGCGCCGTGACCGCGTGGAGCCCCTCCGCGGCGGCGTCGACCTCGAGCGCGCACGTCGCGTCGAGCAGCGCCTTCGGCGTGCGAGTCGGCAGGGTCGTCACCGACACCGCGGTGCCGCGGCGGCGCTCGCCCCGGCTCGCGGTCGCCATGAGCACCTCGCGGCCGTCGCGGATCGCCTGCAGCGCGAGCGACGCCGCGGCGCTCACGGCGAGCTCGAACTCGTCCTCGTCCTCGTACCGGCCGGCGAGCACGTCGAGGACGACGGCGATGCGGGCGCGGCGGGACTCCTCGAACTGGCGCACCATGAGCGCCCCGGTCTTCGCCGTCGACTTCCAGTGCACATGCCGCCGGGAGTCGCCCGGCATGTACTCGCGGATCGCGTGGAACGCGAGATCGGAGTCGACGATGGTGTGCGTCGGCTGCCCGTCGACGTCCTTCATGAATCCGGCGCTCGTCGGCGGGAGCGGGATCGTGACGGGGTGGACGTGCACGAGCTCGACCTGCGGCCACGACAGGTCGCGGCGCAGCACGCCGATCGGGTCGCCGCGGGTGATCGTCATGGGCCCGATCTGGATGATGCCGCGGCGCGGCGCGGCGATCCGCACCGTCTCGGTGTGCGCGGCGCCGGGTCGCAGCAGCGGGATGTAGCTCTCGACGAGGCCGGGGCCGACGGGGATGTCGAGGACGCCGGGGAGCCCGACACGCCGCGAGGCGTTGCGCACCGCGAGGTCGGCGCCGACCTCGCTCCCGGCGACGACGCGGTCGCGGTCGAGCGCGAACCGCACGTCGTAGCTCGCCCCGCCGAGCAGGAACGGCACCGACAGCGCGAGCAGCGCGAACGCGATCCCCGCGACGACCCAGGCCTCGACGAGGCCGAAGCGGATGCCGGCGACGACGGCGACGACGACGAGGATCGCGAGCACCCAGCCGAGCGGGGTCACCGTCTCCCCGAGCCAGGCGACGGCGGCGCGCACGGATCGGCCGAGACAGCCGGTCGCGTCCCGCACGGCCAGTCGCGTCGACTCGCCGCGGCTGAGCCGCCCGGTGCGCGTCACCGTCTCCCCGAGGCGCGTCGTGCCTCGGGTGCCGGTGCCGGTCTCGGTCGTCATGGTCGTGGTCGCGTGGCCCGGGTCAGTCGGCGGCGTTCTCGCGCGGCGGCTCGACGTCGAGCAGGATCTGGCCGATGACGGCCTCGGCGGTCACCCCATCGAACTCGGCCTCCGGCTCGAGCTGGATGCGGTGGGAGAAGAGCGCGATGGCGAGCTGCTGCACGTCGTCGGGGAGCACGAAGGTGCGGCCGCGAGCGAGCGCCCACGCCCGCACGAGCCGGGTCGCCGAGATCGCGCCGCGGACGGAGACGCCCAGGCGCACCTCGGTCGCCAGCCGCGTCGCGTTGACGAGCCGCGTGATGTAGTCGAGGACGAGGGGGTTGACGTAGGTGTCGCGCGCCATCTTCGTCATCGTGAGGAGCGTGTCGAGCTCGACGATGCCGGGGACGGCGGCCCGCACCTCGGCGGTGCCCGCGAGGATCCGCGCCATCGCGGCGTCGTCGGGGTAGCCGATCGACGTCTTGATCATGAAGCGGTCGAGCTGCGCCTCGGGGAGCCGGTACGTGCCGGCCTGCTCGATGGGGTTCTGCGTCGCGATGACGACGAACGGCTGGCCGACGGGCCGGGTCACGCCGTCGACGGTGACGTTGCCCTCCTCCATGACCTCCAGGAGCGCCGACTGCGTCTTCGGGGACGCGCGGTTGATCTCGTCGGCGAGCACCACATTCGCGAAGACGGGTCCGGCGTGGAAGTCGAACTCGCCGCGGCGCTGGTCGTACACGGTGATGCCGGTGACGTCGCCGGGCAGCAGGTCCGGCGTGAACTGGATGCGCGTCGTCGTGCCCTTGATCGTCTGCGCGAGCGTCCGCGCGAGCGCGGTCTTGCCCGTGCCGGGCACGTCCTCGAGGAGCACGTGGCCCTGCGCGATCGTCGTGGCGAGCACGAGCTCGAGGACGTGGCGCTTGCCGAGGATGGCCTGCTCCATGTTGTCCGCGATCTGCCGGAAGGCGTCCGCGTACCAGGCGGCCTGCTCCTGTGTCGTCGTCATGGGTCCTCTTTCGATGGGGGATGAATGCGCGGGGCTCAGCCGCAGCCGTAGGTCGCGTAGTCGACGGTGATCGCGTCGACGAGGTAGCCGGAGGCGAACGCGGGCGTGCCCGTGATGCCGCCGAGGCCGTAGCTGAAGCCGGTGTACCGGCGATTGCCGTCGTCGGTCGCCACGACGGTCACACCGCTGAACGGCGCCGCCGGGCTGCCGATGAAGCCGCTCGAGGTGATCGCGGGCGCGCTCGGCGGGGTGCCGAACGCCGCGGCCTCGGCCGACTCGCGGACGACGCCGTCGTCGGCCGCGGCGTAGTAGGACGCGTACTCGGGGGTTCCCGGCGTCGTCCCGGGTACGTAGACGGCGTCGTACGCGGCGTCGCCGACCTCGTCGATGTGCGCCTGCCCGCTCGTCATGCCCGCCGTGTGCCCGCCGAGGTTGTACCCGGGGCTGCCCGCAGGGTGGCCGTCGAAGAACGCGGCCTCGAGCGCGGCGTCGCCGCCGAGGGACGGGTTCGGTGTCGTCGGCGGCGCCGTGTGGTCGTTGAGTGGGCCGTCGAGGTGGGCCTGGAGCGGCGCGACCGCGGACGACCGCGCGGCGGCGGCGTCGGCGGCGGCGAGCGCGTCGAGGCGGGCGAGCACCGCATTCTCCCCCGCGGTGATGATCTGCGCGTTGCGCGCGTCGACCGCGGCGAGGCACATCGCCGCGGTCGGGAAGGCGATGCTGCCGGTGCCGCCGAAGGCGATCCCGACGTTCGACCCCGGGCTCGGCACGATCGCCGCGGATCGGCTCGAGCAGAAGTCCTGGCCGTCGGCGGTGAAGCAGAACTTCGCGTAGAAGGTCGAGGTGTTGTCGTCGATCGAGGTGCGCGTGTAGTCGGCAGCCGAGTCGCTCGGGACGGTCGCGTAGCGGACCTCCCAGCTGCTGCCGGAGGGCGCCGGGCTCGACGCGGCGATCGCCGCGAGCTGCGCCTGGAAGTCCGCGGCGGCGTTGTTCGCCGGGTCGGTGTCGGGGACCGTCCACACGAACGCCGGGCCGTCGACGCCGGGCCCCGGGGCGGTGAGGTGCGCGGCGTTCATCGTCGCGGCGGTCGCCTCGGGGGTGTACGTCATGTCGGCGGCGGTCGGCGCGCCCGGGTCCTGGACGAGCCAGACCGGCGCGGAGGTCGCCGACGCCCAGCCGTAGCCGACGGTGACGCACGCCATGAACGTGTACCGCCGGTTCGGCTCGAGCCCCGTCGCGGAGCCGTCGACCGCGAAGCTCGCGCTCGTCGCGGCGCCGGTGACGTGCCGCGCGGTGCCGACGCCCGGCGCGACGGTGAACGAGTTGAGGAGGAACGGGCTGCCGCCGTCCGAGGTCGCGCCGTCGGCGGCCGCGGCGCACGTCGGCGGCGTCGTGCCGGGCTGCCCCGCGGCCCAGGCGAGGAACGCGACCTGCTGGGTGCCGTCGCCCGAGCGCCGGTCGAAGACGACGCTCAGCGCGACGCTCGTGCTGCCCGCGTTCGGCGTGACGGTGAGGGCCGTCGCGGCCGGGGCGCCGCGGACGGTGACGGACTGCTGATCCGAGCCCCCCGCATTCGTCCCGGCGACCGTCCCGATGACCGGCGGGGCGAAGCTGCTGAAGGGGGTCGCGGCGATGTGCACGCCGCCCGGCGCCGGGGTGATGCCGTCGAGGCTGCTGTCGCCCGCGACGCAGCCGGCCGAGTCGACGGCCTTCGTCACCGTCCGCGTCGTGACGGCGTCGGTGATGACGAAGCGGATCCGCTCGGCGTCAGCGTCGGCGCACGCCTCGTGGACGAGCAGGATGCCCGAGGCCGGGGTGGTGAGCGCCGCGTCGAACTGCCGGGTGTAGTACGTCGGACCGGCGATGAATGCGGGGGGCTCGTACGCATTCGTCGGCGCCCGCATCGCGGTCGGCGCGGACTCGCCGACCGAGTTGATCGTCACCGCCTGCCAGACGTGCTCGACGCCGTTGGCGAGCCCCGTCACGCGGCAGCGGAAGGCGCCGACGTCGAGGCGGGCGCAGCTCTGGTTCGCGACCGTCGTGCTGCCGCTGCGCAGCGAGACGCCCGTGACGGCGGGGAACGCGCTCGTCGCCTGCCCGAGCGGGACGTCGATGTCGACCCAGTCGGGGCCGTACGCGGCGGTGACCGGGGTGTCGGGGCGCTGCGGGAAGCCCTCCGCGGTGAGCGCGATCTGCCCCTGGCCGGTGCGGCCCTGCGCGTCCTGCACCGTGAACGGGACGACGCATTCGCCACCGAACGGCTTCGCTGGGTCGTCCGACGGGAGCCAGGTGAAGCGGAGCGACACGCCCTGGATCTGCACGTTCGCGACCCCCGTGCACACGGCCGTCTGGGCGGTGCCGCCGCCGACGCCGACGAGGCGCAGCGCCGTGTCGCCCGCCGCGGCGCGAATCGGGTTGAACTGGCCGAAGCCGTCCTGCGCGAGGATGACGGGCAGCTCGCAGCCGGTCGGCTGGCTGCGCGTGCTGCAGCTCAGCGCGAGGCTCGCGCCGCTCGGGCGCTCCGGCGGGGCGAGGCCGACGTAGAGCACGATGTTCACCGACTGGTCGAAGGCGAAGCCCTCGGCCGTCGTGTACCTGAGCCCGACCCGGATCGACTCCCGCGTCCCGGTGCGCGCGTCGCCCCGGGCCTGCACCGTGAGCACCTGGTCCGGGCCCGTGCCGGCGCCGCTCGGCGGCGACACGTCGAACTGGCTGCCCGTGTACTCCCACGTGAAGGCGAGGTCGGCGAGCGGGTCGAGCGCGCGGCCGCCGTACCAGGTGACGACGCTGTCGTAGAGGTCGATCCGCACGGGCGCCTGCGTGATCGACAGCGTGAGCGTCACGGGGGTGAGGATCGCGAGTGGGTCCTTCGGCTCGATGTCGATCGGCACGACGATCGTCGACCACGAGTCGTCCGACTGGCCGACGAGCCGCGCCTGGAGCGTGCACGAGTCCGTGAACATCGGGAAGTAGCCCGCCTGGTACCGGATGACCGAGCCGCCGACGTGCTCGCACGACGAGAGGGGGCGGTGCACCGTGAACGGCCCGTCGACGCGCACCTCGACCGTGTCGGCGTCGCCGATCGCGAGGACGTCGGCGAGGTCGAACTCGTCACTCGTCTCCTCGCGGATGGGCGCGGGCTTCGCCGCGACCGTGAGCCGGAAGTCGTCGAAGGCGGGGATGCGCAGGAAGCCGTACGTCGTGAACGCCTCGCCCGTGCGGTCCGTCCCCGAGACCTGGAACGGGATGACGGCGCCCTGGCTCGGCAGCTCGCCCTGGATCCGGCTCGTGCCCTCGCGGACGCTGAAGCCCGCGGGGGCGCCAGGGGCGAGCTCGAGCGTCGCCGCGAGCGCCGCGACATCGCCCGTCGGCCACGACACCTTCCCCGTGAGCACGTCGATGCCGCCCGCGGTCAGACGGCCGCGGTCGGCGGCGGTGACGGTCGTGTCGCGGATCGCCGGACGGTCGGGGGCCGGCGCCTCCGTGACGGTGAGCACGATGAGGGCCTGCGCCGTCGACGTCGTCTGCCGCGACTCGACCGTGTAGAGGTACACGTAGGTGCCAGGCGCCGTGTCCGGGGCGAGCTCGAACGCGACGACGCCGTCCGGGTATGGGTCGGGCGACTGCGTCTCGGTCGCGACCGTCGGCCCGGTCGGCGGGACGAGGAGCGCCGCGGCGGCGGCCGCCGGGGATCCGGGGTCGGACTCGCTGCCCGGCATGTTCGGCCGGAGGTCGATGATCCTGAGGCCGGTCCCGCGCTGGCTCGACGCGACCGCGCCGGCGAGCGCGGGGTCGCGGTCGTTGCGCAGCGGCTCGACCGTGATCGGCCCCGTCGTGCCGGCACGCACCTGCACGTGGTCGCTGAAGACGATGGGCGTCACATCCGCGAAGTCCTGGACGCTCACGCCGACGCGGACCGTCGCCGAGTCGGTCTCGCCGCCGCTGTCGCGCACCGTGTACGCGAACTCGGCCTGCCAGCCGGGTGTCGGCCGCTCCTGGTTCATCTCCGGGGCGGTGAAGACGAGCGAGCGGCCGTCCGCGCCGATCATGACCGCGCCGAGCTCGGGGCTCGCGGGCTGCGTGACCGCGTCGAGGACGACCCGGTCGCCGTCCGGGTCGATCGACGCGAGGTCGACGGGGATCTCGACGCTGCGACCCGCGAGCACCCGTGCCTCGAGGTCGAGCGCCTGCGGGGCGCGGTTCGCGCCGGGGGCGAGGACCTGCACGGTGACCTGCGCCCGCGACAGCAGCGTCGGCGAGCTCGGCAGGTACGCGTAGTAGAAGACGGTGTACGTGCCCGGCACCTCGGGGGCCCGGTAGCGCAGCACGTCGCCGGAGGCGAAGGTGAGCTCCCCCGACGCCCCGCTGCCCGTGACCTCGGGGTGGAGCGCGGGGCGCTCCCCGCGCGGCGCGACGTCGTTCGCGAGCACGTCGACGTCGATGACCTCCCCCGCACGGACCGTCGCCGAGTCGTTGAGGGCGATGGGCGGCGTCCCGCTCGTCGGCGCGACGAGGAAGACGGTGAGCGAGCCGGAGACCGTGCGGCCGTCCGCGGCCGTCGCGGTGAGCCGGACCGTGCCGAGCGGCCCCTCGCCGCCGCCCGCATCAGCCGCCCGGATCTGCACCGCGGACTGGTCGACGACCGCGGCGGCGACCGCGGCGGAGTCGCTCACCGCATTCGTCAGGAGCAGCACCTGGCCGGTCGTGTTCGACGCCGCGCGCAGCACATCGACGACGGTGTCCTCGCCGGGTCGGACGAATGCGGTGAGCGGCGGGAGCGCCGCGCTCGCCTCCGCGGCGACCTGGTAGCGGAGGATGACGGTGCGCTGGTGCTGCGTCGCCGCGTCGACGACGAGCACGGAGACGAGATGGCTGCCGAGCTCCTCGGCGCGGAGGTCGAGGGTGCCGCTCGCGGGATTCCAGTCGACTTCGACGCCGCCGAGTGTCGAGGAGACGTCGACCGCGTCCGCGATGCGGAACGTGCCGCTGCCGCCCGCCGCGAAGTCCCCGATCTCCGCGCGCGTCCACTCGCCCGGGCGGCCGAGCACCATGCCGTTCGTCACCGTGAAGCCGGGGATCGGCGCGACCTCGACGAGGAGCTCCCGCGGCTCGGAGACCGCGCCGCGCGCGTCCATGACGCGCACCTCGACCGCGTAGACGCCCGCGCCGCCGCGCTCCTCGACATGGCCGATCGCGAGCGAGCCGTCGGCGCCCGGCATCGCGACGAGCGGGGCGCCGGTCTCGGGGATCGCGGAGGCGAGGACCATGGCGTCGCCGTCCGGGTCGACCCAGCCCTTGAGGACGTCGACGCCGACCGTGCCGCCGACGGCGAGCTGCGGGGCGGGCCAGTCGACGAAGCAGCTCGGCTCGACCCAGTCGTCGCACCACACGGGCGCGGCATTGCCGGTCGAGAGGCGGAGCGTCACGGTCGTCGGCGGGCTCACGGCGGTGCCGTCGGTGACGCGGTAGCTGAAGGTCGCCGACTCGAGGCCGCCCGCGACGTCGATGACGAGACTCTGGTCGCCGCCGACGAGCGCGAGCGTCCCGAACGCGGGGTCGAGGCCCTCGACCGAGGCGGGGTCGATGCTGAGCACGTCGGTCGCGTTCGCGTCGTGGTCGTTGTAGAGGACAGGGAGGATCGCGTGCGCCCCCGCGCGCACGCCGAACGCGTCCGGCTCCGCGACCGGCGGCTCCTGCGTCGACGCGTCCGGGACCTCGACCTCGCCCTCCTGCGGCGGCGGCTCCCCTGCCGTCCAGGCCGCGAGCGGGATGAGGACGCCGTCCGGCACCGACCAGAGCATGCCCGTCGTCGACTCGACGAGGACCGCGCGGTCGCCGTTCGAGGCGAGCGTCGGGGCGACGTCGACGTTCTGCTCGAACTCGCCGCCGTCGATGACGAGGTCGACGAGCCCGCCGCCGCTCGTCCAGAGCGCGCCGCCGCCGGTCGTGAGCCAGGCCGCCGCGACGCCGTCGCCGACCGCCTCGGGCCGCGCCGGCGTCCCCGACGCGTCGATCGACTCGACGGCGCCGTCCGCGAGGTCGACGAGCGCGAGCCCGCCCGCATGCGCGATCGCGACCGTGTCGGCCGCCGCGCCCGGCGTCTGGAGCAGCCCCTCGCCGCCGACGTCCGGCAGCGCGAACGGCTCGTCCCGGCCCGCGACCCACAGCCGCGACTCGCCGCCGCCCGCCGCGGCGAGGAGCACCCAGCGGTCGCCGACGAAGCTCAGCTGCAGGCCCGCCGCCGATGCCGGGGGCGACGCGATGACCTCCGCGCCCCACTCGCCCGTCGACGTGTCGTGCAGGACGACCCGGCGCTCGGCCGCCTGCGTCGAGTACATGGCGACCCGCCCATTCCTCGAGATGCTCGCGGCCGCCGCCGCGAAGTCGGCGTCCGGGGCGGGGGGCTCGAGCGCCGAGTACGGGTCGAGGACGTGGATCGCCGGCTCCGAGGCGACCGCGACCTCGCGGGCGAGCGCCCACGACGGCAGGGGGCCGGTGAAGAGCAGGAACGGGCCGACCGCGAGCCGGCCCGACGTGCCGGCGGGGGTCTCGACGCCCTCGCCCGCGCTCGGCAGCGCGGAGGCGCCGCCGGCCGGGTCCGCGTCCTCGGCGCCGATGTCGAGCGGTGCCGCGGCGTCGAGCGGCCAGTACCGAGTGTGGCCCGCGCCGAAGACGAACGCGGCCGAGCCCGACTGGGCGATGCCCGCGAGGCCCTGCGCCGCGTTGACGGAGGCGATCTCCGCGATGTCGGTGTTCACCTTCGCGTACTGGCCGCCGGACGCGTCGCGCGAGACCCACACATTCGTCTCGATGACCGGGAGGTCCTCGGCGTCGTAGCCCTGCGCGACCGCCGCGCCCGTGATGAGGAGCGCGGCCGCGGTGACGCCGCCGGCCCAGGCGACGACCGTGCGGGCCCGCGGCCGGCGCGGCGCCATCAGCCGAGCGCTCCCGCGAGGAGCACGGCGACGACCCCGACGACGAGGACGCCCGCCGCGATGCCGCCGCCGACGAGCCAGGCGCGCGACGCCCCGCGGCGACCGGCGTCGGCCTCGAGCCCCTCCGCGCCGACCGTCGCGCGACGGCGCAGGTCGCGCTCCGCCCGGGCGGCCCGGCGGGAGTCCTCCTGCACGGTCGAGAGGACCGGCCCGCGCTGCTGCTGGGCGGCCGCCTCGCTGAACGGGGAGGCAGTCTGCGAGAGCGCCCACTGGTGGCCGACGACCTCGAGCGGGGTCGCGAGCAGGCCGAGGTGCGCCTGCAGTCCGCGGAGCAGCTCGCCGACCTCGAGCATCGACTGGGGGCGGGCGGCGGGGTCCTTCGACATGAGGCGCGCGAGGAGGTGCTCGACCTCCGGCGCGATGTCGGTCCGGCCGATCGCCGTGTACCGGGCGCGGACGACGCGGGCCTTCATGAGCTCGCGCGTGTTCTTCTCCCGCACCGACTCGGCGAACGGCGTGCGACCCGCGAGCAGCGTGTACAGCGTCGCGCCGAGGCTCCACACCTCCGTCGTCACCGACCCGGTCGACACCTCGCTCACGACCTCGGGGCTCGACCACGGCACCGACATCGCGACGACCTGGTCGTCGTCGGCGTACGGGTTGAGGGCCGCCGCGATCCCGAAGTCCGACAGCACCGGCTGGCCGAGCGTCGTGACGAGCATGTTCGACGGCTTGATGTCGCGGTGGAGGACGCCGCTGCGGTGCGCCGTCTCGAGCGCGCCCGCCATCCGGACGCCCGCGTCGAGGACGAGGCCGAGCGGCAGCGGCGCCTGCTTGTACCGGTCGCCGAGGGACTCGGGGCAGTACTCGGTCGCGAGGTACGGGCGGCCGTCCGCGGAGATCGACGCCTCGTAGATCGTGAGGATGCTCGGGTGGGCGCTCAGCCGCGCCATGACGTCCGCCTCCGCGACGAACTGCGCACGCGCCTGCGCGTTGATCGCGTCCGTCGACAGCACCTTCACCGCGACGACGCGGCGCGGCATGTCCTGCTCGTAGAGGAACACGTCGGCGAATCCCCCCGCCCCGAGCGGGCGCACGTACGAGTACCCCGGGAGCACCGGCGGCGTCGACTGCGGACGACGAGCCACTGGACCTCCGTTCTCGGCGCTGGGCGGGGCTGGGTACGCCGTGCGCGGACCCCGCGCCCCTGCCCTGGAATCGTATCCGGCGCGGGTGACGGCGGGTCCGGGGCGCGACCGTGCGCATTCCTGCCTGCTCGCCCGCCCGACTCTCCGCCGAGTGTGCATGATCGTGCCGAAGGTGCACGGATGTTCCTGCACACTCGGCGCGTTCATACACACTCGGAGGAATGCGCGGCGCGCGGCCGGTAGAATCATCCCGGCTCCCCGCGTGGCGCCATCCAGGCCAACTCCCCCAGGGCGGAGACGCAGCAAGGGTAACCGGGCTCTGGCGGGTGCGCGGGGAGTCCCTTCATGTCGGCCGTCCGGTACCATGGAGGACGGTCTCGCGGGGTGCGCCCCGGGGGGCCCGCCTGGAGGTGTCGCCTAGTGGCCTATGGCGCACGCTTGGAAAGCGTGTTGGGTGCAAGCCCTCGGGGGTTCGAATCCCCCCTCCTCCGCCGATCTCCGACTCCAGCCCGCGCACCGCGCGGCCCCGCGCCTTCCTGCCCCGACGTGCGAAGTGAAGGAGGATCGGTCGCACGGGGTGGATAGTGCGACCGAGAGCCCCGATCGTCCTTCACTTCGCGCGGCCGCGCCGCGGCTCGCTCACTCGGCGCGGAGGTAGCGCCAGCCTTCGAGGTTCTTGAACTTGACGTAGAGGCGCTCGAGCTCGGCGTCCTGGGCGTCGACCGCGGCATGCGCCTCGGTGTCGACGACCGCGCCGGGCGGGCAGTACCAGAGCCAGAAGTCCGCCGCGAGCGCGCGCCAGCAGCCGTCCGGGTCCGCCGCGGTCGGCATGCGGGTGACGAGCGAGGCGCCGCCGAAGCCCTCGACGCGCGGCAGGTCGACCCGCACGCAGTCGCCGCGCTCGGGCGAGCACCACGTCGCGTGGTCGTACGGGACCGGGTCGACCGCGGGCCCGGCCTCGGCGCCCTTGCCCGAGCCGGTGCCGTCGCCCGCGCCGACGCCCACGCTCGCGCCGGTGCCCTCCTCGCCGGTCGGCACACCTGCGCCGGTCGGCCCTTCCTCGACGGCCCCGGCCGAATCGCCCGCGCCGCCGGCTCCCCCGGCACCGCGCTCGAGTCCCGTCACCACGGCACCCACGACGAGCACGACGACGAGGAGCAGCAGCGGGACGCCGATGACCACGGCGAGCGCCGTGCGGCGGCCGCGCTCGCGCATTCGTCGACTACCGCTTCTTGACGATGACGTCGAAGATGCCGCGGAGGATCCGCCCGCCGACCGCGCCCTTGCGGCGCGAGCCGAGGAAGCCGTCGACCGTGTCGGCGACCATCTCGCCGACGCGGGCGCCGTCGACGCCCGTCGACTTCTTCGCGCGGGAGGTCGTCTTCGCGGGCGCCGTCGCCGTGCCGCGCGCGGCCCCCTGCGCAGCCGCCTCCTCGGCGGCGCGCTCCGCGGAGGCCGCCATCCGCGCCGTGAGGAGCTCGTACGCCGACTCGCGATCGACCTCGGTCGCGTACCGAGCGTGGAGCGGCGAGGCGAGGACCGTCTGGTCGATGAGCGCCGGGTCGCTCGGCGACATCGAGCCCTGCGGCGCGCGCAGCCGCGTCCAGGCGACCGGCGTCGGCGCGCCCTTCTCGTTCATGACCGTGACGATCGCCTCGCCCGTCGCGAGCGACATGAGGACCGACTCGAGGTCGTAGCCCGACTTCGGATAGGTGCCGACCGTCGCGCGCAGCGCCTTCGCGTCGTCGGGCGTGTGCGCGCGGAGCTGGTGCTGGATGCGGGAGCCGAGCTGGGCGAGGACGTCGTTCGGCACGTCCTTCGGCGTCTGGGTGACGAAGACGATGCCGACGCCCTTCGACCGGATGAGGCGCACGATCGCGGTGATCGACTCGAGGAACGCCTTCGACGCGCCGCGGAAGAGGAGGTGCGCCTCGTCGAAGAAGAAGACGAGCTTCGGCTTGTCGAGGTCGCCGACCTCGGGGAGGTCGTTGAAGAGGTCGGCGAGCAGCCACATGAGGAAGGTCGAGAACAGCTGCGGCTTGTCATAGACCTCGGGGATCTCGAGGAGCGAGATGACGCCCCGGCCGTCGAGCGCGGTGCGCAGCAGCTCGGTCGTGTCGAACTCGGGCTCGCCGAAGAACACGTCGGCGCCCTGGTCGGCGAACGCGATGAGCTCCCGCAGGATGACCCCCGCGGTCGACTTCGACAGCCCGCCGAGCGCGGCGAGCTCGCCCTTGCCCTCGTCGGAGGTGAGCCACTGCAGGACGGCGCGGAGGTCCTTGAGGTCGACGAGCGGCAGCTCGTGCGCGTCGGCGTAGTGGAAGACGAGGCCGAGGCTCGACTCCTGCGTGTCGTTGAGACCGAGGACCTTCGACAGCAGGATCGGGCCGAACGACGTCACGGTCGCCCGGATCGGGATCCCCGGCCCCTGCCCGCCGAGCGAGTAGAACTCGGTCGGGAAGCTCGCCGGCGTCCAGTCCTGCCCGATCGACGCCGTGCGCTCGAGGAGCTTCTCGCTCGACGGACCGGGCGTCGCGACGCCGGAGAGGTCGCCCTTGATGTCGGCGGCGAAGACCGCGACGCCGTGCGCCGACAGCTGCTCGGCGAGGCCCTGGAGGGTGCGGGTCTTGCCCGTCCCGGTCGCGCCGGCGACGAGTCCGTGGCGATTGAGCATCCCGAGAGGAATGCGCACGGGCACCCCCGCCAGCGCCTCCCCCTGCACGAGCGCGCCGACCTCGATGCTCGGCGCGGTGAACGCGTACCCCGCGCGGATCGCCTCGACCTGCTCGGCGGTGAGGGGGCCGTCGCCGACGGGGGTGGGCACCGCATTCGTCGCGTCGGGCGAAGCGGGGGCGGGCGCGGGCGCCTGCGCGGCGTTCGCCGCCTCGAGCGCGGCCTGCGCCGCGGCGAGCGCCTCCTGCGCGGCCTTGAGCTGGGCCTGGAGCTCCTCGGGGGTCGGGTCCGCCATGCGCCAACCCTACTCAGCGGCGACCGGCGCCAGCTCCTGCACGCCCCACGGCTGCCCGTACCCGCCCTCGGCGATCGGCCGCGCCATGAGCTCGAGGAACGGCCGGGCGTCGAACGCCTCCGGCCCGAGCACCCCGGTGCCCGACCACGCCCCGGTCGCAAGGAGCTCGAGGGCGATCGCGGGGTTGAGCGCGGTCTGCCACACGACGCACTGCGCGCCGTACTCCTGCATCGTCCACTCGTTGTCGGCGACGTGGTACAGGTACGTCGAGCGCGGCGCGCCGTCCTTGCCGGTGCCGCGCACCCAGACGCCCGCGCAGGTCTTGCCGGTCATCCGCGGGCCGATCCCCGCGGGGTCGGGCAGCGTCGCGGCGACGACGTCCCTCGGGGCGACCTCGACCGGTCCCGCGGCGCTGCGCACCCGGACCGGGTCGGTGCGGTCGAGGCCGAGCAGATTGAGCGTCTTGAGGACGCCGATGAATTCGCTGCCGAGCCCGTACTTGAACGTCACGCGCGTCGCATCGAGCCAGCGCGGCATGAGGAGCACCTCCTCGTGCTCGACGTTGACGCACTCGACGGGCCCGATGCCCTCGGGGAAGTCGAAGACCTCCGGCTCGCTGAACGGCTCCGTCGTGAACCAGCCGCGGTCCCGCTCGTAGATGACCGGCGGGTTCAGGCACTCCTCGATCGTCGTCCAGATGCTGAACGACGGCGCGAAGATCTCGCGCCCCGTCTCGTCGCGCACGACGAGGTTCGCCCCGTCCCGGGTGCCGAGCTCGTCGACGGTCGCGAAGAGCTCGTCGACGGCGTACCTGGCGAGCACGTCGGAGAGCCCGGGCTCGACCCCGATCCCGACGAGCGCGAGCCGGCCCGCCGACTCCCACTCCGCGGCGGCGGCGAACTGCAGGTCGCCGAGCTTGACCCCCGGCAGCCGGTGGGGCTCGTCCGGGTGGGGCGTCGACAGGCTCATCGCCATGTCGAGGTAGTCGGCGCCGCCCGCGAGCGCGCCGGCGAAGACGGTCGGCACGTAGCGCGGCTCGACCGCATTGAGCACGTGCGTGATGCCGTGCTCCCGGATGAGCGCCGCGACGGTCTCGGGCGAGCCCGCGTCGATCCGCGCCGCCGCGAATCGCGCGCCGACCTCGGGTCCGTGGTGCTCGGTGATCCACGCGACGGTCCGCTCGGCGCGGCCGGGGTCATAGTCGCTCACGACGATCACGTCATAGAAGTCGCGGCGGGCGGCGATCCTCGCGAAGGCGTCGCCGACCCCGCCGGCGCCGACGAGGAGGATGCGCATGCGTTGACGGTAGTGGCAGCGCCCCTCGGCGGGGAAGAGCGGGATAGCGCCGATCAGTGCGGGTGCGAGCCGCTCAGCCGGTGCCGCAGCCGGTGGAGCACGCTGCCGAGGACCTCGACCTCCTCGTCGCTGAGCTCCTCGAGCATCTCGCGCTCGAACGCCTCGAGCGGCACCTGCACCGCCCGCACGAGCTCCCACCCGGCCGGAGTGAGGCAGATGCGCAGCTGCCGCCGCGACTCCGGGTCGACCTCGCGCTCGATCCAGCCGCGCTCCTCGAGCACGCCGATCGTCTGCGCCATCGACTGCACGCGGACGAATGCGTTCCGCGCGAGTCGCGCGCTCGTCATCCCCGGATTGCGGGCGAGCACGGCGAGCGCGGTGTACTGCAGCGCGGTGATGCCGTGCGGCGCGACGATCTCGTCGAGGTGCGATTTCGCGGCGAGCTCGACCTGTTTGATCAGGTAGATGAGGGACGGGATCCCCGCCGCCCGCTCGGTGTCCAGCCGCCGCGCCATCGCGCACCTCCTCGTGCCTGCGGCCCCGAGCGCGCCCGGGTCCCGCCCCGACATGACTTGCCGGTACGACGATCATGGGGGAAAATCAGGTTCCCTGACAATCTTGGCGGCCGAATCCGTGCCGCGCAGCCGAGGAACATTGACGACGATGACCGACGCCCTCCCCCCGCTCCCGTGGGATCTCAACTGGTCGACGATCTGGGATCGCGTCGCCGCGGCCGTCCCGGACGATCCCGCGATCATCAGCCCCGCCGGCGTCGTGACGTTCCGCGAGTTCGAGGACCGCGCGAGCCGGCTCGCGGCGGCGCTCGCCCGGCACGGCATCGGGCGCGGCGACCGGGTCGGCGTCTACCTCTACAACCGCCCCGAGTTCCTCGAGGCGGTGTACGCCGCCTTCAAGCTCGGCGCGATCCCCGTCAACATGAACTTCCGCTACCGCGCGAAGGAGCTCGCCGAGCTCATCCGCATCTGCGGCGCGACGGCGATCGTGCACCCGGCCTCGCTCCAGGCCGAGGTCGCCGGCGCGAGCGAGCTGCTCGCGGCCGGTGTCCCGCGCCCGGCGCGGTTCGTCGTCGCCGATGAGCCGGTCGCGCCCGGCGGGCTCGAGTACGAGTCGGAGCTCACCGAGCGGTACGACGGCCCCGACGAGCGCAGCGGGTCCGACCTCCTCTACGTTTTCACGGGCGGCACGACCGGCACGCCGAAGGCGGTCGTCTGGCGCCACGGCGACCTCCTCGACGCGCAGACCGTCTCGACGTTCACCGCCGCCGGCCTGCCGGTGCCGACGAGCGACGAGGAATTCGCGGCGCACGCCGGCCGCGTCCCCGGCGGCCCGCCCCGGGTCCTCCCGCTCGCCCCGCTCATGCACCTCACCGCGCTCGTCAGCGTCATGAACGGCCTCGTCATCGGCGGCTCGGTCGTCCTGCTCGACAGCCCGCGCCTCGACCCGGTCCAGGCGCTGCGCACGATCGTCGAGCATCGGGTGACCCGGCTCATCGTCGTCGGCAACGCGATCGCGAGCCCGCTCATCGACGCGATCGACGCCGCGGAGCTCGCGGGCGCGCCGTACGACGTCCACGCCGTCACCTCGATCATCTCCTCGGGCATGGCCTGGACCGACGATCGGAAGGCCGAGCTCATCCGCCGGATGCCGAGTGCGACGCTCATGGACATCGTCGCCTCGACGGAGGGCGGCCCGTACGCGATCTCCTTCGTCCGCTCGCTCGACGAGCTGCCGAGCCGACTCCGCCTCGCGGCGGGCGCGAGCGTCATCGGCGACGACGGCGAGCCCGTCGCCGTCGGCGAGACGGGCCTGCTCGCCTACTCGGGCGCGATGCCGATGGGCTATCTCGACGAGCCGGAGAAGACGGCGGAGGTCTACCGCGTCGTCGACGGGGTGCGGCGGGTGTCGCCCGGCGACTGGGTGCGCCTGCTCGACGCCGAGGGCACGGTCGAGTTCCTCGGCCGGGGCGCCGCGGTCGTCAACACTGGCGGGGAGAAGGTCTACCCCGCCGAGGTCGAGGAGGAGCTCCTCGCGCACGAGGACGTCGTCGACGTCGCCGTCTTCGGCGTCCCGGACCCGCGCTGGGGGCAGGCCGTCGCCGCGGTCGTCGCCCGCCGCCCGGGCGCGGAGGTCGAGGCGGAGGCCCTCCGCGCATTCGTCGGAACGCGGCTCGCCGGCTACAAGAAGCCGCAGCGCCTCATCGTCGTCGACTCGCTCGAGCGGGGGCCGTCCGGCAAGGTCGATCTCGCGCGGCTCCGCGAGCTCGTCCTCGCGGGCGGCTGAGTCCCGGGCCGCGGCCGGAGGGCTAGTCTGCAGATCGTGCCCAAGATCGTCGACAAGTCGGCCCGGCGCGACGAGTTCATCGACGTCGCCTGGCGGATCATCCGCGAGCACGGCTTCGACGCCGTGACGCTGCGGGGCGTCGCAGCGGCCGCGGGCTACTCGAACGGGGCGCTCAAGCCGTACTTCGCGACGAAGGACGAGCTCCTCGTCGCCTCCTACATGCGGGCGTACGAGCGGTCGGTCGCGCGCTCGGTGCGGGCGATCCGCGATCGGCGTGGACTCGACGCCCTCCGGCGCTTCTGCCACGAGATCATGCCGCTCGACCACGAGCGCGAGGTCGAGGCGGCGGTCGTCGTCGCATTCTGGGGCCGCTCGCTCTCGCTGCCGGGACTCGCCGACCTCTTCCGCAGCCACGAGGCCACGTTCCGCGAGCAGATCGTCCAGCACCTCGACGAGGCGCGCGCGGACGGCGAGCTCACGAGCGAGGCGTCGAACACGGACGTCGTCGACTCGATCATGTGGATGATGATGGGCCTGCAGGCGATGGAGATCTTCACCCCGACGCGGACGACCCCGCGGCGGCAGCGGGCCGCGCTCGAGCGGATCCTCGCGGCGCTCTGAGCGGCGGCGGTCACTGCCGCGCCGAGAAATGTTTGCTCTCCGGCGGGAGAATCAAAGTAGATTGACTCGCGACACCGGCACGGTGACGTACCGCGACACGCAGCGACGATGACGCCGCTGGGGGTGGGGCGTGGCCGCAGGTGCAGGCGTCCTCGACCGAATCAAAGGAGATCAGGTGTCCTCTGAACCCACTGCGGGGAAGCTGAAGCCCAATCAGCTCGGCGTCCCCGCCATTGTCTTCCTCGTGCTCGCGGCCGTCGCACCGCTCACCGTCGCGATCGTCGTGCTCCCCATGGCGATCGCGCTCGGCAATGGCGGCGGGACGCCGGTGGCGGTGCTCATCGTCGCCGCCGCCCTCCTGCTCTTCGCGATCGGCTACGCGCAGATCACGAAGGAGCTCGTCAACACCGGCGGCTTCTACGCGATCGCGGTGAAGGGTCTCGGCCGACCGGCCGGCCTCGTCACCGGGCTCATCGCGACGATCGGCTACAACTTCTTCGTCGCCGGCGCGACGGGCACCCTCGGCTTCTTCACGGGCGTCGTCGTGCTCCCGGCGCTCTTCGGCTTCGAGGTCCACTGGTTCATCGCCGGCGCCGTGCTCTTCTTCGTCGGCTTCCTGCTCGCGCGGGCCGGCATCCAGATCTCGGCGATCGTGCTCGCGATCGCGCTCATCCTCGAGATCATCATCCTGCTCGCCTTCGCCATCTCGGTGCTCGTGCAGACCGGCTTCAGCTTCGAGGCGTTCACGCTCGCGCTCGGCCCGGAGGTCCTCGTCGGCGGCTCGATCTGGATCGGCCTGCTCCTCGTCGCGACCGCGTTCATCGGTTTCGAGGCGACCTCGCTGTTCAGCGAGGAGGCGCGGGAGCCGCGGCGCACGATCCCGCGGGCGACGTACACGGCGATCATCGTCATCGGCGTGCTCCACGCATTCGTCGCCTGGGCGATCGTCAGCGCGGTCGGCGTCCGCGACGCGCAGGGCGTCGCGCTCGAGCACCTCGAGGCGGGCGACCTCACAATCGGGCTCGTCGACACGTACCTCGGCCCGGTCTTCACATCGATCCTGCTCGTGCTGCTCGTCGTGAGCCTCTTCGCCGCGCAGCTCGCGTTCCACAACTCGGCGGCGCGCTACCTCTTCGCGCTCGGCCGGGCGCGCATCCTGCCGCGCTGGTTCGCCGCGACGAACAAGAACGGCGTGCCGGCGCGGGCGCTCGTCGTCAACCTCCTGTTCGGCATCGTCATCGCCGGCATCTTCGCGCTCACCGAGCTGAGCATGGCCGAGCCGCCACCGCCGGTCGTCACGCTCGTGCCGGTCGGCATCGGCTTCGGCACGCTCGCGGTCATGATCGTGCAGGCGATCGCGGCGCTCGCCGTCGTCGTCCACTTCCGGCGCAAGGGCGACCCGCGCTGGTGGAGCACCTTCATCGCGCCGGGCATCGGCTTCCTCGCGCTCGCGGTGATCAGCGTCTTCGCGCTCGTCAACTTCCCGCTCATCGCGGGATCGGAGGAGGCGTACGTCGTCGTGCTGCCGTGGATCCTCGCACTCGCGCTCGTCGGCGGCATCGTCTACGCCCTCGTGCTCCGCGCGAAGAAGCCGGACGTCTACGACGGCCTCGCGGCCGACCTCGAGAAGTTCGAGGAGACCCCGGTCAACTAGTCAGGAATGCGCAGGGCCCCGCTCGACCTCCGGGTCGGCGGGGCCCCGTCGCATCCGCGCCCTGCCGCCCCCGCGGCCCGCACCCTAGACTTCCTAGCCAGCAGCCGTATTATTCTCCGCAGGGAGAATATCCCGTCAACGCCGACGTCCGAAGGGGACCTGATGTCCGCCGCCCCGCACCCGCTCAGCCCGCTCAGCCCCGCCGAGATCGACGCATTCCGGACCGCCGCCGAGGCCGCGGGCCTCGTCGACGCCTCGACCCGGTTCGCCTACGTCGCGCTCGAGGAGCCGAGCCGCGTCGACTACCGCGCCTTCGAGTCCGGCGCGACGCTGCCCCGGCTCGTCTCCGGCCTCGTCATGTCGCTCGCGCACGCCCGCACGAGCCGCATCGTCGTCGACATCGCGAGCGGTCAGGTCGTCGCGCGGGAGGACTTCGACCCCGCCGTCGACGGCATGGGCCCGGTCATCGAGGAGGACTTCGCCGCCGCGGGCGACATCGTCAAGGCGGACCCCGAGTGGCGGGCCGCGGTCGAGCGCCGCGGCATCACCGACCTCGACAACGTCTTCTGCTGCCCGCTGTCGGCGGGCTCCGGCTACTACGACGGCGAGGAGGGGCGTCGGATGCTCCGCGTCCTCTCCTTCCGCAGCGACTACGCGGGCGACTCCCCCTGGGCCCACCCGATCGACGGACTCGTCGCGCACATCGACCTCATCGAGCGCCGCGTCGTGCGCCTCGTCGAGATGGACCAGCGGCCGATCCCCGCCACGAGCGGCGACTACACGAGCGACGAGGTCTCGGGGCCGGCGCGCACGAGCCTCAAGCCGATCTCGATCACGCAGCCCGAGGGCGTGTCCTTCACGCTCGAGGACAACGTGCTCGAGTGGGAGGGCTGGTCGATCCGCGTCGGCTTCAACGGCCGCGAGGGGCTCACCCTCCACGACATCCGCGTCGGCGACCGCAAGGTCATCCACCGCGCCTCCGTGTCCGAGATGGTCGTCCCCTACGGCGACCCGACGCCGATGCACGGCTGGCAGAACTACTTCGACGCGGGCGAGTACGAGTTCGGCAACCTCGCGAATGCGCTCGAGCTCGGCTGCGACTGCCTCGGCGACATCACGTACCTCGACGCGATCGTCTCGGACAACCACGGCCGGCCGCGCACCCTCCGCAACGCGATCTGCATCCACGAGGAGGACGCCGGCATCCTCTGGAAGCACCACGACGACTTCATGCCGAGCCACGAGACCCGGCGCAACCGGCGCCTCGTCGTCTCCTTCTTCGTGACGATCGGCAACTACGACTACGGCTTCTACTGGTACTTCGGCCTCGACGGCACGGTCGAGCTCGAGGGCAAGGCGACGGGCATCGTCTTCACCTCGGGCCTGCGCGAGGAGGATCGTCCGTACGCGACGGAGATCGCGCCCGGCCTCGGCGCGCCCGTCCACCAGCACCTCTTCTCCGCCCGTTTCGAGCCGTGGCTCGACGGCCAGCCGAACGCGGTCGAGGAGCTCGACGCCGTCCGCCTCCCCATCTCGGACACCAACCCGTGGGGCAACGCCTTCACCCGCAAGGTCACGCGCCTCACCACCGAGCAGGCGGCGCAGCGCCTCGCCGACACGACCGTCGGCCGCGTCTGGCGGATCCTCAGCACGGGCCCGACGAACCACGTCGGCGAGGCGCCCTCGTTCCACCTCGAGCCGCAGCCGACCCCGGTCCTCCTGGCGGCGGACGAGTCGCCGATCGCGAAGCGCGCCGCCTTCGCGACGAAGCACCTCTGGGTCACGCGCGACGCCCCCGGCCAGCTCTGGGCCGCCGGCTACCTGCCGAACCAGCACCCCGGCGGCGCGGGCCTGCCCGCGTACAGCGCGGGCGACCAGAGCATCGACGGCGAGGACATCGTCGTGTGGCACACGTTCGGCCTCACGCACTTCCCGCGCACCGAGGACTGGCCGATCATGCCCGTCGACAAGATCGGCTTCAGGCTCCGGCCCCACGGCTTCTTCGACCGCAACCCGTCTCTCGACGTCCCGGACCTCTCCGGCGCGTGCCACTGCGCGGGCGGGAGCTGCTCGTGCGGGCACGGCGGCGGCGCGGCCTGCGCGTGCAGCGACGAGTGCCACTGCGGTGGCGATCACGGCGATCACGGGACGAATGCGCCCGGCGGCCACGCGCATTCCTCGCATGCGCACGGGAGCCACGGCGACACCCCGACCGCCGCGAGCGACGACGACTGGTGGGGCCCGAAGCGCAAGGTGCCGCCGCTCAAGTACCCGAAGCCGCGGAAGCCGTCCGACTGACCGGCGATCGTGCGCGCGAGGACAAGGCCCGCGCGCGGGACTCCGGGCATGATGGAGTGACCCCTCCCCTCACACGAAGGAGTGCTGCATGTCCGCCCTCGACATCGTCAAGGCCCACTACGCCGCGGGCGCCGCGGGCGACCCCGCGGGGATGGCGAAGGACTTCGCCGACGACATCGTCTGGATCGAGGCGGAGGGCGGGCCGTTCCCGGGGCGGTTCGTCGGGATGCCGGCGATCGGGGCGGGCGTCTTCGGCCCGCTGAACGAGACGTTCGACAACTTCCGCGTCCTCACCGACGAGTTCTACGCGGACGGCAGGGTCGTCATCATGATCGGCCGCTACGCCGCGACCGCGCGGGCGACCGGCAAGCCGGTCGAGACCCGCGTCGTCCACAAGTGGACCGTCCGTGACGGCAAGGTCGTCGAGATGGAGCAGATCGTCGACAGCCACCTCATGTGGCTCGCGCAGCAGGCCTGAGTCGGCTCAGCCGAGCCGCTGGAGGGCGAGCGGGAGCTCGCCGATCTCGGCCATGACCTCGAAGAGCCCGTCGAAAGTGTCGACACGGATGCCGTTGACGATGATCGCGAAGGCGAGGTCGCGGCCCGAGGCCGTCGTCAGGTAGCCCGCGTACGACTGCGCGAGGTACACGAGCCCGCCTGCCGCGGGGTACTCGAGGATGCGGCTGCCGGTCTTCGCCTGGATCATGCCGTCCGAGGCGGTGCCGGCGCCGAGCGAGGCGAGCGAGCCGTCGACCCCCGAGATCGGCATCGCCGCGTGCCAGACCTCGCCCCACGGCCGCTCGGTGGCACCGAGGAGGACGCCGACCTGGCCCGCCGCGCTCGTGCGGTCGTAGTCGACACTGCCGGCGGGGTCGAAGACGAAGACGGATCCCGCGGGCGCGCCGAGCTCGGTGATCGTGTCGAGGATGATGCCGAGGCCGTCCTGGCAGTCGGTGCTGCCGGCGTCGACGGCGAGGAGGCAGCCGAAGAGGTCGGCGCCGCGGTTGTAGCTGATCTTCAGCACGACCTTGACGCGCTCGGCCGTCGTCGCCGACTCGCGGCTCGCCAGCGGCGCGCCGGTGTATCGCGCGGGGAGGAGGTCCGCACGGTTCGCCGCCGCGGTCCCCTCGACGACGATGCCGGCCTCCCCGAGGATCTCGAGGAATGCGCGCCTCGCGAAGTCGACGGGATCGGCCAACTGCGCGTTGCGCACCGTGAGCCCCGCGTCGGCGCCGAGCGTCCCGCTGATGCGGACCCGGCCCGCGCCGAGGTCCTCGACGAGGAGGTCGACGCCGTCGCCCGCGACCGTCCTCGCCTCGTTGACGAGCACGAGGCCCTTGAGCGCCGGGCGCAGCTCGACGGCCGGGGTCGCGCCGACGGCGCCCGGGGTGACGAGTGCGTCGATGAGGTTCTCGTTGACCCAGATCGCGTCGATGCGGCCGTCGGGCCAGCGGTGCTCGGTCTCGAATCGGCGGTTGTCGACGACGACGTCGCCCGCGATGCGCTCGACGCCCGCCTCGACGAGCTGCGCGGCGAGGTCGCTGAGCCCCGCGAGCGGGTCGCCCGGCGGGAGGTCGGGCGGGAAGAGCGCCGTGTTCGCCTCGTTGTGGTCGAAGCCGCCGACCCAGAGCGTGCCGTCGGCCTCGTCGCGCAGCCCGAAGCTGAAGTCCCCCGCGCCGACGAGCGCGAGGCCGCCGGCCAGGACCCCGTCGCGCAGCTCGCCGAGGCCGTGCACCGTCGTCGTGACCCGGCTGTCGGCGCCGAGGTGCTCGAGCGCCGCCGCCGTCGTGAAGCTCTTCATGATCGAGCCGGGCACGAGCGGCGCGGTCGGGTTGACGGCGAGGACCTCCTCGCCCGTCACGCGGTCGACCGCGAGGATGCTCCACGCGCTGTTCGCGACGCGCGGCGCCGTCGTGAGCGCCGCGATCTGCGCGGCGAGGTCGTCCTCGGCGGGCGTGGTCGTCGCGCCGGGCGACGCGGGCGACCCGGGCCACCCGGTGCCCGCGCAGGCGGTGAGCCCGAGTCCGGTCGCCACGACCAGGGCGATCGCCGTGAGTCGACCCGCTCGTGACCGCAGCCGTCGTCGCGCCCCGCGCATGCGCATTCCTCCCCCGGCGCACCCGCGCGCGACCCGTCACGCGAGGATACTGCCCGGCCGGGCTCAGCCGATGTAGACGAGCTTCTTGTTGATGAACTCCTCGATGCCGACGGCGCCCATCTCGCGGCCGGTGCCCGAGTTCTTCGTGCCGCCGAACGGGAGCTCGGCCGAGTCGGCGAGCACCGCGTTGAGGTAGACCATGCCGGTCTCGAGGCGGTCGGCGATGCGCAGGCCCTGCGCCTCGTCGGTCGTCCAGACGTAGGAGCCGAGGCCGAAGGCGGTGCCGTTCGCGACCTCGACCGCCTCGTCCTCGTCGCGGACCCGGTAGAGCGACGCGACGGGGCCGAAGAACTCCTCGCGGTACGCGGGGTTGTCGGGCGCGATGCCCTCGAGGACGACGGGGGCGTACTTCGCGCCCTCGCGCGGCCGCGGCGCGAGCCGGGCCGTCGCGCCCGCGGCGATCGCCCGCCGGACCTGGTCCTCGAGGTTGATCGCGGCGGCCTCGCTCGACAGTGGGCCGAGCACGGTGTCGTCCGCCATGGGGTCGCCCGGCGTCACGGCGGCCATCCGGGCGGTGAGCCGCTCGGCGAAGTCCTCGTACAGCCCGTCGACGACGATGAAGCGCTTCGGCGCGTTGCACGACTGGCCGTTGTTGTCGAAGCGCGCCTCGAAGGCGGCGTCGACGACGGCGTCGAGGTCGTCCGTCGACAGCACGATGAAGGGGTCGGAGCCACCGAGCTCGAGCACGACCTTCTTGAGGTGGCGGCCGGCGACCGCGGCGACCGCGGAGCCCGCGCGCTCCGAGCCGGTGAGCGAGACGCCGCGGATCCGCTCGTCGCCGATCGCCTCGGCGACCTGGTCGGCCGTCGCGTAGATGTTGACGTACGCGCCGTGCGGGGCGCCCGCGTCGTGGAAGATCCGCTCGATCGCCGCCGCCGACTCCGGGCACTGCGAGGCGTGCTTCAGCAGGATCGGGTTGCCGACGGTGAGATGCGGGCCGGCGAAGCGCGCGACCTGGTAGAGGGGGAAGTTCCACGGCATGACCCCGATGAGCGGGCCGACCGGCGCCTTGCGCAGGTACGCGGGCCGGGCCGCGCCGACGATCGGCTCGTCGGCGAGCAGCTCCTCGGCGTGCTCGGCGTAGTAGCGGTAGATCGCGCCCGCGAACTCCGCCTCGCCGACCGCCTGCGCCCGCGGCTTGCCCATCTCGCGGACGAGGATGTCGGCGAGCTCCTCCTTGCGCTCGTCGTGCAGGTCGGCGACGCGGCCGATGAGCGCCGCCCGCTCGGCGACCGTCGTCGTCGGGATCCAGTCCGTCCACGCCGCCCAGACCGCCGCGAGCGCGGCCTCGAGGTCCTCGGCGGTCGCGGTCGGCACCACCGATTCGGTCTCGAGCGTGAAGGGGTTGACGACGGCATACCCGGACATGGCGCCTCCTTGCGTGCGGTGGGTGCGACCAGGCTACTGGCGGGAGGAATGCGCGGCTAGGGTGGCGAGGTGCTCGTCACCGCCGCCGTCGCGACCGGGCCGCGGCGCGCATTCGTCCGGCGCGAGGTCGAGCTCGACGAGCCGCGCGCGGGCGAGGTCCGGGTCCGCCTCGTCGCGACCGGCGTCTGCCACACCGACGCGAAGGTCCGCGACCGGATGGCGCCCGGCGCGCGGCCGATCGTGCTCGGGCACGAGGGCGCCGGCGTCGTCGAGGCGCTCGGGCCGGGGGCCGGCCAGGTCACCGAGCCGGCGGGAGTCAGCGGACGTGCCGAGATCGCGGTCGGTGACCACGTCGTGCTGAGCTTCGACCACTGCGGGGCGTGCCGGCACTGCCTCGCGGGCACCCCGTCGTACTGCCTCGAGTACGACGCGAGGAACTTCGGCGGCGCGCGGGCGGACGGCACGACCGCGTTCCGGCTCGACGGCGAGCCCGTCGGCTCGCACTTCTTCGGCCAGAGCTCGTTCGCCGATCGGACGAATGCGGCGATCGCCTCCGTCATCCCCGTCCCCCGGGACCTGCCGCTCGAGCTGCTCGCGCCGCTCGGCTGCGGGGTGCTCACGGGCGCGGGCGCGGTGTGGCACGCACTCGACGCGCAGCCGGGCGGCTCGTTCGCCGTCTTCGGCGCGGGCGCGGTCGGGCTCTCGGCGGTGCTCGCGGCCGTCGTCGCGGGCAGCGAGACGATCATCGCGGTCGACCGGCATCCCGCGCGGCTCGAGCTCGCGGCGGAGCTCGGCGCGACGCACGTCGTCGACGCGAGCCGGGAGGACGCCGAGGCGCGGATCCTCGACATCACGCGCGGCGGGATCGACCGGGCGCTCGACACGACCGGGGCCCCGGCCGTCTTCACGACGATGCTGCGGTCCCTCGGGATCCGGGGGCGCGCCGCCGGGGTGGCGGGGGCGCCGAGCGTCGACTTCCCGACGCAGCACCTGCTGCTGCGGGGCGCGGGGGCGGTGATGCTCGTGCAGGGCGACGCCCGGCCGCGCGAGATCGTGCCGCGGCTCGTCGAGCTGTGGCAGGCCGGGCGCTTCCCGCTCGAGCGACTCGTGCGGACCTACGAGGCCGACGCGATCGACGACGCCGTCGCCGACTCGGCGAGCGGCGCGACGATCAAGCCCGTGCTCGTCCGCTGAGCGCGCAGCCACACCCCCGCGAGGAGACAGTTTTGCGCCTCCTCGCGGCAGGAGGGACCACAGAAGTGCCTCCTCGCGGCACCTCACCCCACAGCCGGCACTCCGCCCACCGCCGCCAACCCATTCGGCCACGAATGCGCGGGAGACTTGGGGGCATGATCGAGCGCATCCCGGTCCCCGGCACCTTCAACTTCCGCGAGGTGCGCGGCGCGACCGACGACGGGCTCGCGGTGCGGGCCGGGCGGCTGTACCGCTCCGACTCGATCTCACGGATCGGTGCGCCGGGTCGGGCCGAGCTGCGGCGGCTCGGGATCCGGCGCGTCATCGACCTGCGGACGGGGATGGACCGGCGGTTCGGGCGCACGGCGTCGCTGCGCGGCACGGGTGCCGAGCGCATTCGGCTGCCGATCGAGGGCGGGACGCCGGCCGACGCGCGCGCGGGCCTCACGCTGCGGCAGGTGTACCGGACGGTCCTCGGGCAGCCCGCGCAGGTCGGGGCCGCTGTGCGGGCGATCGCGAGCGCCGAGGGCCCCGTCCTCGTGCACTGCACCGCCGGCAAGGACCGCACCGGCGTCGTCGTCGCCCTCGTCCTCACCGCGCTCGGCGTCCCCGAGGACGACGTCGTCGCGGACTACAAGGCGACCGAGGCGTTCCTCGCGGGGGCGTGGCGCGACCGCATGCTGCGCCGCCTCGGGCAGGCGCGCCGGCTCGGGGTCGAGGTGACGCCCGAGCTGCTCGACGTCGTCTTCACGAGCCCGGCGCCGGTCCTCCGCGACACGCTGCGCTGGCTCGAGGCCGAGCACGGCGGCGTGCTGCCGTACCTCGCGGCGGCGGGGGTCGGCGAGGCGGAGGTCACGGCGCTCCGCACCGCGCTGCTCGTGCCGCGCGAATCCTGAGTCGCGGCGCTGCATCGCCGCGGCCGGGTGCTGGGATTCCGGCCCGCTGCTGGGATCACGGGCGCGAGCACCAGCACCACGGCAGAATCCCAGCACCCCGCCCAGGCACGGCACGAATGCGCGGGGCCAGCCCCGACGGCTGCGCCCGCTCGCGAGGTCCCTTCGTCTCGCCTGCGGCTCGCTCAGGGACCGGGCTCCGGTTGCGCCACGCCCCTCAGATGCCGCGGCGCCGCGCGAGCATGAGCCCGCCCGCGGCCGCGCCACCGAGGACGAGTGCGCCGCCGACCCCGATCGCGGCCCAGGCGAGCGGCGAGATGCCCGGTGCCTCGGTCACCTCGGCGGCCGTGCCGTCGTCCTCGTGGACGCCGCCGCCGTCCTCGATCCGCTCGGTCGGCCAGCGCTCGGGGTCGAGCACGAGCCCCTGCTCGGCCGCCTGCGCGCGCTCGGCGGGCGACTCGCCCTGCGCACCCGCTGCCGCACCCGCGGCGCCCCCGGATCCTCCAGCCCCTGCAGCCCCTTCGGACCCGCCGGACCCGCCGGTCCCCCCGGAGCCGCCGGTCCCGTCGGAGCCCCCGGACTCGCCGCCGACCGCCGCCGCGAGCGTCACGGGCTTCACCACGAGGAGCGGATGCCCGTCGGTGCCCGTGCCGCGGAGGACGACGGTCTGGTTCCCGGTCCCGATACCCGCCGGGACGGCCACCCCGCCCGACACCGAGCCGCCGCTCGGCGTCAGCGTCGCCGCCGCGATCCCGCCGACCTCGACGGCGACCGGCCCGGCGAAGCCGGACCCCGCGACGGGGATCGGCCGGTCGAGCGGGATCGGGGTCGTCGTCGCGAGCTCCGGCGCGATCGAGACACGGACGGGGAAGGTCGACGTCGTGACGCGGTCGGCCGCGTCGCGCGCGGTGCAGGTGACGTCGGTCGACCCGAGCCCGTAGACGCCGAACTCGTCGGGCGAGCAGTCGAGGACGGCGCCGATCTCGGAGGCGACGGTCGGCGACGCGAACGGCGCTCTCGTGCCCGCGAACCCGACCGCGGGGGCCGCCGCGACGACGTTGACGGCCGCGGGGGCGTCGATCGCCGGGGCGGGTGAGGCGGGCGCCGCGCTGAGGTCGATGTCGTAGCTCCCGTAGGGGCCGAAGACGACGCAGTTGCCCGCGACGTCGCACACCTCGCGGGTGTTCGTCGACACGCCCGTCGCCGAGGTCCCCGGCGCGACCGAGGTCCGCAGGACGAAGACGAGCTCCGCGCCGCCGGCGAGCCCGGAGTCCGCGTCGGTCGCGGTGCACGAGATCGTGATGTTGAAGTCATACGTGCCGTCGACGGGCTTCACGCAGCTCACCGCCGGGTCGACCCGGTCGATGCGCACCGGCTCGGGCAGCGGCACCGCGGCGCAGTTGCCGACGGCGTCGCAGATCTCCGGCTTCGGCGCCACGAATGCGACCGTCTCGCTCGCGCTGCCGACGAACTCGGTCGTGAGGTCGAACGCGGCGTCGGCCGGGTCGGCCAGTCCGCTGCCGCCGTCGACCGCGGTGCAGGCGACGGTCGCGTCGGCGCGGAGCCAGGTGGTCGGCCCCGCGGCGCACACGACGGTTGGCGCGAGGTCGTCGAGGCCGACGCCGGCGAGCGCGGGCAGGTCGGCGCAGTTGCCCGCGGCGTCGCAGACGCTGCGCGGCTCGGGCCGCAGGCCCGTCGCCTCGGCGCCCGGGGCGATCGCGAGCTCGACCGTGAAGTCGGCGTCGGCGCTGTCAGCGAGCCCGGCGCCCTCGACCTGGTCGGTCGCGGTGCAGTGGAGGGTCGCGCTCGTCCCGCGCGTCCACGGCGCGAGCGGGTCGCACGTGATGACGGGCGCCGCGCGGTCGATCCGGACATCGGTGAGCCGCGGCAGCTCCGCGCAGTTGCCGACGACGTCGCACACCTGCGCCGCTGCGGAGGACGCGGCCGCGTCGACGGTGCCGGCCGGCACATTCGTCGTGATCGTCGTCGTCGCCTGCGCGGCGTTGGCGAGCCCGGAGCCGCCGTCGACCGCGGCGCAGTCGACGCGCACGTCATCGCGGTGCCAGCCGCTCGGCGGGACGACGTACGTGCCGCACGTGATGACCGGTGCCTTGCGGTCGAGCTTCGCCGCGGCGATCGCCGGGACCGACACGCAGTTGCCGGCGAGGTCGCAGATGTCGGCGTGCCCCGTGTACTCGACGGCGGCGTCCTCCGCCGGTGTCGTCGCGTCGAGCGTCGCGATCCGGTCGAAGGCGGCGTCCGCCGGGACGGCGAGCCCACTGTCGGCATCGCTCGCCGCACAGGCGATCGTGCTCGACACGGTGCCGTCGGGCGGCGTCGCGTCGGCGCCGTGGAGCCACGCGGTCGGCACCGGGTCGCAGCTGAGCGCGGGCGGGGCGTTGTCGATCTGCACCGAGGTGCCGACACCGATCTGCACGCAGTTGTCCGACAGGTCGCAGACGAGCCGGACCTCCGGGTAGGCGCGGCTGGTGGCCGTCCCCGCGGGCGCGGAGACGGTGAGCGTCACGAGGCCCTCGGTCGCCGAGACGGGCGTGTACCAGTCGGTCTCGGGGTCGAGGAGCCCGCCGGCGTCCTCGACCTCGCAGTCGATGACGACCGGGGTCTCGGTCTCCCCCGACCACGTGCGCGCCCAGTCGGCGCCGCCGGTCGAGACCGCGCTCGTGCAGCTCCAGACCGGCGCGTCGAAGTCGGGCGCGACGATGCCCCGGACGTTGCCGAGCAGGGTGAAGGGCTCGTTCCCGATGACCTGCAGGAGCAGCGCATCGCCCGCGGTCCCGGTGAGCGTCGCGACGCCGCCCGCGACGAGGTCCGCTCGTGGGGCGAGCACGCTCGGGTCGAACTGCCCGGCCGCGGCGGTGTCCGGCGCCGTCCAGGCGCCGGCGTCGGCCGGCAGCTCGTCGAGCGTCGTGTCGACGACGGCGCCGTCGTCCCCGCCGCCCGCGGCATCGAGGCGCTGGTACGCGTGGAGTGCGGCGGTGCCGCTGCCGAGCGAGATCTCCACCTCCGCGCCATCCTGCGGCACGACCCACGAGTACCAGACCGAGCCGACGCCGCCGGCGGCATTCGGCTCGTCGACCCCGTCGTCATCGAGCTCGAACGTCGACATCGCCGCGGTGCCCGCCGCCAGCGGGACGTCGACGCCGTCGAGGTTGCCGTTGACGACCAGGTCGAGCGATTCCGCGTTGACGAGGTTGTCGTTCGGCGGCCCGCCCGGCGTCGGCTGCCAGATCGACATGAGGAATGCGCCGGGCGAGGCCGTCTCGATGCCCAGATAGAAGAACTCGCCGGGAGCCAGCGACGGCAGCTCGAACTCGTACGCGCCCGCGGCGGGATCGGACGTCGTCGGCGTCAGCGGCGCGCTGAGGTCGCCGTGGGCGGCGGCCTCCGGACCGATCCGGAGCTGCACGGCCGCGGGTGCGGCGTCGCCGCTGTCGTAGAGGACGTACGCTGCGCCGCCCGGCGACGCCGCGTCGGCCGCGTTGGGGCGCCACTGATACCAGAGCACCTGGCCGACCGTCGCCCCGTCGCCCTGCACCCCGGCCATCCCCGCCGTGTCGCCCTGGAGCACACTCGTGCCGATGTCGAGCCGGAGCGCGTCGGCGACCGCGCTGTGCGCATTCGTCGCCCCCTCGGACAGCGCGCGCTGCGGCTGCGTGAGCACGACGACGGCCGCCGCGGCGACGAGCGCGCCCACGACGGCGAGCACGATCCACCGCCAGGCGGTCGCGGGCCTCGAGGTGTGCATGCTGGTCATCATCGTCGTGGTCCGGTCACATCGTCGTGTAGAGCTTCGAGGGCGGTTCGTAGCAGCCGGCGATCGTCCACCTCTTGATGAGCGTGAACGACTTCGAGCCGCAGAACTTCACCGGGTTCGCGGTGAACTTCGCGTTCGTGGTCCAGTTGTCGCACTTGCTGCCGAGGGCCCCGCCCTTCGCGCAGCCGTGCACCTTGAACTTCGCGGACGCGCTCACGTACAGACCCGCGCGGGAGAAGCTCACCGATTCGGTGCACTTGCCCTTCTTGTTCGTCTCGACGCAGACGGAGCCGGCCTTGCTCGCGATCCCGAGCGTGAGGAACATGTCGCGGACGACGAAGTCGCCGCTGAGGCCGACGCCCGCGTAGGTGAGGTTGACGTTCTTCTTCACCGTCGGCAGCGAGACCTTCGCCGCCGCGATGAAGTCGTTCATCGAGGTGAGCGCGGCCGCGACGTGCATGCCGCTCCACACCTCGGCGCGGGCCTCCCCGCTCCACTTTCCGGCCTGGTGGCAGACCTTCGCCACGCCCTTCACCTCGACGATCTTCGCCTCGCCGGAGACGCAGAAGTCGCCGTTCGCCGAGATCGTCCCGCTGCCGCCCAGCCGGACGAGACCCGCGAGCCCGCCGCCGAAGGCGAGGGTGGCGGTCAAGGTCGGCTTGCTGACGGAGAGCTTCGGCGGGATGCCCAGCGTGAGCTTCGTCTTCGGGCCGTACTCGAGCGTCAGCGTCGCGGATGCGGAGGTCGAGCCGAAGAGGCGCATCGACGCGGTGCCGACGAGCTCGAAGCGCACCCCGTCGGCCCACACCAGGTCGCCCGCGATGCTCGCGGTGACCGGCCCGGCCCGGAGGTCGCCGGCGAGCGTGAACCACGTCCGGCTCGGCGTCTGGCCCATCGAGAACTCGACCCCGATCAGCTGGAATCCTGAGATGTCGACGCTGCCGACGCCCTCGAGGGACCAGGCGTAGCCGCTGCCCTCCTTCGCGAAGGAGCCCGCGAGGCGGACGCTCGACTGGATCGGCGACTTCGTGTCCTTGAAGAGCGCGAGCTCCGCCTCGGCGTTCGCCCACGCGGCCGAGCCGATCTTCCCGAGGTCGACGTCGAGCCGAGCGCCGAAGCCGCCGAGCAGCGTCGCGTTCGCCGCACCGCGCAGCCGGAAGTCGCCGTTGCCGACGACGACGGTGCCGCCTGACGCATTCGTGTCCGTGACGAGGCCCGCCGCGACCCGCGGGCCGAAGTAGAAGCGGGCGTCGGTGATGCTCGCCGTGATCGCGCTCGTGAGCCGCACCGTCGCGACCGGAATCGCCAGGCCGGTGCCGTCGACGGTGCCGTCGAAGGTCGCCTCGAGGCCCGCGCCCGGCACGATGAGCGAGCCGCTCATCCCGACACGGATGGGATCCTGCGTGCCGGGGCGGATCGAGACGCGCAGGCACGGGCCGTTCGTCGGGAACTCGGGCGGTGCGGCGCCGTCGGGGAGGATCCCGCTCACGTCCCCGCAGCCAACGCCCGTGAGCGATGTGCCGGCGACGTTGAGCGGCTCGGAGGCGCCGACGAGGTCGTAGCCCTTGAGACCGCTCGAGTCCATGTCGACGGAGCCGATGACCGAGACCTCATGGCCGAAGATGCCGACCGTCCCGCTCATGCCGAAGGCGAATGCGGCGGGCGGCACCCGGAGGCCGACACTGAGCGGGATCTCGCGATACGACCAGATCTCGACGTCGTGAATCGTCGCGACGCCGCCGAGACTCATGTCCTCGAGGGAGGCGCTGAAGTCGAGCGTGATGCGCATGTCGTCATCGGTGACCGCGCGCGGCGCCGGGCTCGGCGCTGCGATCGTCGCGACGGGCGGTGCGCCGCCCGCGGGCGTCACGGTCGACACCATCGCCATCGACGACTCGTCGTCGTCCTCGCCAGCGCGCTTCGTCTGGCCGACCTCGACGCCGAAGATCAGGTCGACCATCTTGCTGCCATCGGAGCCGGTCGGCGACATGAAGTCGAACGAGGCGTAGGGATCGAGGGCGGACAGGGCGAAGTCGACCCACGACCGCTGCATCTTCACGCCGCCCGCCGACCAGGTGCCGACCTCGATCCGACCGTCGAGCTTCGCCCCCCAGAGATCGGCGTGGGCCATGACCTCGAGATCCAGACCGTAGATCTCGAGCGCGAACTCGGCGGTCACGCCCCACGGATAGATGCGGTCGCCGATGGTGCCGCCGAACGGCGAGATGATGAGGTGCGCGCCGTCGATCGTGAGGACCTCGGCCGCCTGCGGGCCGGCGACCCGCAGCGGTTTCATGAATGCGTTGCCGTCGACGATGCCGAGCTGCAGATCCCAGATCGGCGACTGCTTGCTGATCCGCGAGGAGATGACGATCGGCTCGTCGCCGACGATCCCGAAAAGGTCCTCGATGAGCTTCGGCAGGCCGATGACCTCGGCGCGGAACGCCCAGTCGGGGTAGGCGACGTACGACCGCCGCACCGTGGTGACGAGGTCCTGCTCGAGCGTGATGCCGCCCTGCAGGATGAGGTCGCCGACGTCGAGCCCCGGCACGCCCATCGCGTCCACCCACGGGTCGCCCGTCTTCTGGATGAAGGCCTGGAGCGTCTGCTCCTTCACGAAGTTCGTGCCGAAGGTGAGGCCGATGCTCACGTCGAGCAGCGAGCGGTCCGAGGCGGCGCCCTGCTTGCCCTCCGTCAGCGTCTGCAGGAGGCTCGGCAGCTGGAGCTGCCCGTCGGAGATGACCTGGATGAGCAGCGGGCTGTACACGACGCGGATGCCCGTCATCGTCGCCGCGATCCCCGTCGCCGAGTCGCGGAAGAGCGTGTGCTCGCCGCCCGAGAGGTAGATCGTGCCGCGCGGGACGGCGGTGATCGGCGTGATCATCGGCATCGTGCCGGCCATGTCGAGGCCGATGCCGGCGACGAGCTCGCAGAAGAGCGGGTCGACGGCGTAGCGCGTGATGCCGCTGAAGCCGGCCGGGGCGGGCAGATCCTCCTGCCGCGTCGGCGACCCCGTGCATTCCTCCGGGCTGTCGTTCGAGCCGCGGTCGAGCCTGAATCCGGGGATCTCGGAGAGCGAGTTGAGCGCGATCGGGGTGTAGAGGAGGTAGCCGTCGCCGCCGTAGTAGAGCGAGAGGTCCGGCATTCGCGTCTCGATCCACAGCGCGAACCGGGTCGAGCCGTAGCCGGGCTCGTCCATGTCCGGCACCCAGACGACCATCTTCGCCGGCCCGTCGGCGCCCTGCGACTGCGCGGTGCCGACGAACTCGAAGCGCTCCTCGCCGTCGGCCCCATGCGTCCGGCTCGCGAAGAACGACACGTCGCGGAACGACAGCGTCTTCGGCACGTCCTCGATGTCCATGCGCTTGATCGGGGCGGCGTTCGTGAGGTTCCACCCGACCCCGACGACGATGCAGCCGACGACGTCGAAGGCGAACTCGCTCGCGGCGGGCGCGAGGCCGTTCCAGTCGATGTCAGCGCGCGCGTCGAGCGCGAGGATGAGTGCGTCCGCGGGGGCGTTCGCCGCGACCGCGCAGCCGACGGGGGCGACGTCGACGATCTCGAGGTGGATGCGGCTCAGGGTGAGCGGCGCGTGCTCCCAGAGGCTCTCCCGCGCCGGCTCGGCGTCGGGGTCGGGCTCCGCGTCGGGGTCCGGGATCGCGAGCGGGTGCACGAGCTCCGTGCCGACCGGGAAGTGGCCCGCCGCGACATCGATCGGGCCGTTCGCGACCCAGCCCTCGAGGTCGAGACCCGGCGCGACGCGCCACGACGCCGTGACCGGCAGGTTGTAGCCGGGCCGCGAGGCCTCCGGTGCCGGTGCAGTGGCGGGGCTCGGGCCGAGGCTGAGCGTCTCGGTCGCGACGGACGGCGAGCCGGTCGGCCCGGTCAGCCCGTCGGCCGCCGTCACGCCGAGGTCGAGCTGGGTGACCCCGGTCGGCCAGCGGAAGTCGGTGATGAGCACGCCCGGGTCGGCGGACGGCTGCGCGGTGAAGACGATGCCGGCGGACCTCGGCGCGATGAGCCAGGGAGTGAGGTGGACGCGGTCGCCGTCGGCGTCGGTCACGGCGACGCGCAGCCGCATCGACGTGCCGGGCGTCTGCGGCGCCGTCGGATCGGCGACGGCGACCCAGTCCGCGCCGTCGTGCCGCAGCACCTCGATGCCCGTGATGATCGGCGCCGAGTTGCCCGCCGGCCCGACCGTCACGGTCGTCATGGCGACGGCGACGACCGTGCCGTCGGTCGCGTGGAGTCGGAGCGTCACCTCGGCGCCGTCGCGGACGCCGGGCGCGAGGAACGTCGCGGCCTCGCCGAACCAGTGGTCGGTCGCGGCGTCGAAGCCGCCCGGGGCGCAGTCGGCCGGGGCGCCCGCCGGGAACTCGGGGAGCCCCGCGGCGCCCGGCACGACCGCGGCATCGCCCGTGCCGGCGACCCACGTGACGGCCGGCCCGGACACCTGCTCCCAGCAGTACGCGACCGGGGTCGTGCCGGCGCCCGTCACGGCCCCCGCGAGCCGCACCGTCGTCGGCACGATCTCGGGCTCCTCGCCGGGCTCGGCGACGATGACCGTCGGCTCGACCGACTGCGCTGGCCCGGCATCCGCGAGGAATGCGATGCCGTCGACCCCCGCGGTGCTCGCCTCGAGCAGCGCCCCGCTCCCGGCGGCGATCAGCGCGTCGACGCCAGCGGTGTGCGTGGCGGCGGCGAGGAACCCCGTGACGAACGACAGCTCGCCCTCGACGTGCTGACCTGCGTCGAACGCGATCTCGACCTGCGCGGACGCGCCCTGCGGCACCGGGGTCGTCGTGATGCAGACGACCGCGTCGCCGGCGCCGGGGAACGGGCCGTCGGCTGCCAGGACGATCCGGCACTCGCCCCACGCCTCGGCGCTCGTCGCACCGAAGCCCTGCAGCGTCACCTCGACCCCGGTCGCCGTGACGGCACTCGGCAGGAGTGCGGCGAACGAGCGGGCAGCGGCGGTCCCGGCGGCCGAGTCGCCCGCGAGCGTCACGGTCGCGCTCGAGCGCTGGCCGCTGCGCAGCGGCGCATGACGCGGCTGGATCGTCAGGCTCGACACGGCCGGCGGCGGGGGCGACGCGATCTCGACGAGACCCTGCACGGGCTCGCTCGTGATGCCGCCGTGGCTCGCGTGGACGCTGACGTGCCAGTGCCCGGCGGCGACGAGCGCGTCGGACAGCGGGACCGTCGTGAGCAGCGGACCGGTGACCACCTGCCCGGGCGCGAGCACCCGACTGGCCGAGGACGCGCATTCGACACTCGTCGCGGCCTGCGCGCAGGACCAGCCCGCCGTGACCGTCGCGAGGTCGAGGGTCACGCCGGCCGGCAGGCGGAGGGTGAAGACGAGGGGTGCGCTGACGGTGTCGCCGCCGCCGTTCGTCACGACGGGGCGGAAGGCGCTGCGGCCGGACGGCAGCGCGGCGGGGTCGCTCGCCTGGACGTCGACGAGCAGTGCCGGCGCCTCGCCGACGAGCGGCGTGCCCATGAGCTGCGCCTCGGCGACGACGGGGCCGTACGCGTCCTCGGCGCTCGCCGCGACGCCGATCGGGAGCGCCTCGCGCGCCCCGGCCGACCACGGCGTCTCGGGCGTGAGGAGCGGGATGATGAGCTCCGGCGCCGCGGCGCCGGCCAGGAGCACGCCGCCGACGATGAAGGCCGGATCGGCGAGGCACACGATGTCGGCACCCGTGCTCGCCTGCGCGCACGACCAGGCGTCCGTGCCGTGGCCCGAGCCCAGGCGCGTGTCCGTCGGCACGTCGACGACGACCGTCGGGGCGCCGACCGTCGCCGCGGTGCCGGAGTTCAGGAGCGTCACGGCGATGCGCGCGGGGTTCGCCGGATCGGCGCTCAGCGAGCCGTCGAATGCGGTGTGCAGCTCGAGCGCGGCGCGGCGGATCGCCTCGACCTCGAAGGCGAACGGCTTCGCGCTGCCCGCGCCGAGCTCGCCGGAGGAGTTCGAGCCGGACACCGAGTAGCTGATCCGCACGGTGCCGAGTGCGGCGTCGACGGGGATGTCGAGCGCGAACGGCAGCGGCGCCGAGGTCGTCATGCCGGCGAGACCCGCGGCATAGGCGCAGCGGAGCATCGCGGCGTCGCCGATCGTCGAGACGCCGCAGGTCCAGTCGGCGACCCCGTCGCCGTCGCCATCGGCCGGCGTGTCGGTGGTGACCGGCACCCACGCCTGCGAGCCGGGGTCGAGGACGCTGACGGGGAATGCGCTGGGGATGAGCAGCCGCATCGTGATGTCGGACGAGGTCGGGCCCTCGCCGAGGTTCGACACGTCGGCGGCGAAGACCGCGGTCGTGCCCGGGTAGGCGTCGACCTCCTGGAAGACGCTCATCGTCAGCTCGAGCTGTGAGGAGGGCGTGCCCGCGACGACGACGGGGGGGTCGCTCTCGCCGAAGCCGTCGGTGTACGCCGTCACGTAGTAGTTCCACGAGCGCTCGAGCGGGAAGGCGGGGGTGCTCACGGTGTCCGTCGCCGCCGCGGTGGCGTCGTCGAGATCGTCGAGGTACTCGAGCTGCCAGTGGCCGACGTCGTCGACGAGCACCCAGTCGCCGTCGGCGCCGAAGGGCGTGGTCCACGCGGGTGCGTCCGCACCGGCCCACGGGTCGTCCGCGGTCGGCGCGGCGTACGCCGACGAGCGGTAGATGCGGTAGCCGTTGACGTTCGGCGACGAGGACGGCGTCCAGCTGAGCTTCACCTTGCCGGAGCCGTTGAGGACGCGCACCGTGCTCGGCGCGGGCGGCTTGCCGAGCGTCACAACCGAGACCTGCGCCGAGACGGCGCCGAGCGAGGTCATGCTCACGGCCCGCACGCGGTAGTAGTACGTCGTCCAGCCCTCGAGGTAGTCGTCCTCCGACCACTCGTCGACGTATTTGAGGATGTTGCCGGCCGGCGGGACATCGGCGATCTTGGTGCCGAGGGCCGTCGGGTCCGCCGAACGGTACACCTCGAAGCCGGTGATCGAGTTCGTGCCGTACACGGTCGGCCACGTCCAGGTGAGCGTCGCGCCGATGCGGTCCTCGAGCGCGATCGCGCGCAGCTGCGTCGGCGGGCCGGGCGGGACGGTCGTCGACGCGCATTCGCCGAGCGAGCCGTCGACATACGTCGCGCCGGGATCGAGTCGAACGGTGCCGCCGATGCCGTTCGTCGCGATGATCGTGCCGGTGCCTTCGACCTGGATCTCACCGGTGAGGCCGCAGGCGTCCGTGAGCACGAGGGTCGTGCCGTCCCCGAGGACGATGCCGGCGCCCTGCGTACCGGTGAGGGTCGACTGGATCTCGAGCGCGCCCTGGTCGAGCATGATGATGCCCCCCAGGCTGCCGCCGAGTTCGACCGTGCCGCCCGTGATGGTGCTCGTGCCCGCGCCGGAGGCGGCGATCATGGCGGGGTCGCCGCCGGAGCCGGCGAGCACGAGCCGGCCGCCGTCGCCGAGCGATGCGGTCGTGTCCGTCAAGGCGAGGGCGTGGAGCGACTGCGTCCGGCCATTGAGGTGCGCCGTGAGGCCGTGCGTGAGGACGAGCTCGGCGTCCTGGTAGAGCTGCTGATCGCGAAGCCAGACGAGCTGCCCGGCGGACGGACTCGCGGTTTCGGTCGTCGCGGCGACCGGGGCGACGACCGGTCCGACGTTGCTCGGGCCGATGACCTTGTCCATCTCGAGGCGCACATTGCCGCCGAGCCTGAACTGCTCGGTCTGCCATGTGCCGCTGCCGATGCGGATCACCGCATTCGTCAAATCCGCCTGCTGCGGGCCGACGCCGTCGACAAGCTTCGTCGACTCGACGTTGACGACGGGCTGCACCTGGCGGGTCAGCAGCAGCGAGGACTCGTCCGACATCGCGATCGTCAGCTCGCTGTACTGGCCGACGCGCAGCAGTCGGAGGGCGAGCTCGACGCTCACGCCCTCGCCGACGACGATCCGCCCGGGCCGATACTCGTGGTTCGCGGAGAGCCGCGCGCCCGAGGAGCCGGGGCGGAACTCGAGCGTCGCGCCGACGAGATCGTCGTTGAAGGGCTCGATCTGGACCGGGGTGTCGAAGATGACGATCGAGCCGTCGACCGGCCTGCCGTTCGTCCAGTTCGACCCGGTCGCCCAGTCGCCTCCGGTGTCCGGGCCGATCCACGTCGTCTCCTCGCCCGCGGCGGCGAACGCCTTCGGCATCGGCCCGAGGAGCACGCCGCTCGCGGCGATCGCGAGCGCCGTCAGGAGGACGAATGCGGCACGCAGCGGCCCCGGTCGCAGTGTGTGCGCGCGCAGGAAGCCGCCGCGCGGCCGAGTGGCGCGCGAGTCTATGGCGTAGCGCGGAGATCCCCCCACGCATTCGACGGTAGCCGGGGTCGGCGGCGGCGGCCATGGCAATGTCCACCCTTTTCGGGGGATTGCGCTCCGGCGGGGTGTGCGACGTGAAGGCGGGCCCGCCCCGCCCTGCACGCACCACAGACGGAACGCAGGGCATGCGCGGAACGCCGGACACGGTGCCCCTGGAGAGATTCGAACTCCCGACGCCCTCCTTAGGACGGAGGCGCTCTATCCACTGAGCTACAGAGGCGC
>CAKUJB010000004.1 GCA_934661165.1 uncultured Microbacteriaceae bacterium | reverse complement strand
CGCTCGACGACTACGCGGCGGCGCTCGCCGCGGCGCAGCGCCGCGCGGCCGATGCCGACGCGCTGGGTCGCGCGCTCGAGGCGGAGTTCGCCGCCGTCGCCGACCGTGTCGCGGAGCTCGAGCGGCAGCGGGCGCTCGTCGCCATCGGCGAGCGAGTCGACCTCGAGCTCGCGATCGCCGCGGCCCGCGAGCGTCTCGCCGACCTCGAGCGGCGGCACCAGGATGCCGCGGCCGAGCACCGCGGCGCCGTCCGGCTCCGGGACGAGGCGGCCGACCTCGCGATCGCACGCCTCGGCGTCGATGCCGGCCTGCGCGACGGCCTGCGCGATTCCCCCCTGCCGCCAGGACCGGCCCTGAGCGGCGGCGAGGAGTCGTGGCTGCGGACCGCGCAGCGCGCGCGCGACCTCGCCGTCGACCTGGCGCTCGCCACGATGTGGGAGTCCCTCCTCGTGGCCGGGGCGCTCGCGCTCGGCGGTCGACTCGTCATGTCTCTCGGCCGGCCGCTCGAGCTCGCGATGCTCGGCGGGATCGCGGCCGCGCTCGGCGCGGTCATCCGCACGAGGATCATCGCCGAGGCGAGCGCACCCGACCCGCAGGTCGAGCGGCTGGAGGTCCCGCCGACGCCGTCGCCCCTGGGTCCTGCGGAGGCGCTCGTCGAGGCCGCGGAGGTCGACGCGCTCGGTCGCGAGTCACGGACCGTCGTCAAGATCACCGAGGTCCGCGGGACCGACGGCGAGGTGCGGTGGCGCATCGCGCTGCCGAGCACCCAGGACTGGTCGCTCGGCGGCGCCGATGCCGGCGCCGTGAACGATCTCGACGCGAACCTCGCGCTCGTGCTCGCGCCCGCCGTGCGCACGCAGTACGAGCGCGGCGTGCTCGCGGCCATGCGCGACGCCGGCGTCGGGGCGCAGGACCCGGTCCTGCTCGTCGGGTTCAGCCAGGGCGGCATCATGGCGGCGCACCTCGCGGCGCATCGCGAGGGCTACGCATGGGCAGGTGTCGTCGCCGCGGGCGCACCGATCGACGCCATGCCCGTCCCGGCGTCGGTGCCGGTCGTCGCCGTCGAGCACCTCGGTGATCCCGTGACCCGACTCGAGCGCGACGGCGGCGCCCGCGCGCCCCGTGCCGAGCACCCGTCCTGGACGACCCTCCGTGACGCCTCGATCGGCTCCGCCGAGGGGATGCCCGGCATCCACAGCGCCCGTGAGTACGACGCGACCCTCCGCCGCCACGCGGCGACCGTGACGGCGACGCACCCCGGGCTCGCCGCCTTCTACGCCGCCCGGGAGCAGACCAGGACGAGGTACTACACATGGCAGGAATGAGCCCGCTCGCCGCTGCCGGCGCCCCGCACCCGCAGGGGTCGGCCCGTCTCCGACTCGACCCGCCGGGGGAGTGGCGGCGGGTCGAGCTGCTCGCGTCGGCCGCCGCCGTCCGACGCGACTGCGGTGCGGTCGCGCAGGCGCTCGCCGCCGTCGCGACCGGGCCCGAGGCGTCAGCGGTCGAGGCGGACGCGCTCCGCGGCCGGATCCGGGCCGAGCTCCTGCGCAGCACACGGCTGCTGCGCGGTGGCGGCGCGACGGAGCTGCAGGTCGGCCTGCGCCTCGACCCCGAGACGCCGTTGCCGTGCGTCCTCATCACCTTCGAGCCCTTCCGGATGGACACGGGGGACCCGCTCGGCGGCGACCCGGCCACGGTGATCGACGACCTCGAGCGCGCGACCGCGATCGTCAATGCCCTCGATGCCGACGATGACCGGGTGCTGCGCCGGGTGCGCGCGCTCGGCGCGACCGCCCTGCGGCAGCATCGGATCCGCCGCGCACCGGGCTCGCTCATCGATGCCGGTACCGGCGCCGTCGACCTCGTGCCGTCGACACCCAGACTGCTCACGCAGTACTGGATCCCCATTCCGGGGACTCGCGAGCTCATCGACGTGTTCTTCGACACGCCCCTCGTCGACATCGCCGATGAGATGCTCGGCCTCTTCGACCGGATCATCGCGACCGCCCGGCTCGAGCCGGGCGTGCGCCGCCCTTCGACCGCGGCGGGCTAGCCTGGCACGGTGGGCGAGGGCACGACGACGCACGGCGGCATCGCGCTGCTCGACAAGCCCGGTGGCATCACCTCCCACGACGCCGTCGCGAGGCTGCGTCGGGCGCTGGGGACGAAGAAGGTCGGCCACGCCGGCACGCTCGACCCCATGGCGACCGGTCTCCTCCTGCTCGGCGTCGGCCCGTCGACGCGGCTGCTCACGCACCTCGTCGGGCTCGACAAGGTGTACGAGGCGACGATACGGCTCGGCGAGGCGACGACGAGCGACGACGCGGACGGCGAGCGCATCGCCGCCGCCGATGCCTCGGGCGTGACCGACGCGGCGATCGCCGCCGGCATCGCGGCCCTCGCGGGCGACATCTCGCAGCGCCCGAGCGCCGTGAGCGCCATCAAGGTCGACGGCGTGCGCGCCCATCAGCGCGTCCGCGAGGGAGAGACCGTCGAGCTCGCGGCGCGGCCCGTGACGATCCACGCCTTCGACCTCCTCGACAGTCGGCGTGCCGGCCCGCGCATCGACCTCGACGTGCGCGTGCACTGCTCCTCGGGCACGTACATCCGGGCGCTCGCGCGCGACCTCGGCGAGGGCCTCGGCGTCGGCGGGCACCTCATACGGCTGCGCCGGACCGCGATCGGGCCCTTCTCGATCGACGAGGCGGAGCCGGTGCCCGAGTGGCGAGCGCGGGACGAGGCGGGCGCACCGGCGCGCATTCATCTCCGACACCCGGCCGAAGTCGCCGCGCGGCTGTTCGCGACCCTCTCGCTCGATGCCGCGCAGGCCGCCGACCTCGCGAACGGCAAGCGACTCGAGGTCGATGCCGCGGACGCGGACATCGTCGCGGCGCTCGACCCGGACGGCCGACTCGTGGGGCTCATCGCGATCGAACGGGGGCGCACCAAGGTGCTCACGAACTTCCCGGTGCAGGATGGTGTCTCGTGATCGAATGGTTCACCTGGGCGCAGATCATCCTGGGCCTCATCGTCGGACTCACCTGCATCGGCTTCGCGATCGCGCGGCAGGGGCCGAACGATCTCATGGTCGGGGGCGTCGCGCTCATCGAGCTCGTGCTCGTCGCGCAGGCCGTCGTCGCGATCGTCGCGCCGAATGTCGGCAACGAGCCGACCGGCAGCCTCCTCGAGTTCTGGATGTATCTCGGCACCGCGCTCGTCATCCCGCCCGCCGCGATCGTGTGGGCCCTCATCGAGCGCAGCCGCTGGGCCTCGCTCATCCTCGCCGTCGCCGCCATGGCGATCGCGGTCATGATGCTCCGGATGCACACGATCTGGGTCGTCCAGCTCGCCTGAGCCGAATACGCTTGACCACCGTGACCGAGACGACGACCCAGACCCCGACCCCCGCCCGTCGGATGACCGGCGCCGCACGCGTCCTCGTCGTCGTCTACGGCATCCTCGCGCTCGCCGCGACCGGCCGCTCCGTCTTCCAGCTCGTCACGAAGTTCGACGAGGCGCCGCTCGCGTACTCGCTGTCCGTCGTCGCGGGCGTCGTGTACATCGTCGCGACGATCGCGCTCGCGGTCGGCACGCCCGTGTGGCGGCGGGTCGCCTGGGTCGCCGTCGGCTTCGAGATGATCGGCGTGCTCGCGGTCGGCACCCTGAGTGCGCTGCGCCCCGACCTCTTCCCCGACGACTCGGTGTGGTCGTGGTTCGGCTACGGCTACCTCTTCATCCCGCTCGTGCTGCCCGTGCTCGGCCTGCTCTACCTGTGGCGCAGTCGCCCGAGCGCCGCGACCCGGACCTCGCGATGAGGATCTTCGAGGAGCCGTTCCCGCCGCGCATCTCCTCGGGATCGGTCGTCTCGATCGGCAAGTACGACGGCGTCCACATCGGCCACCGCGCGGTGCTCGGCGCCGCGGTCGCCAAGGCCCGCGAGCTCGGGCTCGAGTCGATCGTCGTCACCTTCCACCGCAATCCGCACGAGGTCATCCGGCCGTACTCGGCGCCGAAGCGCCTGCTCAGCCTCTCGACCCGCCTCGAGCGGCTCGCCGAGACCGGGCTCGACACCGCGGTCGTGCTGCGCTTCGACGAGGCCCGTGCGGCGGAGTCCGCCGAGGAGTTCGTCCGAGAGCTGCTCGCGGCACAGCTGAGCGCCAGGGTCGTGTGCGTCGGCTCGGACTTCCGCTTCGGCCACCGCGGCGAGGGCGACGTCGAGGTGCTGCGGCGGCTCGGCGAGCAGCACGGCTTCGAGGTCGTCGAGCTCGACCTCGTCGGGACGGCGACCGAGCCGAGGGCGTCCTCGACGCGCATTCGCGAGCTCATCCTCGCGGGGGACGTCAGTGGCGCCGCCGAGCTCCTCGGCGCGCCGCCCGTCGTCGTCGGCGTCGTCGTGCACGGGGAGTCCCGCGGTCGCGAGCTCGGCTTCCCGACCGCGAACCTCGAGCTCGGCGAGTTCGACGTCGTGCCGGCCGACGGCGTGTACGCGGGCTGGGCGACAGCCGACGGCCGCCGCCATCCCGCCGCCATCTCGGTGAGTGACAACCCCACGTTCGGCGACGTCGCCGACCGACGGGTCGAGGCACACCTCCTGGATGCCGACCTCGACCTGTACGGGCACCGGATCGCCGTCGAGTTCGTCGAGCGGCTGCGCGGCATCGAGCGCTTCGACGGGGTCGAGGCGCTCATCGACGCGATGCGCGCCGATGTCGTCCGCACGCGCGAGATCCTCGGGGCTCCGCCCGCTGAGTAGGCTCGTCGGGTGACCACCGACGCCGTCCTCGATCGCCTGACCCTCGCGCTCCCGAAGGGGGCGGTCGTCACCGACCGCGCGGTCGTCGTCGAGCACTCACGGGACCAGAGCCAGGAGCCGTGGTCGCCCGACGCACTCGCGCTCGTCAAGGTCCGCAGCGCCGAGGAGGTCTCGAAGGTGCTCGTCATCGCGAACGAGACGCGCACCCCCGTCGTGCCGCAGGGCTCGCGGAGCTCCGTCACGGGCGCCTCGAACGCGATCGCGGGCGCGATCCTCCTCGACCTCTCCGGCATGCGCCGCATCGAGATCATCGACGGGCTCGAGCGCATCGCCGTCGTGCAGCCGGGCGTGCTCATCGAGGAGCTGCAGCACAAGGTCGCCGCGCAGGGGCTCTTCTACCCGCCGGACCCCGGCTCGGTCGAGATGGCCTCGATCGGCGGCTCCGTCGCGACGAATGCGGGCGGCATGCGCTGCATCAAGTACGGCGTCACGCGGGACTCGGTGCGCTCGCTCGAGATCGTCCTCGCCGACGGCTCGATCATGACGACGCGCGCCCGCACGGCGAAGGACGTGTCCGGGCTCGACATCACCGACCTCATCATCGGCTCGGAGGGGACGCTCGCCGTCGTCACCGAGGTGACGCTCGCGCTGCGTCCCGCGCCGGGGCCCCCGCTCGCCGTGACCGCGACGTTCGCGAGCCTCGGCGACGCACTCGACGCCGCGAACGCGGTCGCAAGCGGCCGGCGGCTGCCGTCGACGCTCGAGCTCATCGACGGGCTCGCGATCAGGGCGCTCCGCGAGTTCTCCGCGGAGGTCGACCTCCCGGCGGACGCCGAGGCGTGGCTCGTCGCCGTGACCGACGAGCACATCGGTGCGGAGGAGGATCTCGACGGCTTCGAGGCCGCGTTCCGCGCGAACGGCGCGCTCACGATTCAGCGCGCCGCGACGCCCGCCGACACCGAGCGCCTGCTCAAGGCCCGTCGACTCCTCAACCCCGCGACGAACGCGTACCGGCCCGGCCACCTCCACTCCGACGCCGCCATCCCGCGCTCGCTGCTGCGCGAGTTCGGCGAGCAGGTCCTCGCCTTCGCGGCCGAGGCCGGCGTCGAGGTGTCGATCAGCGGCCACGTCGGCGACGGCAACCTCCATCCCGTCGTCTTCCACCAGCCCGGCGAGGAGCCGCAGGCCCAGCAGGTGCTCGACTTCATGCTCGAGCTCGCCGCCGAGTTCGAGGGCACCGTGACCGGCGAGCACGGCGTCGGCGTCGAGAAGCTCGAGGCCGTCCGCACGCAGTTCGACCCCCGCCGCCTCGAGCTGCAGCGCGCCCTCAAGGCCGCCTTCGACCCGAACGGCATCCTCAACCCCGGCCGCAAGTTCTGAGCCTCGCGCCGGTTTCCGGCGCCAGGCGGGGGACTGCTGCGGGTCAGCAGCCGGCGAGGAATGCGCGGTAGAAGGCGATCCCGGCGAGCCAGGCATCGACGCGGATGCGCTCGTCGACCGCGTGCAGCGCCGCGCGCTCCGCGTCCGACAGGTCGAACGGTGTGAAGCGGTAGACGGCCGGGGTGAGGATCGCGAACGACCTCGAGTCCGTCGCGCCGGTCTGCCCGTACGGGGTCGGCACGACGTCGGGGAAGACCTCGGCGATCGTCGACACGAGGCGGTCCCAGCCCGGCCCGTCGGTCGGGGCGATCGGCGCCGGCTCCCAGCCGGAGACGAGCTCGACCTCGACACCGGCGTCGCCGGTCGCGGCACGGAGGCGATCGAGGGTGCCGGCGAGCGACTCGCCCGCGAGGATCCGCGCATTCAGGATCGCCTCGGCGCGCTCCGGCACGGCGTTGAGGGCGTGGCCGCCGGAGATCCGCGTCGCGACGACGGTCGTGCGGGTCATCGCGGCACCCTCCGGCTTCGACTGCAGGGCCCGGCGCAGCAGCGGCGCGCTCCACGCGACGCCGCGGTAGAGCCACGGCAGGACGCCGCGGGAACCAGCCCCCGCGGCCCGAAACATGCCTTGGGAGGCCGCGGTGAGCCTCGCGGGGAAGGGGCGCCGCTGGATCCGGGCGACGGCTCGGGCCAGCCGGAAGATCGCCGAGTCGCGCGGCGGTGCGGAGGAGTGGCCGCCCTGCCCGGTCACGGTGAGGCGGAAGTTCGCGACGCCCTTCTCGGTGATCCCGATCGCCGCGAGCCGCGCGTCGACGCCCGGCAGGAAGCCGCCGACGATCGCGCCGCCCTCGTCGAGGACGAGCTCGGGCACGACGCGCCGCTGCGCGAGGAGCGCCGCGGCGGCGGCCGCGCCGGTGCCGTGCGTCTCCTCGTCGTGGCCGAAGACGAACCACACGTCGCGCCGCGGCCGGAAGCCCCCGGCGGCGAGCGCCTCGGCGGCCTCGAGGAGCCCGACGAGGGAGCCCTTGTCGTCGATCGTGCCGCGGCCCCAGATCGTCGCGGCACCCTCGTGCTCGACGAGCTCCGCGCCGAACGCCGGCTGCCGCCAGTCCGCGAGCCGCCCGGGGTCGACGACGTCCTGGTGCGCCATGAGGACGACGGGCGGCTGCGACGGCGCTGCGCCAGGCCAGCGCCAGAGCATCGTGTGCCCCGCGACGAGCTCCCGTTCGGCCGCGGCGTGGATCGCGGGGTAGGCGGCGGCGAGCGCCTCCCGGAATCGCTCGAATGCACGCCAGTCGGTCTCGTCGGCCTCGGCACGGGAGACGGTGGGGATGCGCAGCAGGCCCCGGAATCGCTCGATCGCGGCGTCATCGCTCACCTCCCCGAGCGTAGTGGGCTAGAATGCTCGCAACGTGCTGACCGCGTGACCACCGGAGGTTCGCTCTTACGGGTCTGGTCCGAGGCCGCACGCGGATCGGTGCCGACGCGGCCCGATCGCAGCACCCTCATCAGCTACGCCGCGACAGCGGCATCCGGAGATCAGCAGTGGCACCCACGGCCGAGCAGACGGCGAAGTCCCGCGGACAGTCGACTCGACGACGCACCCGACCCGGCGACGAGGTCGGCGTCATCCCCATCCTCGCCCGCGCCGCGCGCGAGGTCGAGTCGGCCGTGCAGAAGGGCCCGCTCAAGCCGACGAGCCGCACGCGGTTCCAGGTCGCGGCGCTCCTGCTCCGGGAGGAGAAGGAGCGGGTCAAGCAGGACCCGAGCCTGAGCGAGGCCGACCGCCAGGGCGAGCAGAAGCGGCTCGACGGGCTCGCCGGCATCCTCGCCAAGACGGCGGCGCGCGACACGAGCCTCATGGGACTCCTCGGGCCGGACGCGCCGATCACGCCGGCCGCGAAGGCGCTGCGGCGCCAGATGCTCCTCGACGCGGGTGTCGAGCTCGCCCCCGACGAGCTGCTCATCGTCGAAGAGCCGAAGCAGGTCGACGCGCAGGCGGCGAAGCAGGTCGTGCCCGCCTCCGTGCGCCAGATGCAGATGGCGAACCCGTTCCTCGCCCCCGACCTCGGGGCGCTCGTGCCGAAGCCCGCGGTGACGGGTCGGCTCGCGAACTGGGAGCTCATCGAGCCCCTCTTCCGCTCCTTCGAGATCGGTGCCGGCGGCGCCGCGGCCTCGATGGAGCTCCCGCCCCCCGGCTCCCTCAAGGCGGCGGGCGACCTCGAGCTCATGCCGCACCAGTCGCGCTTCATCGAGAGCGTCCGGCAGGGGCACCGCACCTTCCTGCTCGCCGACGAGCCCGGCCTCGGCAAGACGGCCCAGGCGCTGCTCGGCGCCCAGGCCGCCGGCGCCTTCCCGCTCGTCGCCGTCGTGCCGAACGTCGTGAAGACGAACTGGGCCCGCGAGGTCGCGCGCTGGATCCCGAGCCGTCGGGTCTCGGTCGTGCACGGCGACGGCGACGACATCGATGCCTTCGCGGACGTCATCGTCGTCAACTACGAGATCCTCGACCGGCACGTGGGCTGGCTCGGCCGCTTCGGCTTCAAGGGCATGGTCGTCGACGAGGCGCACTTCATCAAGAACCTCAAGTCCGAGCGCTCGAAGCACGTGCTCGCGCTGTCCCGCAGCATCCGGCTCGCGAACCCGCGCGCGCTGTTCGTCGCGCTGACGGGTACGCCGCTCATCAACACGATCGAGGACTTCCGGGCGATCTGGCTCTACCTCGGCTGGCTCGTCGAGGACCGTCACGGCGGACAGAAGCCCTCGCCGGAGCTCCTCGCCGAGCTCGAGGCGACCGGCCTCACGCCGCTCGACCCGGGATTCTTCCCCGCGGCGCGGCAGGCGGTCATCGATCTCGGCATCGTCCGACGCCGCAAGGTCGACGTCGCCGCCGACATCCCCGCACGGCGGATCGCCGACATCCCGGTCGAGCTCGACGACGAGCTCGGCGGCTCGATCCGGGCCGCGGAGGCCGCGCTCACCGCGCGGCTGCTCGACCGGTATCGGCGGCTCGAGGCGCTGCGCCCCGATGCGGCGCGCGAGGACCTCATCCGGGTCGTCGCGCACGCCGAGCTGGAGGAGTCGAAGGGCGCCTCCGGCGGGGACAACGTCTTCACGATGGTCCGGCGCATCGGCCAGGGCAAGGCGACGCTCGCGGCGGACTACACGGCGAACCTCGCGCGCTCGGTCGGCAAGGTCGTGTTCTTCGCGAAGCACATCGACGTCATGGACACCGTCGAGAACCAGCTCGCGAAGCTCGGGGTCCGCTCGGTGTCGATCCGCGGCGACCAGACCGCGAAGGCCCGCCAGGAGGCGATCGACGCCTTCACGAACGACCCGGCGGTCGAGGTCGTCGTCTGCTCGCTGCTCGCCGCGGGCGTCGGCCTCAACCTGCAGGCCGCGTCGAACGTCGTCCTCGCAGAGCTGTCCTGGACCTCCGCCGAGCAGACGCAGGCGATCGACCGCGTCCACCGCATCGGCCAGGACATGCCCGTCACGGCATGGCGGATCATCGCCGCCCACACCGTCGACGCGCGCATCGCCGACCTCATCGGCGCGAAGGCCGGACTCGCGGCACGCGCCCTCGACGGGGCCGACGACGAGGTCATGGCGGAGTCGAACATCCAGCTCGAGGCGATCGCCGGGCTGCTGCGCGACGCGCTCGCCTGAGCTCCCCGGGGCGCCGGCGGCGCTCCGCTAGGCTCGCGGCGTGGAGGTCGAGGACTCGCCCCGCATGGCGGGGATGCCGATCGATGTCGGCTCGCTGCGCGGCGCGGAGGCGAGGCGGCTGGATCGCGGCGTCGAGGGCATCGACTGGGCGCGCATTCCTCCCGGCATCGAACGGTGGTCGATCGCGGCGCCGAGCGGCACGCTCGCGGGCATCCGCGCCGGCGCCGCCGGTCACCCCCGGATCCTCCTCGTGCCCGGCGTCACGGGCTCGAAGGAGGACTTCCTCCTCATGCTGCCGCTGCTCGCGGCGGCGGGCTTCCGCGTCGAGAGCTACGACCTCGCCGGCCACTACGAGTCGATCGACGCCGGCCCCGAGCGGCTCGATCCGCCGCGTCGGCGCTACGACCACGAGCTCTTCGTCGACGACCTGCTCGCCGTCATCGACAGTGGCGACGGCCCGGTCCACCTCCTCGGGTACTCCTTCGCGGGCACCGTCGCGCAGCTCGCCGCGGTGCGCCACCCGGAGCGCATCGCCTCGCTGACGCTGCTGTCGTGCCCGCCGGTCGCGGGGCAGACGTTCCGCGCGACGAAGAGCGCGCTCGGGCCGCTGTCGCGCGTCATCGGCGGGCGCCAGGGCGCGGGTCTCATACTGTGGGGGATCCGGCGCAACTTTAATCGCACGCCGCAGCACCGCTACGACTTCGTCATGGCGCGGATGCCGCGGCTGCGCCGCAGCGCGATCGACGACGTCATCGGGCTCATGCGCCGCACGCCCGACCTCGCGGGCGAGCTCGCGGGCCTCCCGCAGCCCAAGCTCGTCGCCTACGGCGCCCACGACCTGTGGCCGAGCCAGGCGCACGAGCGATTCGCGCGCGACATCGGCGCGAGGGTCGTCCGCTACGAGGAGGCCGGGCACAGCCCGTGCGAGGAGACGCCGCACCAGCTGAGCCGCGACATGCTCCGCATGATCCGCGGCGATCAGGCCGAGGAGTAGCTCGCGTCGGGACCCTCTTCGGCGAGCCGGCTCGCGACCCACTCGCGCCGCCGGTCGAGGTAGTTCTGCTCCGAGCCGTTGAGCGTGAGCGTCACGAGGGCCATGCGGATCCGGCGGCCGAGCCCACGCCAGGTGTCGAAGGGGCGCGCCGAGACCCCGACGACGAGGCTCCGGTCGAAGCGCACGCCCATGCCGGGCTCGAGGTTGATCGTCATGTCGAGGTCGTCGTGGACGTCGGGGCGGTCCACGTGCGCGCGGGCGCGCAGCGTTGGCCAGGCGCTCGCGCGCAGCGCGAGGTTCGAGCCGAAGAGCACGTCGTGGCCGAAGAGCCGGCCGAGGATCGCGGGATACAGGTCGAGATAGCAGTGCGTCGCGATCCAGTGGATGAATGCGTTGCGTCCGTAGAACCGCCCGGGTCCGCTCAGCGCGTCGAGCTCGGGCGCGGACTCGAAGGCCGCGACGATGCGCGCGATCCAGTCGGGCGCCGGCACGGAGTCCGCATCGAGGCGCAGCAGCAGCTCGTGGGACGCCGCGTCGAAGCCGGCCGAGGTCGCGAGCGGGATGCCGCGGCGCGGCTCCGTGACGACGCGGGCGCCGTGGCGCAGCGCGACCGCGACGGTGTCGTCGGTCGAGCCGTTGTCGACGACGATGAGCTCGTCGGCCGGTCGCGTCTGCGCGTCGAGGGCAGTCAGGCACTGCTCAAGCATCTCCGCGTCGTTGAGCGAAGGCACGATGACCGAGGTGCGGAGTGACATCGGCATCAGGCTACCCTGGCGGCGTGTCGCAATCACGGCGCTCGAGGCGTGTCACGGGCCAGGTCCTGCTCGCCGCGATCGGCATCCCGATCGCCTCGCTCGGGGTGCTGGCCGTGCTCGCGATCTGGTTCGATCTGCTCGGGCCGGGTGACGCCCTGCTCGGCATGGGGCTCGCGCTCATCCCGCTCGCGATCGTCGTCGCCGGCATCGCCTGGGTGGATCGGTGGGAGCGCGAACCGCGCTGGGCCGTCGCGCTCGCCCTGCTCTGGGGGGCGGGCTTCTGCGCGCTCATCGGCGTCTTCGTCGGCGTCGACCTCAGCGAGGCCGGGCGGCAGGGGGCGCTGTTCGCCGCCATCGTGCAGGCGCCCGTCGTCGAGGAGGTCGCGAAGGCCCTGCTGCTGCTCATGCTGCTCCTCGTCGCGCGACGCCAGATCGACGGCCCCGTCGACGGCATCGTCTACGCGGCCTGGACGGCGGCGGGATTCGCTTTCGTCGAGAACATGCTCTACTTCGGCATCGAGTTCGCGAACGGCGGGGACGTCCCGGCGCTCTTCATCATCCGGGGACTCATGTCGCCGTTCGCGCATGTCATGTTCGGCGCGTGCGTCGGGATCGCGGTCGGCGCCGCGGTGCGGCGCGGTCGCGGCACCTGGCGGCTGCTCGGCGCCTGGTGTCTCGGTCTCGTGCCGGCGATCGCACTGCATGCGCTGTGGAACGGTGCGCTCTACCTCGTCGCCGACTTCTACGCCTACTACCTGCTCGTCCAGCTGCCGCTGTTCGGCGGGATGGTGTGGGCGGTGCTCTGGTTCCGCGGCGAGGAGCGGCGGATCACCGCCGATCGGCTCGACGAGTTCGCGGCGGCGGGATGGCTGCATCGCAGCGAGGTGTCCTCGGTCGCGACCCGTGAGGGGCGGCGGCGCTCGCTCGAGTGGGCGCGGCGCTCGGGCCGCACGGCCGCGATGCAGGCGTACATCCGCGCCGCGACGCGACTCGCGTTCGCCGGTCAGCGGGTGCGCACAGGCGGCGACCCCGACGAGATCGCGCAGGCGCGCGAGGCCTTCGCCGCCGCGCGCGCCGAGATCCAGCGCTGACCGGCGCCGGATGCGTGCGGTCCCTCCGGACGGACTACACTGGACAGTCCGCAATTTCCAGGTGGGAGAGCGATGACGTCGACTGAAGTGGCTCGTGAACGTGCGTACGTGCACGGACTCTATGCACGGCTGGACCGCATCCGCGAGGCCGTGCAGCACGAGCTCGACGCGGTGCGCGGAGTCGGCGGTCATGGCGGCACGCATCAGTCGCGCACGGAGCGCGACGCCTTCGCGCGGATCTACGAGGACCGGATCGCGCAGCTGCGCGAGATCGACGAGCGCCTCGCCTTCGGTCGGCTCGAGCTGCAGCCCGTCGACGGCGAGGAGGTCCACCACTACATCGGCCGGATCGGGCTGCGCGACGAGGAGCAGCAGCCGATCCTGCTCGACTGGCGGGTGCCGCAGGCCTCCGCCTTCTACCAGGCGACCGCGGCCGAGCCGCTCGGCGCACGGGCCCGCCGGCACCTGCACTCGCGCGGGCGCGATGTCGTCGCGGTCGACGACGAGGTCTTCGACGCGACACTCCTCGAAGACGACGACCGCGCTGCGCTGCAGGGGGAGGCCGCGCTCATGGCCGCGCTCACGGCGGAGCGCACGGGCCGGATGCATGACATCGTCGCGACGATCCAGGCGGAGCAGGACCGGATCATCCGCGCCGATCTCCACGGGGCGCTCGTCGTCCAGGGCGGGCCGGGGACCGGCAAGACGGCGGTCGCGCTGCATCGGGCGGCGTATCTCCTCTACTCGCACCGCGAACGGCTCGCGTCGGCGGGCGTGCTCATCGTGGGACCGTCGCGCTCGTTCCTCGAGTACATCGAGGCGGTGCTCCCCTCGCTCGGCGAGACCGGCGTGGTGACCGCCTCCCTCGGCACGCTCTTCCCGGGCGTCGAGGCGACGACGGAGGACCCGCCCGCGACGGCGGCGCTCAAGGGGAGCCTCGAGATGGCGAAGCTCCTGCAGCGCGCGGTGAAGTCCCGGCAGGTCGTGCCGTCCGCGGACGCGGACATCGAGGTCGACGGGGAGCGGATCCGCGTGCCGGCCTCGCTCGTGCGCGACGCGATGCAGCGTGCCTGGGACGCGCACCGGCCGCACAACATCGCCCGCGTCACCTTCAACAAGACGGCGATCACCGCGATCGCCGAGCTCCTCGCCGAGGAGCTGCGCAACCGCGGCCGCGCGATCGACGACTCGGACCTCGCGCTACTGCGTGAGGATGTCCGCACCGCCTACGACGTGAAGGTGCTGCTCAACACCGCGTGGATGCCGCTCACGCCGCAGAAGCTCGTCCAGGACCTCTATGCCCGGCCGAACTGGCTCGCGAGCATCACCCCGCGGTGGTCGCCCGAGCAGCGGGCGCTGCTGCGGCGGGGCCGGGAGGTCGCATTCACGATCTCGGACGTGCCGCTGCTCGACGAGGCGGCGGAGCTGCTCGGCGAGGATCCCGTCGCCGACACCGCGGCGCGCGAGCGCGAGCGACAGCTGAAGCGGGATCTCGAGAATGCGCAGGCCGCGATCCGCAATATGCGCGTCGAGGGTCTCGTCGATGCCCGACAGCTCGCCGAGTCCTTCGCCGAGGGCGCGACGAGCCGCGCGACCGCGGCCGAGCTCGCGGTCAGCGATCGCACCTGGACCTTCGGGCACATCGTCGTCGACGAGGCGCAGGAGCTGTCGCCGATGCAGTGGCGCCTGCTCGTGCGCAAGAACCCGCTGAAGTCCTTCACGATCGTCGGCGATGTCGCGCAGCTCGCGTCCGCGGCGGGCACGGGCGACTGGGAGCTCGCGCTCGGCCCGGTGTTCCGCGACGCGTGGCGCGTCGCGCAGCTCACCGTCAACTATCGAACCCCCGCGCAGATCGCGCGCGCCGCCGAGGCGATGGCCGCGGCGAGCGGGGTCCCGATCACCTCGACGCGCGCGGTCCGCGAGGGGGAGTGGCCCGTCGAGGTGGACCGCGCGCCGAGCGCGGCGGAGCTCGCCGACACAGTGTCGCGCGCGGTCGCACGCGTCCGCGCCGACGGCGCGGACGCGGCCTCGGTCGCGATCATCGCGACGCCCAGCACGGTCGACGAGCTGCAGGGCCCGCTCGTCGAGGCGCTCGGCGCGGAGACGATCGGCCGCGGCAGCGTCGGCCTGCGGCGACCGGTCGCCCTGCTCACGCCGCAGGACGCGAAGGGGCTCGAGTTCGACATCGTCATCGTCGTCGAGCCGGCCGACATCATCACGGACTCGCCTCGCGGTGCCGGGGCGCTCTACGTCGCGATGACGCGCCCCACCCAGCGGCTCGTGCTCGTCGCGGCGAAGCCGCTGCCGCGGGGCATCGACTACTTCTGAGGCGCTGCGCGCTCAGTCCTCGACGTCGATGAGCTTCGTCCGGGCGGTGTGCCCGCGCACGACGGCGACCCGGCTGCGCGGCACGGCGAGGTGTGCGGCGAGGGCCCGCACGACGGCCTCGTTCGCGGCCCCCTCGACGGCCCTGGCGGCGACGCGCACGACGAGCGCGCCGTCGTCGGCGGGCTCGATGCCGGGACGCTTCGAACCCGGCTTCACATGCACGGTGTAGCGGGTCACCGCTCCAGTGTGCCCCGGCCGCTAGCCTTGCCGCATGCGTTGGGCCCGGCCGTTCCTCATCTATCCGCCGGTCGTGCTCCTCCACCTCGTCCTGCTCGCGGTCGGCGCCGCGGGGGCGCCGGTGACGAAGGCGCTGCTCATGCCGGCGCTGCTCCTGGCCGTCGCGCTCACGGCCGGCATCACGGCGCGCTCCCGGCTCTTCCCGGCCGATGTACCGCGGGCGGTGCGCGGGCGCATCCTCGCCACGGTGCTGCTGCTCGGACTCGGCATCGTCGCGTCGTGGGCCGGCGATGTCCTGCTCGGCCCGTCCTTTGTCGCCGGCCTCGGGAGCTTCGCCCTCGCGCACGTGCTGTACATCGCGGTGTGCAACGGCCCGGCGGCCGCGCGTCGCATCCCGCTGTGGACGCTCGGCTACCCCGCCGCACTCGTCGTCGTCCTCGTCGCCCTCTGGCCGCAGTTCGGCGAGCTGCAGTTCGTCGTCGCCGGGTACGGGGTCGTGCTCGCGCTCACCGCGATGACCTCGGCGCGGGTGAGCGGCCTCACGGCACTCGGCGGCGGGCTGTTCCTCGCGAGCGATGCGCTGCTCGCCTTCCGCATCTTCCAGCCGGAGTTCCGCGTGGTCTTCCCCGACCCGTGGCAGGACCTCCTCATCATGGTGCTCTACTGCACGGGCGTGGGGCTCATCGCGCTCGGGGTGCTGCGCCGGCTCGCGGCCCAGCGCCCCGAGCGCGCGGTGTAGACTGCTTCGGTTGCCGTGCATCGGCCGCGGATCAAGAGCGCCTGAGCAAACCGGCTCAGGCACCGCGCAGCGAGAGGAAGGGGAGCCGCCCTATGGCTCTGGACGCAGACATCAAGAAGGCGATCATCGACGAGTACGCCACGCACCCGGGCGACACGGGTTCCCCCGAGGTCCAGGTCGCGCTGCTGTCGCGGCGGATCAAGGACCTCACGGAGCACCTCAAGTCGCACAAGCACGACCACCACTCCCGTCGTGGCCTGCTGCTGCTCGTCGGCCAGCGCCGCCGGCTCCTCGGCTACCTCCAGGACGTCGACATCGCGCGCTACCGCGCGCTGATCGAGCGCCTGGGGCTGCGCCGCTGAGCCCAGCGTCACGCGAGTCTTCTGCGAGGGCCGTCACCTGATGGGTGGCGGCCCTCGCCGTCAGTCCGGCGCGGGCGTCGTCCGGTCGGGTTAGCATCCTGGCGTGCGGAAGTTCTGGCCCCTCAGCGCGTTCCTCATCGCGGTGGCGGTCCATCACGTCCTCCTCGGGGTGCAGGCCTACTCGCTCGTGACGAAGGGCCTGCTCATGGGCACCCTCCTGCTGGGAGTGCTCGCCGTCGGCCTCGTGACCGATCGCCCGCTGCTGGCGACGCGGCGCGCGCGGTACGCATTCGTCCTGCTGTGCGGCGGTATCGCACTGTCGCTCGCGGGCGATCTCGGGCTCGTCGTGTCGCTCGAGTTCGGCATGCTCTGGTTCGTGCTCGCGCTCGGCGTGTACATCGGGATGCTCGTGGGCCCCGCGCGGGCGCGGCCCCTGCCCTGGTGGGCGATCCCGTACGGGCTCTGCTACTCGCCGATCATCGCGGTCATGTGGGCGCACCTCGGCGAGCGGGGCTCGCTCATCGCCTTCTACGGCCTGCTGCTCATGCTCGTGGCCGTCGGCGCGACGATGGTCGGCCGCGTCGCGGCGCTCGGCGGCCTGGCGTTCCTCGTCGCCGAGGGGCTGCTCGGCTTCCGGCTGTTCTGGCCGGAGGTGCTCGCCTGGTTCCCCGACCCGTGGCAGGACGTCACGATCAGCCTGCTGTACTGCGCGGGCCAGGGGCTTCTCGCATTCGGCGTGCTGCTGCGACTCGGGGACGAGACCAGGCTCGCGATCGAGCGTGTGGCCCGCGCGGGGGCGCGGGCGGGGCTCTGAGCGACGCGGGAATAGCTGCGCGCGTCGAGCGTTGCATTCGACAAGTCAATGCAAACGCATGAATGCGGGAGACCGCAGCCAGCAACGGAAGGAACGGCGATGACCGCCACCGACACGCCCCAGAGCCCCGTCCAGTTCGGCATCTTCTCGGTCTCCGACATCACGAGGGACCCCGTCGCCGGCACGACGGTGAGCGAGGGGCAGCGCATCAAGGACTGGATCGAGATCGCCGTCCACGCGGAGGAGGTCGGTCTCGACGTCGTCGCACTCGGCGAGCACCACAATCCGCCGTTCTTCTCCTCGTCGCCGACGACGACGCTCGGCTACGTCGCGGCCCGCACGAAGCGGATCATCCTCTCGACCGCCACGACGCTCATCACGACGAATGACCCGGTGAAGATCGCGGAGGACTTCGCGATGCTCCAGCACGTCGCCGACGGCCGCGTCGACCTCATGCTCGGCCGCGGCAACACCGGACCGGTCTACCCCTGGTTCGGCCAGGACATCCGCGAGGGCATCCCGCTCGCGATCGAGCACTACGAGCTGCTCCGGCGGCTCTGGACGGAGGAGTTCGTCGACTGGTCCGGACGCTTCCGCACGCCGCTGCAGGGCTTCCAGTCGACCCCGCGGCCGCTCGACGGCGTCGCGCCCTTCGTCTGGCACGGCTCCATCCGCTCGCCCGAGATCGCCGAACAGGCCGCCTACTACGGCGATGGCTTCTTCGCGAACAACATCTTCTGGCCGAAGGAGCACTACATGCGCCTCATCGGCTACTACCGCCAGCGCTTCGACCACTACGGCCACGGGACGGCCGCGCAGGCGACGGTCGGACTCGGCGGGCAGTTCTTCGCCCGCAAGAACTCGCAGGACGCGGTGAACGAGTTCCGACCGTACTTCGACAACGCGCCGGTCTACGGCCACGGGCCGAGCCTCGAGGAGTTCACCGAGCAGACCCCGCTCACGGTCGGATCGCCGCAGCAGGTCATCGATCGCTACGCCGGCATGCGCGAGCACTTCGGCGACTACCAGCGCCAGCTCTTCCTCATCGACCACGCGGGCCTGCCGCTGAAGACCGTGCTCGAGCAGCTCGACATCCTCGGCGGCGAGATCGTGCCCGCCCTCAAGCGCGAGTTCGCGAAGGACCGCCCCGCCGAGGTGCCGGCCGGTCCGACCCACGAGGCGATGGTCGTCGCCGCGGCCCGCGGCGAGCAGCCGGTGCCCGGCGGCCGCGCTCGACAGTCCGCGGTCGCGGGCGCCACCGGCGCGGCGTTCGGTCTCGGCCGCGACTGAGCGCGGGGCCCCCGACGCGCGGCGGGCCGGGGGCGTGCGCGGTCGCCGGGTCGACAGCTGCGCTGGCTAGACTCACCGGGAGTCGAGGGGGCGTGTCAGGACAGGCTGGATCCGTGTGGGCGTCGACCGGCTCCCGCGCGCGATGCTCATCGTCCTGGCGATCGCGCTCGGCGGCGGTATCGTCACCTGGCTACTCGGCGATCCGATCGGCGGACTCACCGAGCTCGTCCTGCGCGTGCGGCATCCGCTGCTCTCGCTGCTGATCGGCGCGCTCGCGCTCGGGCTCCTCGTCGGGCCGCACCTGCTGCGTCGCGTCCCGCGGGCGGTCGAGCTCGACCCCGCGCTCGGGCTGCTCCGGATCGGTCGCACGACGGTGCCGGCCACCGAGCTCCGGCGGGCCTGGCGATCGAGCATGGCGCTCGCCTCAGGCGTCGAGTCGCGGCTGCGGCTCGAGCTGCCGCGGGCCCTCGACCCGGTCATCGTGCTCTCGCCCGAGCTCGCGCCGGCGCAGCTCGCGGCGCTCCGCGCGATCGTCGAGGCGGCTCCGATTCAGGCGCCCCCGAACGCACCCCTCGTCCCGCCGTTCGCCGACGAGCTCGGCGAACGCGAGGCCGAGCGCATCGGCGACCTCATCGGGCTCGCCCTCCTCGACGCCGTGGACGCCGCCTATCGCAAGCCGACGCTGCTCGCCGAGCTCGATGCGCTCGCCGCCGGTCGCCGGCGCGAGCTGCCGACGGATGCCGAGGCGCTCGTCGCGCGGTGGCTCGAGGAGGCGGAGGTGCGCTCCGGTCGCCGCTCGGTGCTGCCCGAGCCGGCCGCCGAGCCGCCCATGACGCCGTCACTGGGCTCGATGCTCGGCCGCCGCTTCGGCCGACGGCGCACCGCGGTCGAGGACTGGCTGATCCGCGCCGCCGAGGCGGGGAAGATTCACCGGCACACCCGGCGGTCGACGCTGGGGGTCCTGCTCGTCGTGGTGAGCCTCGTGCTCCCGGTCATCGCATTCCTCGCGATCCTGCTGTCCGCGGCGGCGTCGGCTCTCGGCTGGTCGAGCTGGATGATCTGGGGGGCCTCCGCCTGGGCGATCGGACCCGCGGTGCTCGTGGTGATCGCGGTCTTCGGCGGCAGTCAGGACCTCGCGCCCGAGACCTGGATGGTGCCGCTCGGCGTCGTGCTCACCGCCGGCTCGATCCCGGTGTTCGTCCGCTTCTACCACGTGTTCGCGACGGACGGCCGGCTCCGGATGCGTCGAGCCGGCCTCGAGTCGGACACGCTGCGGCTGTCCGCGGGGCTGCCGGAGCCTACGGCGAGACGAGGTAGGTGAGCTCCATCGCGGTGATCTGGACGGGTGAGGCTGCGATCGCGCTCAGCCGTTCGTCGGAGCTCGCCCAGCGCTCGTCGAGCTCGCGGAACGCCTCGAAGGGCAGGTCGGCGGAGACCATCCAGATGAAGCGATCGCGCTCCGGCGTGAAATAGCCGAACTCGATCGTGAAGCCGAACTCGATGCGCCGGGCGCACATCACGTCGCGCCAGTAGTCGATCCAGATGTCGGCCTGCGCCGGGTCGAGCGTGTACTGGCGCAGCTGGTAGGAAGTCATGCCGCCAGCCTACGTCCGGGGGGACGCCGGCAGGATCGCACCGACGAGCCGCCGGGCGAGGCCGGGCTCGGCCGGGATGCGGGTGATGACCCGGAGGATGACCACACCGACGAGCGCGTCGACGATGATCGCGGGGGAGACGTTCGAGGCGACCTCGCCGGCGGCGACCGCCTGCTCGATGCGTCCGAGGAGCGACTCGCCCGCCGCGAGCGCCTCGCCGAGGCCTTGGCCGATGGTCTCGTCCGCGGCCGCCGCGGCCGCGAGAGAGCGGAACAGGCCCGCGGTCTCGGGCGCCTCGACGTAGCCGAGCACGGTGTCCACCCAGGTGATGAGGTCCTCGCGCAGGTCGCCGGTGTCGGGCGGGAAGAACTCCGTCGGCAGCAGCCGGCCCTCGAAGAGGCAGTCGGCGACGAGGGCCGCCTTCGACCCCCACCAGCGGTAGATGGTCTGCTTGCCGACCCCGGCGTCGGCCGCGATGCCCTCGATCGTGAGGTCCTCGTAGCCGCGCTCGGTGACGAGGCGCGCGGTCGCCTCGAGGATGGCGACGCGCGCCGTCTCGCTGCGGGCGGGGCCCCGTCTGACGCCGGTCATGCACAGAGTCTATTCAGGAACGCGAGACGGACCGTTGCGTATTATGAATCGCCTGCTCGCGCCGCTCGGAAGGACCTCACCCATGGCCAAGCTCCTGCAACGACTCGGTCGCTGGTCCGCCGCGCACCCGTGGCGCGTCATCCTCGGCTGGATCGCCGCGCTCCTCGTGGCGGCGACCGCATTCCTCATCGGCTTCAAGGGGCTCGACAACTCGTTCGACATCCCGGGGCTCGCCTCGAGCAAGGTCGCCGACGAGCTGCAGACCGAGCTGCCCGACTTCGCCGGCGCGAGCGGCACGATCGTCTTCCAGCGCGAGGACGGCGAGGCCCTCGACGACGCGCAGCGCGAGGCGATCTCCGCGCTCGTCGCCGAGGCGGCCGACCTGCCCGACGTCGCGCGCGTCGTCGACCCCTTCCTCACGGAGGCGGCGCGCGCCGACCAGATCGCCGAGCTCGCCGCAGGCCGAGCGCAGCTCGACGCCGGCCGCGCCCAGCTCGAGGACGGTCTCGCGCAGCTCGACGCCGCGCGCGCCGAGCTCGCTGGGGCGCAGCTCCAGCTCGATGCCGGCCGGGCGCAGCTCGAGACCTCGATCGCCGAGCTCGAGACCGCCGGTGCGGGGGAGGCGACGCTCGCCGCGCTGCGCACCCAGCTCGCGGAGCTCGACGGCGAGCAGGCCGGCATCGACGCCGCGGCCCTCCAGCTCGTCGATGGGCAGGAGGAGCTCGACGCGCGACTGGCCGAGCTCGACGCCGCCGCGGCGCAGGCCGCGCTCGGCGAGCGCCTGCTCGAGCTCGCCGAGCCGATCCGCGTCGTGAGCGAGGACGGCTCCGCCGCGATCGCGACGATCGCCTTCACCGAGACCCGACTCGAGCTCGCCGACGAGTCGAAGGCCGCCGTCGCCGCGCACTTCGCGGATGCCGAGCTCGATGGCATCGAGGTCGGCGTCTCGACGGAGATCTCGCAGGGACTGCCCGCGATCCTCGGGCCGGGCGAGCTCATCGGACTCCTCATCGCCGCGCTCGTGCTCGGGGTCATGCTCCGCGCACTCGTCGGCGCGCTCATCCCGCTGGCGATCGCGGTCACGGGCGTCGGCGTCTCGATGCTCCTCGCGGTCGCCTTCGCCGGGATCGTGCCGATGGCGACGGCCACCCCGGTCCTCGGGGTGATGCTCGGACTCGCCGTCGGCATCGACTACTCGCTCTTCATCATCAACCGACACCGCAAGCAGCTCACCGCCGGGACCGACATGCCCACCTCGATCGGGCTCGCCAACGGCACGGCCGGCAACGCCGTGGTCTTCGCCGGGGCGACCGTCGTCGTCGCGCTGCTCGCGCTCAATGTGACCGGGATCCCGTTCCTCGGCGTCATGGGCAACGTCGGGGCAGTCGCGATCCTCGTCGCCGTCCTCGTCGCGATCACGCTGACGCCCGCGCTCCTCGGACTCGCCGGCCCGCGCGTGCTCAGTCGCGCGCAGCGGCAGCGCCTCGCGCAGGCCGAGCCCGTCGACGCCGCGCCGACCGCGGGCCTCCCCGCGACCGCGAGCTCGCCGACGGCGCTCCGCCCGATGCCGTGGTGGCGCGCCATCGTCACGGCGGTCGTCGCGGTCGCCCTCCTCGTCGTCATCGCGCTGCCGGCGCTCAGCATGCGCGTCGGGCTGCCCGGCGGCGAGTCCGAGACGCTCGGCTCGCTCCCGCAGCGCGCGCACGCCATCACGCAGGCGCAGTTCGGCGCCGGCGCGAGCGGTCCGATCCTCGTCACCGCGACCCTGCCCGAGGCGGTCGAGGACGAGGCGCAGCTCGAGACGCAGGTCGAGCTCGCCGAGGCGCTCGCCGAGCTCGACGCGGTGCGCGCGGTCGTGCCCATCGCGACGAACGAGTCGGGGACGATCCTCGCCTTCCAGCTCCTGCCCGAGGATGGCCCGAATGCGCAGTCGACCGCCGACCTCGTCGTCGCGCTGCGCGCGTTCGCGCCCGGCGACGGCATCGAGATCGGGGTCACGGGACAAGCCGCGATGAACATCGACATCTCGGAGCGCCTGCTCGAGGCGCTGCCGGTCTACCTCGCGGTCGTCGTCGGCCTCTCGCTGCTCATCATGATCGTCGTCTTCCGCTCGCTGCTCGTCCCGGTCATCGCGACCGGGGGATTCATCCTCTCGCTGTTCGCGACCTACGGCGCGACGGTCGCGGTCTTCCAGTGGGGCTGGGGGGCCGAGCTGCTCGGGATCCACAGCACGGGGCCGATTCTCAACTTCCTCCCGATCATCCTCATCGGGATCCTGTTCGGGCTCGCGATGGACTACCAGCTCTTCCTCGCGACGGGCATGCGGGAGGCGTATACGCACGGCACACCGGCACGGCTCGCGGTCACCCGCGGGTTCCGGGCCGGCCGGTCGGTCGTCGTCGCCGCGGCGCTCATCATGGTCTCGATCTTCGGCGGCTTCATCTTCGCCGACACGATGATCGTCTCGAGCCTGGGGTTCGGACTCGCCGTCGGGATCCTGCTCGACGCATTCGTCGTCCGCGTCCTGCTCATGCCGGCGCTCATGCACCTCCTCGGCCCGGCGGCGTGGTGGCTGCCGCGGTGGCTCGACCGTCTCCTGCCGAACGTCGACATCGAGGGCGCCTCGCTCGAGCGCTCGCGGTGAGCCGTGCGGTGCGACGTCGATCCCGCGTCGCACTGCGCGCTCCCGGGTGCCCGCTGATAGACTCTCGAGCGCAACATCAGGGGCAGCAGCGGAAACGAAGCTGGTCCACGGTGGTGGCTCACCGAGCACGAGCGCGGTGGGTTTCGACTGTTGGCCAGAGCCGATCCGGGTCGCCACTGCGACGAGGATCCCTTCCTGCCCGCTCCTGCACCGATTGCACCGTGGCGCCGTGCGCACGCGATCGACGCGTGGGCGCCCGCCGCGGATTCGGATGAATGCGCGCCCGGACGGCGCGCCGAATGAAAGGTGGGCAACCCGTGGAGGGTCCCGAAATCAAGTTCGCCGAGGCGGTCATCGACAACGGCCGATTCGGCAAGCGAGTCGTGCGGTTCGAAGCCGGCCGGCTCGCGCAGCAGTCGCAGGGCGCGGTCGCCGCGTACCTCGACGAGGAGACGATGCTGCTCTCCGCCACGAGCATCAGCAAGAATGCGCGGGAGGGCTTCGACTTCTTCCCGCTCACCGTCGACGTCGAGGAGCGCTCGTACGCGGCGGGGAAGATCCCCGGTTCGTTCTTCCGCCGTGAGGGTCGGCCCTCGACCGAGGCGATCCTCGTGTGCCGCCTCATCGACCGGCCGCTGCGCCCGTCCTTCGCGGACGGCGTCCGCAACGAGGTGCAGATCGTCATCACGGTCTTGAGCATCGCGCCGGACGAGTTCTACGACGCGCTCGCGATCAACGCGGCGAGCGCCTCGACGCAGATCTCCGGCATCCAGTTCTCCGGCCCCATCGCCGGTGTGCGCCTCGCGCTCATCGACGGCCAGTGGGTCGCGTTCCCGAAGCACTCGCAGCTCGCGGACGCCGTCTTCGACCTCACGGTCGCCGGACGCGTGCTCGACAACGGCGAGGTCGCGATCATGATGGTCGAGGCCGAGGCGACCGAGGCGTCGTGGGAGCTCATCCGCGGCGGTGCCGCGAAGCCCGACGAGGAGCGCGTCGCCGAGGGGCTCGAGGCGGCGAAGCCGTTCATCAAGGCGCTCGTTGAGGCGCAGGCGCAGCTCGCCGCGCAGGCTGCGAAGGAGGTCGTCGACCGCCCGCTGTTCGCCGACTACACCGCCGAGGTCTACGACGTCGTCTCCGCGCTCGCGCACGACGAGCTCAAGGGCGTGTACCAGATCGCCGGCAAGGTCGAGCGGCAGGACGCCGACGACGCGCTCAAGGCGCGCGTCAAGGAGGCCGTGCAGGCGAAGGTCGACGCGGGCGAGCTGCCCGCCGACGCCGTCGGCCAGGTGTCGGCCGCGTACAAGTCGGTGACAAAGCTCGTCATGCGCACCCGCGTCCTCACCGAGGGCGTCCGCATCGACGGCCGCGGGCTCGAGGACATCCGCGCGCTCGACGCCGAGGTCCAGGTCATCCCGCGGGTGCACGGCTCGGCGATCTTCCAGCGCGGCGAGACCCAGATCCTCGGGGTCACGACGCTCAACATGCTGAAGATGGAGCAGCAGATCGACTCGCTCTCGCCGGAGACGCACAAGCGCTACCTGCACCACTACAACTTCCCGCCCTACTCCACCGGTGAGACCGGTCGCGTCGGCAGCCCGAAGCGTCGCGAGATCGGGCACGGCTTCCTCGCCGAGCGCGCCCTCGTGCCGGTGCTGCCGAGCCGCGAGGAGTTCCCGTACGCGATCCGCCAGGTCTCCGAGGCCCTCGGGTCGAACGGCTCGACCTCGATGGGCTCGGTCTGCGCCTCGACGCTGTCCCTGCTCAACGCCGGCGTGCCGCTGCGCGCGCCGGTCGCGGGCATCGCGATGGGCCTCATCTCGGACGAGGTTGACGGCGAGACCCGCTACGCGACGCTGACGGACATCCTCGGCGCCGAGGACGCGCTCGGCGACATGGACTTCAAGGTCGCCGGCACGAGCGAGTTCATCACCGCGCTGCAGCTCGACACGAAGCTCGACGGCATCCCCTCGGAGGTGCTCGCTGGCGCGCTCAAGCAGGCGAAGGGCGCGCGGCTGCGCATCCTCGCGACGATGAACGAGGCGATCGACGGTCCGGACGAGATGGCTCCGACCGCGCCGCGCGTCATCTCGGTGCAGATCCCGATGGACAAGATCGGCGAGCTCATCGGCCCGAAGGGCAAGACGATCAACGGCATCCAGGACGAGACGGGTGCCCAGATCTCGATCGAGGACGACGGCACCGTCTACATCGGCGCCGTCGACGGCCCCTCGGCCGAGGCGGCACGCGCCGCGGTCAACGCGATCGCGAACCCGCAGATGCCGGAGATCGGCGAGCGCTACCTCGGCACCGTCGTCAAGCTCGCGACGTTCGGCGCGTTCGTGTCGCTCACGCCGGGCAAGGACGGGCTGCTGCACGTCTCCGAGGTCCGCAAGCTCGCCGGCGGCAAGCGGGTCGACGACCTCGAGGAGGTCCTCTCGGTCGGGCAGAAGCTCCAGGTCGAGATCACGAAGATCGACGACCGCGGCAAGCTCTCGCTCGCGCTCGTGCAGGACGAGGCGGAGGCCGAGTCCGCCGAGGCGTGATCGGATAACGATCCGCGAACAGTCCGCGCAGGGTCCCACGGCCGCGGGCGCTCGGGCAGTACCCTTCCCCAGACGAAGGGAGCCCGAGTGTCCGCGGCCGAACCCGTCCTGCGCCCCGCCACGGGGCCGCAGGCGAGGGTGCTCCCCGTCGTGCGGCGGACCATCGGCGACTCGGACCTCGTGGTCCCGCCGATCGCATTCGGCGCGAAGGTCTTCGGCTGGCTCGTCGACGACGCGGAGGCGAAGCGGCTGCTCGACATCTACGTCGAGGGCGGCGGCGCACTCATCGACACCGCGGACTCCTACTCCGGGGGACGCAGCGAGACGATCATCGGGTCGTGGCTCGCGGCGCGCGGCCGGCGCGACACGGTGACGATCTCGACGAAGGTCGGCAAGTCGCCCGAGCACCCGGGGCTCTCGGCGCGCGCGATCGCCGCGTCCGTCGAGGACTCGCTGCGCCGACTGCGCATCGACTCGATCGACCTCCTGTTCCTCCACATCGACGACCCGACCGTCCCGTTCGAGGAGACGCTGCTCGCGGTCGACCGGCTCATCCGCGAGGGCAAGGTCCGGTGGTTCGGCGGCTCCGACCATCAGGGCGAGCGGCTGCTCGAGGCGCGCGTCGCCTGCGCGCTCATGGGCGTCGCCCCGCTCGTCGCCGTGCAGCAGGAGTACTCGCTCATGCACCGGACGGCATATGAGCGCGACATGGCGCCGATCGCCGCCTCGCAGCATCTCGGGGTGCTGCCCCGGTTCGCCCTCGCCGCGGGATTCCTCTCCGGCGAGTACCGCAGCCGCGCGGACCTCCGGGACGCTCGGCGCGCGGCGGAGCTCGCCCCGTACGTCCACCGTCGCGGCCTGCGCGTCCTCGCGGCGCTCCAGGAGGTCGCCGACGCGCAGGGCGTGTCGATGGCGACCGCGGCGATCGCCTGGCTGCTCACGAAGCCGGACATCGCGGCCCCGATCGTGTCGCCGACGAAGCCGCAGCACGTCGCGGAGATGCTCGCGGCACCGGCGATCGCGCTGACCAGGCAGCAGGTCGCCGACCTCGACGCCGCGTCCGCCTGACGCCGCGGGTAGGCTCGTGCGGTGCCCGCCGTCGACCTTCCGCTCGAGCTGCCCGACCTTCGATTCGAGACCGGCGGCGGCTCGCGCGTCGCGCGCACGCTCCACCCCTCGGGGCTCCGCGTGCTCAGCGAGCGGATGCCCGGCGCGTCCTCGGCGACGATCGGCTTCTGGATCCCCGCCGGCTCGCGGGACGAGGCGGAGGGCGCGTTCGGCTCGACGCACTTCCTCGAGCATCTGCTCTTCAAGGGCACGATCGGGCGTTCGGCGCTCGACATCGCGGTCGCCTACGACTCGGTCGGCGGCGACCACAACGCGGCGACGGCCAAGGAGTACACCTGCTACTACGCGCGGGTGCGCGACCGCGATCTGCCCATGGCGGTCGATGTGCTCGCCGACATGATCGCGGCCTCCGTCATCGACCGGGAGGAGTTCGAGCTCGAGCGCGGCGTCATCCTCGAGGAGCTCGCGATGGCCGACGACGACCCGGGCGATGTCGCGGGGGAGCGCTTCGCCGAGTCGGTCTTCGGCGGCCATCCACTCGGCCGCCCGATCGGCGGCAGCCCCGAATCGATCCGCGCGGTCGATCGCGACCGCGTCTTCGCGCATTACGCCGAGCACTACCGACCCGATGAGCTCGTGGTCGTCGCGGCGGGCGCGGTCGATCACGACTGGCTCGTGGACGCCGTGGTCGCGGGGCTCGCGAGTCACGGCTGGGATCTCGAGGCCGCCGCCGCACCGCGGGCCCGGCGATCCGGCGACCCCGTCGCCGTGGCTCCCGCCCGTCAGACGCTCGCGGTGACGCGGCCGCTCGAGCAGGTCTCCGTCGAGATCGGGATGCCCGCGGACCGCATGACGAGCGCGGCGCGTCCGGTCTACGCCGTCATGAATGCGGTGCTCGGCGGCGGCATGTCCTCCCGCCTCTTCCAGGAGGTGCGGGAGAAGCGGGGCCTCGCCTACGGCATCTACAGCTCCTGGCACCCGTACTCGGACGCCGGCGAGTTCGCGGTCTCGGCGTCCTGCACCCCTGGGAAGCTCGGGGAGCTGCGCCGCGTCGTCGACGCCGAGCTCGATCGCATCTCGGGCGAGCCGATCACCGAGGCCGAGCGGGCGCGTGCCGTCGGCCAGCTCGTCGGCGGTTCCGCGCTCGGACTGGAGAGCACGAGCGCACGCATGAACCGGCTCGCCCGCGCCGAGCTGCAGCTCGGCGCGTACCTCGACCTCGACACGATCACCGCGGAGCTCGAGGCGGTGACACCCACGCAGGTGCAGGCGCTCGCCGCCCGCCTCGTCGCGGCCCCGCGCGTCGTCGTCGGCGTCGGCCCGGTCTCCGAGGACGACCTCGCGCGCTGAGCCGACGGTCTCGGGTGTCGCGCGGGGTCGGGGCCCCGCCGCACCCTGCGCGCGACACCCGAGAGGGGCGCCGTAGGCTGGGGGCATGAGTTTCCGCGTCGCCGTCGTCGGCGCCACCGGTCGGCTCGGCACCATCGTCGCCCAGGTCGTCGAGGCGATGCCGGAGGCGGAACTCGTCGCCTCGCTCGGCAGCGCGGATCCGGTCGAGGACGCGTTCGTGGCGGACGTCGTCGTCGATGTGACCGCGCCCGCGGTCTCGACCGACATCGTGCTCGCCGCGGTCGCGGCGGGCCGCCGCGTGCTCGTCGGGACCTCCGGCTGGTCGGCCGACCGGATCGCGCGGCTGCGCACCGCGGTCGCCGAGCAGCCGGGCAGCGGCGCCGTCGTCATCCCGAACTTCTCGCTCGGCTCCGTGCTCGGCACGGCGTTCAGCGCGATCGCGGCGCGATACTTCGACTCGGCGGAGATCGTGGAGGCGCACCACGCGGGCAAGGTCGACTCGCCGTCGGGCACCGCCGTGCGCACCGCGGAGCTCATGATGGCGCAGCGCGCCGCGCAGGGGCCGTTCGCGACGCCGTACGGCGACCAGCGCGCGCGAGGCCAGGAGGTCGGCAGCGTCCAGATCCATTCGCTGCGGCTCGCGGGCGTCGTCGCGCGTCAAGAGGTCGTCCTCGGGGGCCCGGGGGAGTTGCTGACGATCGCGCACGACACGATCTCGAGCGCGGCGTACCAGCCGGGCATCCGCGCCGCGCTGCTGGCGGCGGCCGATGTGCGCGACGAGGTCGTCGTGGGCCTCGGCGCGGTTCTCGGCATCGACGAGTCGCTGGGACTGGCCTGAATGCGCGGGGCAGTCCCGCGCCGCCGTCGCGACGCCCGATCGCGGTCGCGCGCATGAGCGCACGCTGGCCGCTTATCGGCGTCATCCTCATGGGGGCCCTCACGGCGCTCTGGGTCGGCTTCGCGCTCTGGTATGCGATCGTGCTGCTGCTCGACCCGGCACCGCTCGCGAAGGTCATCGGCGGCGCCCTTGCGGTGCTGCCGCTCGTCGCGGTGTGGTGGTTCGTCGTGGAGGCGAGGTTCATCGCCGCGGGGCAGCGTCTGCTGCGACGGCTCGGCGAGGCCGGCGAGCTGCCACCGGACGACCTGCCGCGGCTGCCGAGCGGTCGCATCGACCCGGCGGCGGGCAAGGCGGAGTTCCCGCGCTGGCAGGCCGAGGCCGAGGCCGCGCCCGACGACTGGCGGGTGTGGGTGCGGCTCTCACTCGCCTATGACGCGGCGGGGGACCGCGCCCTCGCCCGCGGTGCGATGCGTCGGGCGATCGCGGTCAGCCGACGGGGTTGAGCCCCATCCGCTCGCGGAGCGTCCGACCCGGCGCGACCCTGCCGAGGGTGCGGCACCACGGGGTCTTCGCCTGCTCAGCGTCCCCGAGCCGCTCCGCCGGGATCGCCTCAGCCGGCGATCGGCGTCTTCGGCCGGATGGCGCCCGCGCGCACGAGCAGCAGGAAGACCTGGCATCCGAGGCAGTAGCCGACGAATGCGTTGAGGAACGACGCGATGACGATCGCGGCGCTCGTGATGACGAGCCCGTAGGGGACCCCGGCGGCGTGGAGGACGAGACCCACCGTGCTGAGGGCGAAGCCGACGCCGAGCGCGAAGTGCGGCGGGCGCGGGTCCTCGGTGACAGCGGGCTTCGACAATCGCGGCCGCACCCAGTGCCGGAAGACGAGGGCCCAGGGGTTCGCGCCGATGCCGAAGAACGTCCCGATCGTGAACGCGATCCAGACGACGAGCAAGAGGAGGAATTCGGGACTCGCGATGCGCAGCAGCAGCGTCGGCTCGAGCGGGAGCAGCAGCCCGAAGAACAGCGCCGCGAGGGCGAGCACGAAGGTGACGCCCGCGCCGAAGCGTGGGCCGCGCGAATCGATCGGGGTCGGGGTGGGCGCTGGCTGGGTCATCAGAGGTTCCATTCCGGCTGGGGGACGAGTTGGTCAAGCGCGTCGGCGAGCTCGGCCCGGCGGGGTGCCCCGCCGAATCTTGCGGTGAGGCGTCCCGCCGGGTCGAGGACGAAGACGGTCGGGGTCTGCAGGATCCGCAGTCGCTGCGCGAGCTGCGGGTTATGCGTGAGGTCGATCTCGTGGTGGCGCACGCCGCCGCGCTCCGCGGCGACCTGCTCGAGATAGCGCCGGGTCGCGGGGCAGATCGCGCAGAACTCGGTCGAGAACTGCACGAGCGTCGCGCCCGCGGCGAAGTCGTCGAGGCCCGGCAGCTCGCCGGGCGCGAAGCGCTCCCCGTCGCCGCGGCGACGACGACCCGAGGTGGCGCGCCAGAGCACGCCGAGGCCTGCGGCGACGGCGACGACGGCCCCCGTGATCCCCAGGGCGAGCATCGGCTCCACACCTGCACGCTAGTGGGCGGACGGGGGTCCGCGGTCGTTCATGACGCCCCATGACCGGGGCGGCCGGGCTCAGTGCCCGCTCGGCTCCGGCAGGCGCACGCTGTCGAGCTCGAACGGCGTGGCGCTCAGCGCCGTGCGCACGATCGTCTCGAGCACCGGTGCGGGGACGAGGCAGTCCTCGCAGGAGTCCGAGCCCGGCGCGACCTCGACCGCGACGCGGTCCTCGCCGACGAGGCTCCAGTTGAGCAGGTAGTCGTCGGAGGCGAGCATGTCGCGGAGGTCCGCGAGCGCCTCGTCGATCACGGCGGTGTCCGGCATCGGGCCCTCCTCGGGTGCGCGGCGGCACGGGACGGCCGCCTGGTGGCATCGATGCTCGCAGGCGGACCCTCGGGGCGCCACACGCGGTTCCACGCGGTGGAAAGCGCAGGCGGCGCGGCGTCCGGGCGTGGCGGGTGGCGCGGCGGGCGCCCGGCGCTATCGTGTGGAGCGTGGCAGACGACGAGATCCAGTTCCGCTCCGATGTGACCGTCGAGCTCGTGCGCTCGGCCGCCCGCGACGCCGATGTGCTCTTCGCCGCGAGGGTCTCGACGCTCGGCGAGCAGTCCCTCGAGGGCGCGGAGGACGAGGCTGACGCGCGGGACAAGGGCCTCATCAACTACCTCATGCGCGACCGGCACGGCTCGCCCTTCGAGCACAACTCGATGACCTTCTACGTGCAGGCCCCGATCTTCGTCTTCCGCGAGTTCATGCGCCACCGCATCGCCTCGTACAACGAGGAGTCCGGTCGCTACCGCGAGCTGCGCCCGGTCTTCTACATCCCCGCGCCGGAGCGCAACCTCATCCAGATCGGCAAGACCGGCCACTACGAGTTCATCCCGGGCACGCCCGAGCAGACCGAGCTCGTCCAGGCCGAGGCGCGTGCGACCTCGACCGCGGCCTACGAGTCCTACCAGCGGATCCTCGACTCCGGCGTCGCCCGCGAGGTCGCCCGGATCGTGCTGCCGCTCAACATCTACTCCTCGATGTACGTGACGATGAACGCCCGCTCGCTCATGAACTTCCTCTCGCTGCGGACGAAGCGCGAGGGGACGCACTTCCCGTCGTTCCCGCAGCGCGAGATCGAGATGGTCGCCGAGCAGATGGAGGCGCTCTGGGCGCCGCTCATGCCGTACACCCACGAGGCGTTCAACGAGAACGGCCGCGTCGCGCCGTAATGGCGGCGTTCCGACGGGTGGAAGTCGGCCCTCGGAACCGAGCGCTCGCTGACTAGCGTCGGGTCACCGGCGCTCGTCCCGCATTCGTACGCTCGAGCGATCGCGTGATGGATGAATGGTGGATGTTCGATGAGTGACCAGATGCACCTCCTGCTCTTCCACAGCCCCGTCGGGATGCTCGTCCACAGCTGGCGGCGTCCCGGCAGCCTCGCCGAGGGGCAGTTCGGGCTCGACCTCGTGCTGCGCAGCGCCGAAGCGGCCGAGGCGGCGAAGTTCGACGCGATGCTGCTCGCCGACCGGGTCGTCTTCGAGTCGACGGGGGAGGACCCGCCGGTGGGCGGCTACGAGCCGCTCACGACAACGGGTGCGCTGGTCGCTCGCACCAGCCACCTCGGCTTCATCCCGACGATCTCGACGACCTTCGCCGAGCCGTACACCGTCGCCCGCATGCTGTCGCAGCTCGACCACCTGTCGGGTGGCCGGGTCGGCTGGAGCGTCGTCACCTCGACCGATGGTGCGCAGAACTTCGCGATGGACATGCCGGAGAAGCGGGAGCGCTACGCGCGTGCCGATGAGTTCCTCGATGTCGCGTATCGGATCTGGGACGCCTGGCAGGACGACGCGGTGGTGGTCGACCGGGAGCGCGGCCAGTGGGCCGAGCTCGACCGGATCCGCCACCCCCGCTATGTCGGCGAGCACTACCGCGTCGCCGAGGCGCTGACCCACAGGCGCTCGCCACAGGGCCGACCCGTCATCGCCCAGGCGGGGCAGTCCGGGGATGGCCGCGCCTTCGCGGCAAAGCACGCCGAGGTGATCTTCACCTCGCAGAGCCTCATGGACGCCGCGATCGACTTCCGCGCCCAGCTGCGCGAGCGCACCGCCTCGCGGCCGGTGACGCCCGCCGTCCTGCCGGGGATCGTGCCGGTCGTCGCGAAGACCGCGATCCAGGCGCAGCAGCGGCTCGACGAGATCGCCGAGCTACTGCCGATGGAGGCGGGCCTGCGTCGGCTGAGCGAGCTCCTGCTCGGTGCCGACCTGAGCGGCCTCGACCTCGACGCCGAGATCCCCCTCGAGCGTCTCGCCGCCCCGGAGGAGGGCGACTCGAACGCGCTCATCGCCGCGAGCCGGTACCGGAACACGTATCGCCACATCGTCGAGCAGCGGCCGACGCTGCGCCAGCTCGTCGTCTCGCACTCGCGCTCGCGGTCGCACGGCACGGTCGTCGGCACCGCCGAGACGGTCGCCGACCACATGGCCTCGTGGTTCGCGGCCGGCGCGTGCGACGGCTTCACGATCATCCCACCGTTCATGCCGGAGGGGCTCGACGACATCTGCGAGCTCCTCGTGCCGGAGCTGCAGCGGCGCGGGCTCTTCCGCGACGAGTACCCCGGGACGACGCTGCGCGATACGCTCGGCCTGCCCCGACCCGGGGCCTGATCGCAAGGAGGCGTCGATGCCGGTCGCCCTCGTCACGGGCGCGAGCGCGGGGCTCGGCGCCGAGTTCGCCCGGCAGCTCGCCGCGCGCGGGACCGACCTCGTCCTCGTCGCGCGGCGCGCGCCCGAGCTCGAGTCGCTCGCGGCCGCGCTCCGGGCCGCGCACGGAGTCGACGTCGAGGTGCTGCCCGCCGACCTCACCGACCCCGCCGATGTCGATCGGGTCGCCGCGCGCGTCGCGGCCGACGCCGCACCCGTCGACGTGCTCGTCAACAACGCGGGCTACGGCCTCGGCCTCGACTTCGCGAGGAATGCGATGGCCGACGAAGCCGCGCACCTCCAGATCCACGTCGAGACGCCGCTGCGGCTGTCGCACGCCGCGTACCGCGCGATGCTCGAGCGCGGGCACGGCCGGGTCGTCAACGTCGCGTCCGTCGCCGGCTTCCTGCCGCGCTCGACGTACGGGGCGGTCAAGGGCTTCCTCATCCAGTTCAGCCGGTGGGCGAACGTCAAGTACCGGAAGCGCGGCGTCACGACGACGGCGGTGTGCCCCGGCTTCACCCACACCGACTTCCACGAGCGGATGGGCCTGCCGCCCGGCCAGGAGGGCGTCGCCCGCGGCATGTGGCTCGACGCGCGGGACGTCGTCCGCGAGGCGCTGCGCGACGCCGAGCGGGGCCGCGCCGTGTCGATCCCCTCCCTGCGGTACAAGCTCATCGTCGGGATCGCCCGGCTCATCCCGGCGAACGTCCTCGCCCGCCTCGCGGAGCAGGGCCGCTGATCCCGGGCGTCGCGGCCGGGTAGCCTCAGGGCATGGCACGGATCGGCAGCAGCGACCTCGACATCTTCCCGATCGGCCTCGGCGGCAATGTCTTCGGCTTCACCGCGGACCGCGAGGCCTCCTTCGAGGTCCTCGACGCCTGGGTCGCCGGCGGGGCGGACTTCATCGACACCGCCGACTCCTACTCGGCCTGGGTGCCGGGCAACCGCGGCGGGGAGTCGGAGACGATCATCGGCGAGTGGCTCGCCGCGAGGCCCGATGCCCGTGCGCGCGTCGTCATCGCGACGAAGGTCGCCCAGCACCCCGAGTTCAAGGGCCTCGCGGCCGCGAATGTCCGGGCCGCCGCGGAGGCCTCCCTCGCCCGCCTCGGCGTCGACACGATCGACCTGTACTACGCCCACCAGGACGACCCCGAGGTGCCGCTCGCGGAGGTCGTCGAGGCCTTCGGCGCGCTCGTGACCGACGGGCTCGTCCGGCACGTCGCGGTCTCGAACTTCACCGCGGAGCGGATCGAGGAATGGCTCGCGCTCGCCGCGGGCGGGCCCGCCGCCCCCGTCGCCATCCAGCCGTACTACAACCTCGTCCACCGCACCGAGGTCGAGGCCTCGATCATCCCGCTCGCCGAGCGTCACGGGCTCTCGCTCGTCCCGTACTTCGGGCTGGAGAAGGGCTTCCTCTCCGGGAAGTACCGCTCGGCGCAGATCCCGGACGGAGCCTCGCCGCGTGCGGCGGCGGCGGTCAAGCACGTCACACCGGCCGGGCTCGAGCTGCTCGACGTCCTCGATGGCGTGGCGCAGGTGCACGGGGTGCGCGTCGCGGCCGTCGCGCTCGCCTGGCTGCGGCACCGTCCGACCGTCGTCGCGCCGCTCGCGAGCGCCTCGCGCGCCGAGCAGGTCGCGGATCTCCTCGACGCCGGACGTCTCGAGCTGAGCAATGCCGAGGTCGAGGCGCTCACCGCGGCGAGCGACGCCATCGGCTGAATCGCGGAGTCCCGTTTCGCCAGGGGGGTATGGAATGAGGACCACGGCCATGACCGCGCGCCGCCCGGGTGCTCGCGAGGTGCTCCTCATCGTCGGCTGCGCGATCGGACTGGCTGCGCTGTGGCTCGCCGTCGGCGCGCTCGTCATCGACGGGCTCGGGAAGTCGCGCGTGCTCCCGCTGTGGTGGGTCGTCGGGGCGACCATCCCCGCCGGGACGGTGCTCGCCCTGATGCGCCGCTCGGCCCGCGGGGAGCCCGCGATCCACGCGCGGATCCTCTGGGCCTTCGCGATCGGCGGGCCGATCTCCCTCGCGATCGGTGCGACGCTGAACGGCCTGCTCATCATCGGCGACGACCCCGGGGAGACGATCTGGTGGGTCGGGCTCACCGAGGAGGGCGCGAAGCTCATCGCCGCGGCGCTCCTCGCGATCGGGGTCGCGAAGTCGCTGCGCAGCGGGGTGCTGCTGGGAGCCGCGGTCGGCTTCGGCTTCGCGGTCTGGGAGGACGCCGGCTACTTCTTCGGGCAGTACCTCGCGGGGGCGAGCGGCTGGGCGGAGCAGGCGGCGTTCGTGCTGACGCGGGCCGTGGTCGGCGGCGGGATCCATGCGCTGCTCAGCGCATTCGTCGTCGGCGCGGTCTTCGCGGCATGGCATCGCCCCAGCGCACGGCGCGTGCTCGCCGCGGTGCTCGTCTTCGCCCTGATGGCCTTCCTCCACTCGGGCTACGACCGGCTCATGATGTCGCCGGTCTTCGACGATGCGCCGGAAGGCCTCTTCGAGGTGTCGGACCTCGTCACCGTCGGCCTGCAGGCCGTGCTCCTCGTGGTGCTGCTCCTCGTGCTCCGGCGGGATCGACGCCGGGAGGCGATGCCGGCCGCGACCGGCGGCTGAGACCGCTCAGCGGGCGAGCATCGAGCCCGTGTCGAGCCAGCGCTGGTGCCAGCTCAGCGCCTCCGACAGGAGGTGCGGGGTGTGCCGGCCGTAGGACTCGCGCATCGCGCGATCGAAGTAGTCCTGGAGCTGGGCGCGGAAATCGGGGTGCGCGCATTCGTCGATGATCCGCTGCGCGCGCCGACGCGGTGCGAGGCCGCGGAGATCGGCGAGGCCCTGCTCGGTGACGAGGATCGCGGTGTCGTGCTCGGTGTGGTCGACGTGCGAAACCATCGGGACGATCGCCGAGATCGTGCCGCCTTTCGCTGTCGAAGGGGAGAGGAATGCGGTGAAGTAGCCGTTCCGGGCGAAGTCGCCGGAGCCTCCGATGCCGTTCATGATCCGGGAGCCCATGACGTGCGTCGAGTTGACGTTGCCGTAGAGATCGGCCTCGATCATGCCGTTCATCCCGATGACCCCGAGGCGGCGGACCACCTCGGGGTGATTCGAGATCTCCTGGGTGCGCATCACGATCCGGTCCCGGAAGAAGCCGATGTCACGGCGGAACTCCTCCTGCGCCTCGGGGCTGAGCGAGAGCGAGGTGCAGGAGGCGGTGTCGACGACGCCGTCGCGCAGCAGGTCGAGCATCCCGTCCTGGATCACCTCGGTGTAGGCGGTGAGGCCGGTGAGGCCTGAGTCGCGCAGCCCGTGGAGCACGGCGTTCGCGATGTTGCCGACGCCGGACTGGAGCGGGAGCAGCTTGGCAGGCAGGCGCCCCGCGTGCTGCTCGGCGAGCAGGAACTCGAGCAGATGGCCGGCGATCGCCTGACTCGTCGCATCGGGTGGGACGAAGCTCGTGTTGCGGTCGGGCGCCTGAGTCCGGACGACGGCGACAACCTTGTCGAGATCGACTGACAGGTATTGGGAGCCGATGCGGTCGGCGGGCTCGTCGATGAGCACCGGGTGGCGGTGCGGCGGCTTCGCCGTGCCCGTGTAGACATCGTGCATGCCCTCGAGCTCGAGCGGCTGCCAGGCGTTGACCTCGAGGATGACGCGCTTCGCGAGGTCCAGCCAGGTCTTGTTGTTGCCGACCGAGGTGGACGGCACGAGCCGGCCGTCCGGGAGGACGGCGGTCACCTCGACGACGGCCGTGTCGATCTCACCGTAGAAGCCGAACCAGCTGAACTCCGCGACATGCGAGAGATGCACGTCGAGGTAGTCGACCTCGCCGGCGTTGATCCGATCGCGCAGCCTCGGATCGGTCTGGTACGGCAGCCGCCGTGCGATCGCGCCCGCATCGGCGAGCACGCAGTCGAGCTCCGGCGCCGTCGAGGCGCCGGTGAGCAGGTCGATCCGGAACTCCTCCCCGCGGGCGTGCGCGGCGCGAGCCCGCTCGGCGAGCGCCCCCGGCACCGCCTTCGGGTAGCCCGCGCCGGTGAAGCCGCTCATCGCGACGATCTCGCCGTGCCGGATGGTCGCGGCGGCGCTCGCGGCATCCGTCACCAGGGCGAGCAGTCGTTCGTGCCGGATCCGCTCGCCGTCGCCGTCCGCCTCGCCCACGACGCCAGCGTATCGGCCGGGGAGTAGCCTGGAGCGGTGAGCACGGTCAATCCCTTCGGCCAGGTCCTGGTCGCCCTCGTCACCCCGATGACACCGGACGGTGAGGTCGACTGGGCCGATGTCGAGCGGCACATCGACGACGTCATCGTGCAAGGGGCCGACGGCATCGTGGTCTCCGGCACAACCGGCGAGACGAGCACGCTCACGGACGACGAGAAGCTGCGCCTCGTGCGCACCGCGAAGGACGTCGCGGCCGGCCGGGCGAAGGTCATCACCGGCGGCGGCTCGAACGAGACCGCCCACGCGATCGCGCACTACCAGGATGCGCAGCACGCCGGCGTCGACGGCATCATGATCGTCACCCCGTACTACAACAAGCCGACGCAGGCCGGGATCCTCACCCATTTCCGGCTCATCGCGGACTCGGTCGACCTCCCGGTCATCCTCTACGACATCCCCGGCCGCACCGGGGTCCCCATCCGCTACGAGACGCTCGTGCGAGCCGCGAAGCACCCGAACATCCTTGCGGTGAAGGATGCGAAGGGCGACTTCGCCGAGGTGAGCCGCGTGCTCAACGACACGGAGCTCCTCTACTTCTCCGGCGATGACGTCAACGTGCTCCCGCACCTGTCGATCGGCGCGAGCGGCCTCATCGGCGTCACGGCGAACATCTCGGCGAGCCCGTACCGGACGATCGTGGACGCCGTGAACCGGGGCGACCTCGGCGCCGCGACCGCGGCGCACCGGGCGCTCGAGCCGCTCGTGCGGGGCGTCATGACCCGCGTGCCCGGCACCGTCGCGGCGAAGTACATCCTCCACGGCCTCGGCCGCATTGCGAGTCCGCGCGTCCGGCTGCCGCTCGTCGGGCCGGAGGAGGTCGAGGCGGCGCTCATCGAGGCCGACCTCGCCCAGGTGACCCCTGCCGCGGGCGTCGACTTCTCGAACTTCCGACCCGATCCGAACGCCGCGGCCGGCGGCGCGCTGCCGAAGGTCCCGGGGCATACCCGCTGAGGGGCGGACCCATGGCTGACCGCATCATCGATCCGCCCGCGCTTCGGCCCGGCACGCTCCGCATCATCCCGCTCGGCGGCCTCGGCGAGGTCGGCCGCAACATGGCGGTCTTCGAGATCGACGGCAAGCTGCTCATCGTCGACTGCGGCGTGCTCTTCCCGGAGGAGACCCATCCGGGCGTCGACCTCATCCTCCCCGACATCTCCCCGATCCGGGAGCGGCTCGACGACATCCTCGCGGTCGTCCTCACGCACGGCCACGAGGACCACATCGGCGCCGTGCCGTATCTGCTGCGGCTCAAGCCCGACATCCCGCTCATCGGCTCGCAGCTCACCCTCGCCCTCGTCGAGGCGAAGCTCAAGGAGCACCGGCTCAAGCCGTTCAGCCTGACGGTCAAGGAGGGGCGCCGCGAGCAGCTCGGCCCCTTCGACCTCGAGTTCGTCGCGGTGAACCACTCCATCCCCGACGCCCTCGGCGTCGTCATCCGCACCGCCGCAGGCACGGTCCTGCACACCGGCGACTACAAGATGGACCAGCTGCCGCTCGACGGACGCATCACCGACCTCCGCGCATTCGCGAGAATCGGCGAGGAGGGCGTCGACCTCGCGATGGTCGACTCGACGAATGCGGACGTCCCCGGCTTCACCGCGCCCGAGCGCGACATCGGCCCCGTCATCGAGCAGGTCATGGCGAATGCGCGGCAGAAGGTCGTCGTCGCCTCCTTCAGCTCGCACGTGCATCGCGTGCAGCAGGTGCTCGACGCCGCGGTCGCCAATCGCCGGAAGGTCGTCCTCGTCGGCCGCTCGATGGTGCGCAACATGCAGATCGCCGCCGAGCTCGGCTACCTCCGGGTGCCGGACGGCGTGCTCGTCGACCTCAAGCGCAGCGACCAGGTGCCAGACGACCAGCTCGTCTACATGTCGACCGGCTCGCAGGGCGAGCCCATGGCCGTGCTCTCGCGCATGGCGAACCAGGAGCACCAGATCTCGGTCGGCCCCGGCGACACGGTCATCCTCGCCTCGAGCCTCATCCCGGGCAACGAGAACGCGGTCTATCGCGTCATCAACGGCCTCATGAAGCTCGGCGCGAACGTCGTGCACAAGGGCAACGCGAAGGTCCATGTCTCCGGTCACGCCTCGGCGGGGGAGATCCTCTACACGTACAACATCCTCAAGCCGCGCAACGCGATGCCGGTGCACGGCGAGACCCGCCACCTCATCGCGAATGCGCGGCTCGCGATCGACACCGGCGTCCCGCCGGAGCGCACCGTCATCGCGGAGAACGGCACGGTCGTCGACCTCCGCGGCGGCGACGTCGAGGTCGTCGGCCAGCTCGACCTCGGCTATGTCTATGTTGACGGCTCGAGCGTCGGCGAGATCACCGACGCCGATCTCAAGGACCGCCGCATCCTCGCCGAGGAGGGCTTCATCTCGATCTTCGTCGCCGTCGACCTGCAGACGGGCAGGGCGATCGTCGGCCCCGAGATCCACGCGCGGGGCTTCGCGGAGGACGACGAGGTGTTCGACGAGGTGCGTCCGAAGGTCGTCGCGGCGCTGCGCGAGGCCGCCGAGGCGGGCATCCGCGACACGCGCGGCTACTCGCAGGCGGTGCGCCGCACCGTCGGGCGCTGGGTGAACACGAAGCACCGTCGCCGCCCGATGATCGTCCCGGTCGTCATCGATGCCTAGGCTTGCGGCATGACCGGGCTCGCCTCGCTGATCGACCACACGCTGCTCAAGCCGGAGGCGACCGCCGCCGATCTCGAGGCGCTCGTCGCCGAGGCGGTCGAGCTCGGCACCTTCTCGGTGTGCGTCTCGCCCTCGAAGGTCGGTTACGCGAAGGCGGCGATCCCGGTCGGCAGCGCGCTCCGGCTCGCCGCGGTCGCCGGCTTCCCGAGCGGTGCGCACCGCTCCGAGGTGAAGGCGCTCGAGGCGAGGCTCGCGGTCGAGGACGGTGCTGACGAGATCGACATGGTCATCAAGCTCGCCGCCGCGATCGTCGGCCGCTACGACGTCGTCGAGTCCGACATTCGTGCCGTGCGCGACGCGGTCCCCGGCGCACTGCTCAAGGTCATCATCGAGTCCGCGGCGCTCAGCGACGAGCAGATCGTGGCGGTGTGCCGGGCCGCGGAGCGCGCCGGCGCGGACTACGTCAAGACGAGCACGGGCTTCCACCCGGCCGGCGGCGCGAGCGTGCACGCGGTCGAGCTCATGCGCGCAACCGTCGGCGATCGGCTCGGCGTCAAGGCCTCGGGCGGGATCCGTGACCGTGCGACCGCCGAGGCGATGGTCGCCGCCGGCGCGAGTCGGCTCGGGGTCTCCGGCAGCCGCGCGGTGATCGCGGGCGAGGCGGCGGCCTCGGGATACTGAGGACATCCCCAGGGGCGGGGATCGGTCGAGGCGATACGGTCAACGCATGACGGTCTTCCGCCGCGTGATGCAGATCCTCTGGCTCCTCGTCGTCGCGGCACTGGCCGCTGGACTCATCAAGCTCGCGTTCTTCCCCGACGGCGTGGTGGCCGCCGATCCGGTCGAGCCGGGCGGCCAGCTCGTCGAGCCGCACTGGACCGTCGGCACCGGGACGGTGTCGAACGACGTCACCCTGACGGGCACCGTCGCGGCGGACGAGGCGCGGGACCTCGTCTCGACGCTCAACGGCGTGGTCCTCGAGGTCTACGTCGGCGTCGGATCGTGGATCGACGCCGGCTACGAGGTCGCGCTCGTCAAGGGCGAGGCCATCGACGGCAACGGGCGCAGCTACGAGACGACCGAGTACGTCTACGCGCCCGTGAGCGGGACGATCTCCGCGTTCCCGACACTCCGGGGCTCGAGCGTCAGCATCGGCGGCTCGGTCGGCAAGATCGCGCCCGCCTCGTTCCACGTGACCGGCACGATCCCGCCGGAGCAGCTCTACCGGCTCGTCGAGCGCCCGAGCGAGGCGACGGTCACGGTCAACGGCGGCCCCGCGCCGTTCACCTGCACCGGCCTGCAGATCATCACCCCGCTTGCGGGCTCGGACAGTCAGGGATCCGGCGGGCCGACGCTGCGCTGCGCGGTGCCGTCCGACGTGACGGTCTTCGCCGGGCTGAGCGCCGAGGTGGTGATCGCCGGCGGCATCGCGGCGGACGTCGTCGTCGTGCCGACGAGCGCGGTGCTCGGCCGCTCCGGGACCGGCATCGTGCACCTCGTGCGCCCCGATGGCACGACCGAGGAGCGCGAGATCGAGCTGGGCATCAACGACGGCTCGCTCGTCGAGGTGATCTCGGGGCTGAAGGTCGGCGACGAGATCCTGCAGTTCGTGCCGGGGGCGCCGGCGGAGCCGGGCGGCGGCATGATCGGCATCCCCGTGCCGCTCGACGGCGGCATGACCTGCGAGGTGCTCGCCGACGGCAGCGAGGTCTGCACGGGAGTCGGCGGGTGACGCTGCTGCGCCTCGAGCAGGTCGCGCGCTCGGTCACCCTCCCCGACGGCGGCAGGCTCGAGATCCTCAAGGGCGTCGACCTCGAGGTCGACGCGGGCGAGCACGTCTCGATCGTCGGGCGATCCGGCTCGGGCAAGTCGACGCTGCTCAACCTCCTCGGGCTGCTCGACACCCCGAGTTCGGGGGAGATCTACTTCGACGACGTGCCGCTCGAGAAGCTCTCCGGGCATCGCCGCGACCGCAAGCGCGGCAGCGACGTCGGCTTCGTCTTCCAGCAGTTCAACCTGCTGCCTGGCCGCAGCGCGCTCGAGAACGCGATGACGCCGCTGCTCTACGCGCGAGGCCGACAGTTCTGGGGGCGCCGCCGCCTCGCCGAGGACATGCTGCGCCGGGTCGGCCTCGGCCACCGGCTGGAATCGACCCCGGACCGGCTCTCGGGTGGCGAGCAGCAGCGGGTGGCGATCGCGCGGGCGCTCGTCCGCGGCCCGCGGCTCATCCTCGCCGATGAGCCCACCGGCGCGCTCGACGTCGACACCGGCGCCGCGGTCATGGGCCTGCTCGACGAGGTCGCCACGGCGTCCGGGGCCGCGCTCATCACCATCACCCACGACCCGGCGATCGCCGCCATGGCGAGCCGGCGCTACCGGCTCGAGGACGGCGTCCTGCGGCCGCTCGACGCGCTCGAGGCCGCGGCGCCGCAGCGGCTCGCGCTCGCGGCGAGGCTCGCCGCGGCGCCGCCGCCGAGCCTCGCGCCTGTGGCGCTGCCGCCGCCCGCGGCCCTCACGGCGTCGACCGAGGGCGGCGAGGCGTGAACGGCTTCCTCGGCGCGATCGCCGAGGCCTGGGCCGAGTTCCGCGTCAATCGCGCTCGGGTCGTGCTCAGCCTGGTGGGCGTCGCGATCGCGGTGCTCGCGCTCACCGGCGTCGTCGGTATCGGCAACATCGCGACCCAGGCGCAGGTCGAGCAGCTCGAGCGCGGCTCCGGCCGACCCGCGACCCTCAGCGTCAGCCCGCCGATGGACCCGAACACGGGGCGGCAGGCCGACCCGGTCCGATTCGCCGAGGTGCTCGGGGAGATCGTCGAGCGGTACTCGATCACCTACTCCGGCATGGTGCGCAACGAGCAGGTCACCGGACAGCTGCCCTTCGGCGCGGTCGGCATCGATACCAGGGTCGTCGAGCCGGACTTCGGGGTGATGCACCGGATCGAGCTCGCGCATGGCGACTGGTTCACGCAGCGGGACGCGCTCCGGCTCCAGCCCGCGGTCATCGTCAACGACCACATCTGGCAGCAGCTCGGCCGCCCCGCGCTGGAGACTCACCCCACTATCACGCTCTACGGCGACCGCGACACCGAGGCGCTCATCATCGGCGTCGAGCCGCCGCGGATCTACGAGAACTATCCGCGGCAGGTCATCCTCGCCTCCGGCTGGGACCTGCTCCAGGTGCCGACGCCGGAGTGGGGCGGCGGCTGGTCGCAGTATGAGCTGTGGGTCCCGCCGGAGCTCGCCGACCCGCTCACGCAGCGGATCACCGCGGAGCTCGTCGCCGCATTCGGCGATGAATGGCAGGTCACGGTGCAGCGCAGCGACTACCTCGCCTGGTCGGCCGGCGAGGACCCGCTCGGTCCGGTGCGGCTGATCCTGCTTGGCATCGCGGGCCTCATCCTGCTGCTGGGGGCCCTCGGCCTCGTGAACATCTCGCTCGTCACCGTCCGACAGCGGATCCGGGAGATCGGCATCCGCCGGGCATTCGGCGCGACGGCGGGACGGGTGTTCCTCGCGGTCATGCTCGAATCGGTGGTCGCGACGGTCGTCGCGGGCTTCATCGGGATCGTGCTCGCGATCATCCTCGTGCGCAACGAGTTCGTCATGCAGTACATCGCGCCGGGGCTCACCGACATCCCGCCGTTCCCCGCCGAGGCCGCGATCGTCGGCTTCGCCGCGGCGACCGGCGTCGGCGCCCTCGCCGGCCTGCTCCCCGCGCTCGTCGCGGTGCGGGTGAAGGTCATCGACGCGATCCGCTACTGAGTCGGCCGCCTCCCGGTGGGCAGGCATGTTCCGGATGGCGGGTGTTTCACCGAATGGCGGGTCTCAGGTCGCGTAGACCCGCCATTCGGTGAAACGCCCGCCACTCGCGCACCACGCGCGGGGAGGAATGCGCGGCGGCGCGGTGATCTTTAGGGAGGTGCGTCGCTCCCGGGGCATGAGGGACCCGGGAGTTACCGTCGAGACATGGCTTCGGGCACCTCGTCGCGGTCGCGCGCGCGCTCCGGCGCGACCGGCAAGACCGGCGCGTCCTCGCGCGGTCGGCAGGCGACCGCCGCGACGAAGCGCTACCCGGTGACGAATGCGGCGCCCGCGGACAAGCCGGGACCGCTCGTGGCGATGTGGCTCGGCATGGCGCACGCCGTGGGCGGGCTCTTCCGGATGTTCGACAAGGAGACGCTCGACCGCGAGGCGCGTCGCGACGGGCTCCCGTTCCTCCTCGTCCTGCTCGCGATCGCGGGCATGGTCGTGGAGTGGTTCCTGCCCTTCGACTCTGTCGCGCAGACGCTGCACGACTGGACCTTCGGCCTGCTCATCGGGCGGCTCGCGGCGGCCATGCCGGTCGTCTTCATCCTCTTCGCGGCCTGGCTCTTCCGCCGCCCGTCGAGCGTCCACGACAACTCCCGGATCGGCATCGGCCTCACGATCACGCTGCTGTCGATCGCGGGCCTGTGCCACCTCTTCACGGGCGAGGCCGCCCCGCCGGACGTCGCGGCGCTCGGCGACTCGGGTGGGATCCTCGGCTGGCTCATCGTGTGGCCCGCCGCGCAGCTCGGACTGCAGGTCCTCGCCATCCCGCTGCTCATCGTCGGCGTGCTGCTCGGCCTGCTCATCATCACGAAGACGCCGCCGAACCGCATCGGCAGCCGGCTTCGCGAGGGCTACGAGTACCTGTTCGGCGCCGTGCCGACGCGCGACACCGCCGCGACCGCCGCGGACGACGACCTCCCCGAGGTCGGGACGCTCGGCGACCTCGGCTTCGAGGACGAGGCCGAGGAGCACGTCCCGTGGTGGCGGCGCAACCGCGCGAAGCAGGCGAGTGAGCCCGCATTCGACTCCCCGCTCGTCACGGGCGGGCAGACCGAGCAGCTGGACGCCGCGACCGCCGCGACGGAGGTGCTCGGCGACAGCGCCTGGAGCCTCGGCGGCGTCGACGCGCTCGAGCAGGAGCTCGACGGGATCGAGGCGGCCGTGCGCCGCGCGACGGGCGAGCTGCCGCCGGCCGCGACCGGTCTCGGGGTCGCGGCGCCAGCCCCCGTCGCACTCGGCGAGGTCGTCGCGACGCCCGTCGACGCGCGACCCCAGCCGCCGAAGGCGTATCGCCTCCCGTCGCCGCAGCTGCTCGCCGCGGGCACGCCGCCGAAGGCGAAGTCCGCCGCGAACGAGGACATCGTCCGGTCCATCACGGGCGTGCTAGAGCAGTTCAAGGTGAACGCGAGGGTCGTCGGCTACAGCCGTGGGCCCTCCGTCACCCGGTACGAGCTCGAGCTCGGCACCGGCGTCAAGGTCGAGGCGGTCACGCAGCTCGCGAAGAACATCTCCTACGCGGTCGCCTCGAACGAGGTGAGCATCCTCAGCCCGATCCCCGGCAAGTCGGCGATCGGCGTCGAGATCCCGAATAAGGACCGCGAGATCGTCTCGCTGGGCGACGTGCTGCGCTCGAGCACCGCCGCGAAGAGCGACCACCCCATGACGATCGGCCTCGGCAAGGACGTCGAGGGCGGCTTCGTCGTCGCGAACCTCGCGAAGATGCCGCACCTCCTCGTCGCCGGCGCGACGGGCGCGGGCAAGTCCTCGTTCATCAACTCGATGATCACCTCGGTCCTCATGCGCGCGAAGCCCGCCGAGGTCCGCATGGTGCTCATCGACCCGAAGCGCGTCGAGCTCGCCGCCTACGCCGGCGTCCCGCACCTCATCACCCCGATCATCACGAACGCGAAGAAGGCCGCGGAGGCCCTCGCGTGGGTGGTGAAGGAGATGGACATGCGGTACGACGACCTCGCGGCGTTCGGCTACCGGCACATCGACGACTTCAACCGCGCGGTCGCGGAGGGCTCGATCGAGCTGCCGGTCGGCTCGGAGCGGCGGCTCACGCCGTACCCGTACCTCCTCGTCGTCGTCGACGAGCTCGCCGACCTCATGATGGTCGCCCCGCGCGACGTCGAGGACTCGATCGTGCGCATCACGCAGCTCGCGCGCGCTGCAGGCATTCATCTCGTGCTCGCGACGCAGCGCCCCTCGGTCAACGTGGTGACGGGGCTCATCAAGGCGAATGTGCCGAGCCGCCTCGCCTTCGCCGTCGCCTCGATGACCGACTCGCGGGTCATCCTCGACGAGCCCGGTGCCGAGAAGCTCATCGGCCAGGGCGACGGCCTCTTCCTCCCGATGGGCGCCTCGAAGGCGACGCGCGTGCAGGGCGCGTGGGTCACCGAGGAGGAGATCCACGCTGTCGTCAAGCACGTCGTCGCCCAGGCGCGGCCGGAGTATCGGGCCGATGTCGAGGCGGTCGCCGAGCGCAAGGAGATCGACGCGGACATCGGCGACGACCTCGACCTGCTGCTCCAGGCGGTCGAGCTCGTCGTGTCGACGCAGTTCGGCTCGACGTCGATGCTGCAGCGCAAGCTCCGCGTCGGCTTCGCGAAGGCCGGGCGCCTCATGGACCTCATGGAGTCCCGCGACATCGTCGGACCCTCCGAGGGTTCCAAGGCCCGCGACGTCCTGGTCAAGCCGGAGCAGCTCGCCGAGACGCTCGAGGCGATCCGCGGCGGCGGCGCGGTGCCCGGTGCCGGCGCGCCGAGTGCCGGCGTGCCGAGCGCCGCGACGGCGTCCGCGCATGCCTCCGCCGACCCGGTCGAGGCCCAGTACGACGGCTACCCGACGGCGGACGACGACGACGGCGAGGACGCCTGGCACCTCACCGGGCGCGACTAGCCTGGTCCCGTGAGCGACACCCGCAGCCTCTGGCGGCGTAACCCGCTGCGGGGGCGATTTCTCGCGGCGGGCGAGACGCCGGCCTCGATCCTCTGCCTGCCGAACGTCATCTCGCTCGTGCGGATCGCGCTCATCCCGGTGTTCCTCTGGCTGCTCCTCGCCGATGCGGTGCAGCAGGTGTGCACCGCGAGCCTGCCGCCGATCTGCGGCGACGTCGTGCCCTGGCCGCTCGAGGCGTCCAACGGCCCGATGCGCTGGGCGGCCGCGATCGTGTTCATCCTCGCGATCGCGACCGATGCGATCGACGGCCACCTCGCCCGCAGCCGCAACCTCGTCACCGATCTCGGCATCTTCCTCGACCCCGTCGCGGACAAGGGCATCACTGGCGCCGCGCTCATCGGCCTCGCGCTCCTCGGCGAGCTGCCGTGTTGGGCGGTCGCGGTCATCCTGCTCCGGGAGATCGGCATCACGGTCTACCGCGCGGTGGCACTGCGCGATCGGGTCATCCCGGCCTCGCGCGGCGGCAAGCTCAAGACGCTCGTGCAGGCGGTGGCCATCTCGTACTGGCTCGTGCCGTTCGCCGCGCTCGTGGCCTGGGACGACGCGGCCGGCGCGTCGGCGGGCAACCTCCTCGTCCTCGCGCTCGACGCCGTGCACTGGATCCTCCTCGTCCTCGTCGTCGCCGTCACGCTGTGGACCGGCATCGACTACCTCGTGCAGGGCGCCCGCGCGGCGCGGCTCGGGTCCGGTGCGGCGGCCGCCGATGGCGCCGACGGGACGAATGCGCGGCGCGCGGACGATGACGCGGCGCACGGATCGGAGTCGGTCGGGTGAGCGCGCTCGCCGCGGAGATCGTCGCGACGGCGGCGCGGCGCGGCGTGACGATCGCGATCGCCGAGTCGCTCACGGGCGGCGCGGTGCTCGCGGCGCTGGTCGACGTGCCTGGCGCCTCGGCCGTGCTCCGCGGCGGCGTCGTCGCGTACGCGACCGAGTTGAAGCACACGCTGCTCGACGTGCCGGCGGGTCTCCTCGCGGCCCGCGGTGCGGTGGATCCCGACGTCGCCGAGGCGATGGCGCTCGGCGTGCTGCGGCGCACCGGCGCGGACCTCGCGGTCGCCACGACGGGGGTCGCGGGCCCCGACCCGCAGGACGGCCAGTCCGTCGGCCTCGTGTACATCGGCATCGCCTCGACCGTGGGCGGGCCTCGCTCCCTGAGCGATCCTCGGTCCCTGAGCGAGCGCAGCGAGACGAAGGGACGCCTCCCAGTGCTCGACTCCGCCATGCACCGCTTCGAGGGCGACCGGGCGGGCATCCGGGCGGCGGCAGGCCGCGCCGCGCTCGAGGCGTTGCGGGACGCGCTCGCCGCCGCGTAGCCGGGCGACGCATTCCTCGCGTTCAGGTGCTTCCCAGCGACGGGCGGAATAGCGTCGGTTGCGGTTGAGTTGCATCCACCGACACGCCGGGCGCCGCCCAGGCGGGTGTGATTAGAGTTGGAAATGGATCGAGGCAGGGAGGTCACGATGGTCCTGATGCGACACGAGATCGGTGACGTGCTCCGTGACCTGCGCCTGCAGAAGGGGCAGACCCTCCGCCAGGTCGCCGGCCGCGCCTCCGTCGCGCTCGGCTACCTCAGCGAGGTCGAGCGCGGGCAGAAGGAGGCCTCGAGCGAGATCCTCGCGTCGGTGGCCGAGGCGCTCGACACCCCCATCTCCGTCATCCTGCGCGAGGTGAGCCAGCGGCTCGCGGTGCTCGAGGGCGTCGCGGTGCCCTCGCGGGCCATCTCCGCCGAGGCGCTCGAGGCGATCCCCGTCCTCCCGACCATCCCGGACGCGGTGCCGGTCGAGCTCATGGCCGAGTTCGACGCGGGCTTCGAGTCGGCCTTCGAGGACGACCTCGACGAGGAGTTCCGCACCGAGTTCGACCTCGGCGCCGAGCTCGCCTCGCACTGAGCCGTCCGGAGACGCTGCGAGGTGCGCGCCCGGGAGTTCCGTCACGCGGTCGCGGCCGAGTTCGGCGACCGGGGGGACGCGCTCCTGCACGACCTCGTGCTCGGGGAGCTCGGCGGACGAACGGCGCTTCAGGCGCTCGAGGCGGGTGCGCCGGTGCAGGAGGTGTGGCTCGCGCTGTGCCGGGCCGCCGAGGTGCCGGCCGATCGGTGGCACGGCGCTGGACTGCGGGAGCCGCGGGGCCGGTAGCGCGCGGCGCGACACGCCGGGGGACGACACTCGAATCTGTGTTCGAATCACGCTAGGTTGTGTGCACACCAGCAATCGAACACCGGTGCTTATCCACATTTCGCCCGTCGCTGCCGACCGATGTCGGTGGTCCGGCGTAGCGTGACGTGCAGCACCACACGAGCCCTTGTCGGAAGGGTCTCGGGACGGGACTCGGCAGATGCCGGAGACCGCCCGACGGATACCGCCGACAGCCTATGGGCGGCCACCCCACCACCGGACAAGGAGCACATCATGGCCTCAGCAGCAGACCGCGAGAAGTCGCTGGAGAACGCACTCGCGCAGATCGACCGACAGTTCGGGAAGGGGTCGGTCATGCGCCTCGGCAGCGATGAGCGAGCCCCCGTCGAGGTCATCCCGACCGGCTCGGTCGCCCTCGACGTCGCCCTCGGCATCGGCGGACTCCCGCGCGGCCGCATCGTCGAGATCTACGGCCCGGAGTCCTCCGGCAAGACGACGCTCACGCTCCACGCGATCGCCAACGTCCAGCGCGGCGGCGGCATCGCCGCGTTCATCGACGCGGAGCACGCGCTCGACCCCGAGTACGCGGCGAAGCTCGGCGTCGACATCGACGCGCTGCTCGTGTCGCAGCCGGACACCGGCGAGCAGGCGCTCGAGATCGCCGACATGCTCGTGCGCTCGGGCGCGATCGACCTCATCGTCATCGACTCGGTCGCCGCCCTCGTGCCGAAGGCGGAGATCGAGGGCGAGATGGGCGACTCCCACGTCGGCCTGCAGGCGCGGCTCATGTCGCAGGCGCTGCGCAAGCTCACGGGCGGGCTCAACTCGACGAACACGACGATGATCTTCATCAACCAGCTCCGGGAGAAGATCGGCGTGTTCTTCGGCTCGCCGGAGACGACGGCGGGCGGCAAGGCGCTCAAGTTCTACGCCTCGGTGCGGCTCGACATCCGCCGCATCGAGACGCTCAAGGACGGCACCGACGCGGTGGGCAACCGGACCCGGGTCAAGGTCGTCAAGAACAAGATGGCGCCGCCCTTCAAGCAGGCAGAGTTCGACATCCTCTTCGGCGTCGGCATCTCGCGCGAGGGCTCGCTGCTCGACTTCGGCGTCGATCACGGGATCGTCAAGAAGTCGGGCGCCTGGTACACGTACGACGGCGACCAGCTCGGCCAGGGCAAGGAGAACTCGCGGAACTTCCTCATCGAGCACCCCGAAATCGCGGCGGAGATCGAATCGAAGATCTTCGCGAAGCTCGGCATCGGCGCCGCGGGCAAGGCGGCGCAGGCCGAGGCTGCGGCGAACGTCGAATCGATCGAGGACCGGCTCGCTGCGAAGCGGGCGGTCGGGGAGTAGTGGGCATGTCGGGGTCGTCCGATCGCTCGCCGATCGGGGGCGGCCGGCTCGCGCCGGTCACCCCGATCCGGCGCGGCGGCTGGGATGACGAGCGCGGTGCGTCCGCCGAGTGGGGGGCCGCGGCGCCGAGCATCGACGACGCCGCGGCGGACCGACCCGCGTTCGCGCCGATCGAGGAGGCGTCGCTGGGGGCGCTCGGTCGGCGCTGTCTGTCGCGCCGCGAGCTCGAGCGGGCGCTCGCGCGGATCGGCTACCAGGAGCACGACATCGCCGACGAGCTCGACCGGCTCGAGGGAGTCGGGCTCATCGACGACTACGCACTCGCGCAGCGGCTCGTCGCGCAGCTCCAGGAGCGCAAAGGGCTCGTGGGCTCCGCGATCAAGGCGGAGCTCGCGCGACGCGTCCTGCACCCCGGCGCGATCGCATACGCGATGGATCTCCTCGACACCGGGGACGAGGTCGCGAAGGCTCGGGAGCTCGCCGCGGTGCGCGCCCGGCAGTACGGCCGACTCGACCGGGTCACGATCGAGCGGCGACTCACGGCATGGCTCATGCGCCGAGGCTTCTCCTCGTCGGCCGTGCGCGCCGCGGTCGATGCCGCGGTGGCGGAGCTGCGCACCGCCTGAGGTCCCAGCACGCCGCACGTAGAATTTCCGCATGACCGTGGCAGAGCGAACCCGCAGCTACGAGGTGCGCACCTTCGGCTGTCAGATGAATGTGCACGACTCCGAGCGCCTCGGCGGCTCGCTCGAGAGCGCAGGCTACGTGAAGGCTCCCGAGGGCTTCGCGGACATCGTCGTCATCAACACCTGCGCCGTGCGCGAGAACGCCGACAACCGGCTCTACGGGCTCCTCGGGCACCTCGCCCAGACCAAGCGCGAGCATCCCGAGATGCAGATCGCCGTCGGCGGCTGCCTCGCGCAGAAGGACAAGGACGTCATCGTGCAGCGGGCCCCCTGGGTCGACGTCGTCTTCGGCACCCACAACATGGGGTCGCTGCCGGCACTGCTCGACCGCGCCCGACACAACCACGAGGCGCAGGTCGAGATCCTCGAATCGCTCGAGGTCTTCCCGTCGACGCTGCCGACGAAGCGCGAGTCCGCGCATTCGGCCTGGGTCTCGATCTCGGTCGGCTGCAACAAC
>CAKUJB010000003.1 GCA_934661165.1 uncultured Microbacteriaceae bacterium | reverse complement strand
CGGCGGGCGCGGCGATCGCCGCCGACCTCGGCTCGGCGCGGCCCATGCACCGGCTCGTGCAGGGCGAGGTCGGCTCCGGCAAGACCCTCGTCGCGCTCCGGGCGATGCTCACGGTCGCGGAGTCCGGCGGCCAGTCCGCCCTCCTCGCGCCGACCGAGGTGCTCGCCGCGCAGCATCTCCGCTCGATCACCCGCTCGCTCGGTCCCGACCTCGCCGCGCGCCTGCGGCCCGTCCTCCTCACCGGGAGGCTGCCGGCGGCCGACCGGAAGCGCGCGCTGCTCGCCGCCGCCTCGGGGCAGTCGAGCATCATCGTCGGCACGCACGCGCTCCTCGGCGACAAGGTCTCCTTCGCCGACCTCGGCCTCGTCGTCGTCGACGAGCAGCACCGCTTCGGCGTCGAGCAGCGCGAGGCGCTTCGCGCGAAGGGCGGCGACGCCGCGCCCCACCTCCTCGTCCTCACCGCCACGCCGATCCCGCGGACCGTCGCGATGACCGTCTTCGGCGACCTCGACGTCACGACGATCGCCGAGCTGCCCGCGGGGCGGGCGCCGATCGAGTCCTTCGTCGTCCCGCTCGCGACGAAGCCGGGCTGGGCCGGTCGCATCTGGGCGCGGCTCGCGGAGGAGCTCGGCACGGGCCGGCAGGCCTTCATCGTCGTCCCCGCGATCGACGCGAAGGAGGCGGAGGAGGGCGACGCGCTCGAGGCCGACGAGCCGGGCGCCGCGCCGCGGCCGCTCGCGACCGTCGTCGACACCCTCGCGCAGCTGCGCGCGCACCCGCTCCTCGCCGAGCGCCGCGTCGAGTCGCTCCACGGCCGCATGACGGCGGAGGAGAAGGACCAGACGATGACCGCGTTCGCCGACGGCCGCATCGACGTCCTCGTGTCGACGACGGTCATCGAGGTCGGCGTCGACGTGCCGAACGCGTCGATGATGATCGTGCTCGACGCCGACCGGTTCGGCGTCTCGCAGCTCCACCAGCTCCGCGGTCGTGTCGGCCGCGGCGGGCTGCCCGGGCTCGCGCTCTTCGTCACGTCGGCCGAGCCCGAGAGCCTCGCCCTCGAGCGCGTCGAGGCGGTCGCGGCGACCCTCGACGGCTTCGCCCTCGCCGAGCGCGACCTCGCGCTGCGTCACGAGGGCGACGTGCTCGGCGCCGCGCAGTCGGGGCGGCGGTCCGGACTGCGCCTGCTGTCCGCTGCGACGGACGGCGAGCTCATCGCGACCGCGCGGGAGGACGCGATCGGCATCGTCGCCGCCGACCCGGCCCTCGCCGCGCACCCGGCGCTCGCGGCCGCGATCGCGAGGCGCGTCGACGAGTCTGCCGCCGCATTCCTCACGAAGGGGTGAGCCGAGGCGCCGATGGCGGGGGAATGCGCGAATGGCGGGTCTCCCGCCTCGAATCCCCGCCATTCGGACCCGTCCCCGCCGCTCGATGCGCGTGCGGAGCGGTGCAGGCCGAGCGAGGCGGAGCGCAGCGGGTGGTGTCGATCTACGAGGCGAAGACGCAGCTCAGTCGTCTGGTGAAGCGGGCCAAGGCAGGGGAGACCATCCACCTCGGTGCATATGGCCGGGCCGAGGCGATCCTTGCCCCGGTCCCGCGCGCCCGCCCGCCGTTCCGACTCGGGGTCATGGCTCATCTGCACGATCCGGCCTTCGACTCCGATTCGCTGAGTCGACGGCGGCTTGCGGAGGCAGAATCCGTGCATGTCTCCGTCGCAACGTTCTGGGAGCTGGGGATCAAGCATCGCAAGGGGACCTTCCCCGTGTCCCCGAGCGTGCTGGTCGCCGCCGCGGAGAGCTCGTACGCCGAGGAACTGCCCGTCCTGCGACGGCACGTGCTCACCGTCGACCAGGTCGAGCTGCGCCATCGGGACCCCTTCGATGCGCTGCTCGTCGCGCAGGCGCTGTGCGATGGGTTCCAGTTCCTCACCTCGGACGAGTCGATCCTCGAGTCCTTCAGCGGTGCCGCCGACGCGCGACGCTAGACGAGCTGCGAATCATGGCGGTGGCGCGTGGCCGCGCGCGTTGACATCGGGGCGGCCCAGGCGTTGAGTGGGGACATGGCACGCGTGCTGCAGGACGACGAGATCACCGAGGCGCTGGTCGGGTTGCCCCGCTGGGAGCGGCCGGCCGACACGAATGCGATCCGGGCGACGTACGTCTTTCAGGACTTCGCGGGTGCGTTGCGCTTCGTCAACCTCGTGGGGGAACTCGCCGAGTCGGCCCGCCATCACCCCGACATCGACATCCGGTGGAACAAGGTGACCCTCGTGCTCAGCACGCACTCGGCGGGCGGCCTGACCGAGAAGGATCTCGACCTCGCGCGGCAGATCGAGGACGCGGCGAGCTGAGCGCGGCGCTCAGAGCCCGAGCGCGACCTTCGCGGCGAGTCCGAGGACGAGGAGCCCGCCGATCGCTGCGGTGATGCGGCGGCCCCGCGGGCTGCGCACCCAGCGGCCGAGCCGTGCGCCCGCGATCGCGAGCGCGCTCGCCCAGGCCGCCGAGGCGAGCGCGACGCCGAGGACCCAGAGCACCGCGTCGAGCGGCCGGTCGAGGGGCCCCGCTCCGCCGCCGACGATGAGCGCGGCGAAGTAGACGACCGTCGCCGGGTTCGCGATCGTCAGGCCCGCAAGGAGGACGAATGCGCGCCCCGGGGTCAGCCGGGATCCCGCGTCCGGCGCGGCCTCGCCGCCGGAGTCGGCGGCCCGGCGCGACCACAGTGGCTTCGCGAGGGTGACCGCGACGCCCACGAGGAGGACGACGGACAGCCAGCGCAGCCAGTCGCCCGCCGACTCGATCCACGGCGCGACGACCGCCCCGGCGACGACCGCGAGCGTCGCGTAGGCGCCGTCGATCGCGGCCGCCCCGAACGCGGCCCCGACCCCCACCCGCCAGCCATGCCGCGCCGACAGCGTGACGATGAGGATGGCGATGAGCCCGAGCGGGATCGCGAGGGCGAAGCCGACCGCGAGGCCGTTGAGGAGCGCGAGCACCAGACGACGATACGCGGCTCGCAGGCCTTGAGCGCGCGGCCCCGGGATCGCAGACTGGTCGGGTGACCGAGACGAATGCGCCAGGCGCGTCGACCCCCGTCGACGAGTACATCGCCGCCGCCTCGGACGCCGCCCGGCCAGTGCTCGAGCGACTCCTCGCGATCCTCCGCGCTGCGGCGCCGGGCGCGACCGAGAGCCTGAAGTGGCGCCAGCCCGCGCTGTCGCGGCAGCGGATCGTCTACTGCTTCGCCGCCTTCGGCGACCACATCAACTTCATCCCGACGCCGGAGAGCCTCGACCCCTTCCGCGCCGAGGCCGAGGCGGCCGGGCTCGGCGTGACCGGGATCATGGTGCAGATCCCGCTCGACGGGCCGTTCCCCGAGGACCTCATCCGCCGGATCGCGGCGCACCGGGCGGCCGCGGAGGCGGCGGGGGCGAGGTTCTCGAGCTGAGCCGGCGGCGGCCTCCGCGACGCCCGGTGACGTCCACCAGATGCGCCGGCACCGGCGACCGGTACGCTGGGTCCCGTGACGCAGATCGCCGTGCTGCCAGGGTCATTCGATCCCGTGACGCTCGGGCATCTCAGCGTCATCGAGCGGGCCGCGAACGTCTTCGAGGAGCTCCACGTCCTCGTCGTGCACAATCCGAACAAGACGGCGCTCATCCCGTTCGCCGACCGGGTGCGACTCATCGAGGAGTCGATCCGCGAGGCGGGCCTCCGCGGGCGGATCACCGTGACGAGCTGGTCGGTCGGGCTCCTCGTCGACTACGTCGCCGAGGTGGGCGCCGCGGTCATCGTCAAGGGCATCCGCGGCGAGGCCGACGTCGCCTACGAGACCCCGATGGCGATCGTCAACCGGGACCTCGCCGATGTCGAGACGGTCTTCCTCCTGCCCGACCCGGCGCACCAGCACGTCTCGTCGTCGCTCGTGCGCCAGGTGAACACGCTCGGCGGCGACGTCCGGCCGTACGTGCCCGCGGCGGTCGCGCGGTTCCTGCGATCCGGGGCCTGATGTCCGCAGCGCCGCGCCTCGAGGTCGTGGCTCTCGACGGCATCCCCGAGGTGCGTCCGGGCGACGCCCTCGTCGACATGCTCCTCGCAGCATATGTCCCGCACGCCCCGGCCGACGGCGACATCCTCGTCGTGACGTCGAAGATCGTCTCGAAGGCGGAGGGGCGGGTCGTCCGGGCCGAGTCGCGGGAGGCGGCGATCGACGCCGAGACCGTGCGCGAGGTCGCGCGGGTCGATCACGCCGGCGGCGGGACGCGCATCGTCGAGAACCGTCAGGGGCTCGTCCTCGCCGCCGCCGGCGTCGACGCCTCGAACGTCGAGGCGGGCGTCGTCCTCCTGCTGCCAGAGGACCCGGACGCCTCGGCGCTCGCGCTCGCGCGCGGGCTCCGGGCGGCGACCGGCCGACGCATCGGCGTCGTCGTCAGCGACACGCTCGGCCGCGCCTGGCGCATCGGCCAGACGGACCACGCGATCGGCGCCGCCGGCGTGCGGGTCGCGGCGGACCTCCGCGGCACGACCGACATGCAGGGCCGCGTCCTTGAGGCGACGATCACGGCCGTCGGCGACGAGCTCGCCGCTGCCGCCGACCTCGTCAAGGGGAAGGCGAGCGGCCGCCCGGTCGCGCTCGTGCGCGGCCTCGGCCATCTCGTCGGCGAGCTTGACGAGCTGGGGGCCCGCGCGCTGCAGCGGCCGCCCGCGCAGGACCTCTTCCGGCAGGGGCACGCCGAGGCGTGGCGCGCCGGCTACGAGGCGGCGCTCGCCCGGACCGAGCGCGCCCGCGCGATGGCCCGCGAGGCGTTCGGGTGGGTCGCGATGGGCCCCGGCGGCGACCGGTTCTTCGGTCGCGGGCCGAGCCCCGTGGGCTGGCATCTCGTCGTCCCCGTCAAGCCCGCCGCCGTCGCGAAGTCGCGACTCGCGGAGGCCGTCGAGCCGGCCCGGCGCGAGGCACTCGCCCGGGCGATCGCGCTCGACACGGTCGAGGCGGCGACCGCCGGATGGGTGAGTCGGGTCCTCGTCGTCACCGCGGACGCCGAGACGGCGCGGCTCGCGGCCGAGCTCCCGCGCGTCGAGATCGTCGACGACACCGGCGACGGTCTCGCGGCGGCGATCGGCCTCGGCCTCGAGAGCGCCGGCGCCGATGCGCACCGCGCCGTGCTCCTCGGGGACCTCCCCGGCCTCGACCCGGGCGAACTCGAGCACGCGCTGTGGCTCGCGACGAGCGCGGCCCGCGCATTCGTCCGCGATGCGGATGAGACCGGCACGGTGCTCGCGACGGCGCGCGCCGGGGCGCCCTTCGTGCCGCAGTTCGGGCCCGATTCGGCGGCACGGCACGAGGCCGAGGGCTTCGTCGAGCTCCGGGTCCCGGCCGCCTGGGGCCTGCGCCGCGACGTCGACGAGCCCGCGCACCTCGCGGCCCTCTGCGACGCCGGCCGCCTCGGCCCCCGCACGGTCGCCCTCCTCGACGCCTGACGCCCTTTTCAGGTGCAGGCGGCTGGATCGGCCGGAATCGGCGGCTGAGCACCAGCCCAGACCTGAAAACGGCCCGAACCGCCTGAAAACGGCGTCAGGGGGTGAGGGCGGCGCGGGCGAGGGCCTCGGAGGAATGCGCGTCGCGCATCCACAGCGGCGTCACGACAGTCGGCAGGCCGCTTGCGCGCAGCGGCTCGGCGAGTGCCGCGTCCTCCTCGGCGATGAGCCAGGCGTCGAGCAGGCCCCCCGCATCCCGCGCGCCGTAGTGCCGTCCGACGGCGTCGGCCGCGGTCTCGACGCCGATCGCCGCGAGGCACGCATCGGCCATGCCGCGCACGACGCTGCCGCCGATGATCGGCGAGACGCCGACGACGCGGCCGGGCGCCGCCCGCAGCGCGTCTCGAATGCCCGGCACGGCGAGGATCGGGCCGATCGAGACGACCGGGTTCGAGGGGGCGAGCAGCACGACGTCGGCCGCGGCGATCGCCTCGAGCACGCCCGGTGCCGGGGCCGCGGACTCGATGCCGGGGTGCTCGAAGCGCGCCGCCGGCAGGGCGGCGCGGTGCCGCACCCACCATTCCTCGAAATGCAGGCGCGTCCCGTCGGCGGTGACGACGTGCGTGTCGACCTCGGACTCGGTCATCGGCAGGATCCGGACGCCGCCGAGGTCCCAGCGCGCCGAGAGCCGCGCGACGACCTCCGCGAGCGGCACCCCGTCGCGGAGCCAGCCGGTGCGGGCCAGATGCGTGCCGAGGTCGAGGTCGCCGAGCGTGAACCACGGCCAGCCCGCGCCGAACGCCGCGACCTCGTCCCACGCCCGGGAGCTCTCGCCGGCGCGCCCCCAGCCGCGCTCCGCGTCGCCCACCCCCGCGAGCGCGTACAGGAGCGAGTCGACGTCGGGCTGCAGGCGGACGCCGGACAGCCAGAGGTCGTCGCCGGTGTTCGCAATGACGGTCACCGCGGCCGTCGAGCCGGTCACCGTGCCGGGGCCACCGTCGCCGGGCCACTGCCGCCGCACCGCGTCGCGCAGGCCGAGCACGAAGCGCGAGCCGCCGACGCCGCCGGCGAGCACGGCGATCTGGGGCATGGAGTCAGCCTAGGTCGCGGGGCGTCTCCCGTCGTCTCGCTGCGCTCGCCCAGGGACCGGAGGAAGTGCCGCGCGTCGCGCGTGTCGCCGCCGCGGCGCGACCACTACTGTGATCCCGCACACGGCACGGAGGGGGACGCAGCATGGACGCCGTCATCGGGAGCCTGGTCGGGTTCTTCGTCGGGGACTACTACGCCTGGATGAGCATCCTCGGCATCGTCATCGGGCTCATCATCGCGGGCGCGCAGCATCGCTGGCGCGGCGGCACCGGCTGGCGGACGATCCTCGATCACTACGTGCTGTGGGGCATCGGCATCGCGAGCATCGCGAACTTCATCTTCCACTCATTCCTCGGCGACTTCTCCGCCGCGCAGATCGGCTGGGACCAGTCGCCGTTCCAGATGGAGCTCGCGCTCGCGAGCCTCGGCTTCGGGGTCGTCGGGGTCATCGCCTTCCCGCGGCGTGCCGGCTGGGTCGCCAAGCTCGTCGCGTGCACGGGCCCCGGCATCTTCATGTTCGGCGCCGGCTTCGTCCACATCGTCGACATGATCCAGACCGGCAACCTCGCCTTCGGCAACGCGGGCCCGATCCTCTACACGGACCTGCTCTACCCGATCGTCTCCGCGGTCATCCTCGGCTTCGCCCTGCGCGAGCAGCGCCGCGCCGCGAACCGCGAGGGGCTGTCGACAGATCGTCATCTGGCGTAACGTTTCAGCAACATCGCGCCACTTAGATGGCGAGGGACGCAAGGAGGCATTCCGAGATGACTGTGGTTCGCGCCGCGATCAGCCAGACGAAATGGACTGGCGACGAGGCTTCCATGATCGACAAGCACGAGGGCTTCGCCCGGGAGGCGGCGAAGCAGGGCGCGCAGGTCATGTGCTTCCAGGAGCTCTTCCACGGGCCGTACTTCGGGATCACGCAGGAGCAGAAGTACTACCGCTTCGCGCAGCCCGCCGAGGGCGGCCCGATCCTCTCGCGCTTCCAGTCGGTCGCGAAGGAGCTCGGCATGGTCATGGTCCTGCCGATCTACGAGGAGGAGCAGGCCGGCGTCTACTACAACACGACCCTCGTCGTCGACGCGGACGGCGGCTACCTCGGCAAGTACCGCAAGATCCACATCCCGCACGTCGAGAAGTTCTGGGAGAAGTTCTACTTCCGCCCCGGCAACCTCGGCTACCCGGTCTTCGAGACGGCGGTCGGCCCGATCGGCACGTACATCTGCTACGACCGGCACTTCCCGGAGGGCTGGCGCGAGTACGGGCTGAACGGCGCCCACATCGTCTTCAACCCGAACGCGACGAAACCGGGCCTCAGCAACCGGCTCTGGGAGGTCGAGGGCCCCGCGGCCGCCGTCGCGAACGGCTACTTCGTGCTGCAGCCCAACCGCGTCGGCCTCGAGGACAACGAGTACGGCGACGAGGCGGTGTTCTTCTACGGCACGAGCCAGGTCATCGACCCGCAGGGCAACTTCGTCGGCGATCGCGGCTCGGCCGAGCATGAGGAGCTCCTCGTGCGCGACCTCGACATGGACCTCGTGCGGCAGATGCGCGACAACTGGCAGTTCTACCGCGACCGTCGTCCTGAGACGTACGTCGCGACGGCCAGGCCGTGAGTCGAGGGAGGAATGCGCGGATGAGCACCACATTCATCACCGGTGGGACGGTCGTCAGCTCGACCGGGAGCGTCGCGGCCGACGTCCTCATCGACGGCGAGACGATCGCGGCCGTGCTGCAGCCGGGCAGCCAGCTGCTCGGCGCCGACCTCGCCTCGACCGCCGACCGCGTCGTCGACGCGACCGGCAAGTACGTCATCCCCGGCGGGATCGACGCGCACACGCACATGCAGCTGCCGTTCGGCGGCACCTCCGCGAGCGACACCTTCGAGACGGGGACGCGCGCGGCGGCCTGGGGCGGCACGACGACGATCATCGACTTCGCGGTGCAGACCGCGGGCGGCGACGTCATGGACGGCCTCGCGAAGTGGCACGAGCTCGCGGCGGGCAACTGCGCGATCGACTACGGCTTCCACCAGATCATCGGCGGGGTCGACGCCGCCGCGCTCGCGGCGATGCCCCGACTCATCGACGAGGGCATCACGAGCTTCAAGCTCTTCATGGCCTACCCCGGTGTGTTCTACGCGACCGACGACCAGATCCTTCGGGCCATGCAGATCAGCGCCGACACGGGCATGCTCACGATGATGCACGCGGAGAACGGGCCGGTCATCGACGTCCTCGCCGAGCAGCTCGTCGCGCAGGGCAAGACCGACCCGTACTGGCACGGCGTCGCCCGCGCCTGGGAGATGGAGGAGGAGGCCACGCACCGGGCGATCATGCTCTCGAAGCTCACCGGTGCGCCGCTGTACGTCGTCCACGTCTCCGCGAAGCAGGCCGTCGCGCAGCTCGCGTGGGCGCGCGACAACGGGCAGAACGTCTTCGGCGAGACCTGCCCGCAGTACCTCTACCTCAGCCTCGAGGAGCATCTCGGCGCCGACAGTTCGCAGTGGGGCCGCTTCGAGGGCGCGAAGTGGGTGTGCTCGACGCCGCTGCGCTCGCGCGCCGAGGGGCACCAGGACCACATGTGGCAGAGCCTGCGGACGAACGACATCCAGATGGTGTCGACCGACCACTGCCCGTTCTGCATGAAGGACCAGAAGGAGCTCGGCCTCGGTGACTTCCGGAAGATCCCGAACGGGATCGGCTCGGTCGAGCACCGCATGGACCTCATGTACCAGGGCGTCGTGCAGGGCGAGATCACCCTCGAGCGGTGGGTCGAGCTCACGAGCACGACGCCCGCGCGGATGTTCGGCCTGTACGGGCGCAAGGGCGTCATCCAGCCGGGCGCCGACGCCGACATCGTCGTGTACGACCCGAAGGGGCACACCTCGATCGGCTACGGGAAGACGCACCACATGAACATGGACCACTCCGCGTGGGAGGGCTTCGAGATCGACGGCCACGTCGACACCGTGCTCTCCCGGGGCCGGGTCGTCGTCGACGGGGGCGAGTACCTCGGCGCGAAGGGGGACGGACAGTTCCTCAAGCGCGGCCTCTCGCAGTACCTGGTCTGAGGGGGCGGCAATGGACTTCGGTGTCGTCCTGCAGACGAATCCGCCGGCGAGCCGCGTCGTGCACCTCGCGAAGCTCGCGGAGCAGTACGGCTTCTCGACCGCGTGGACCTTCGACTCCCACCTGCTCTGGCAGGAGCCGTACGTCATCTACTCGCAGATCCTCAGTCAGACGCATCGCATCAAGGTCGGGCCCTTCGTCACGAACCCCGCGACGCGCGACTGGACCGTCACGGCGAGCCTCTACGCGACGCTCAACGAGATGTACGGCAATCGGACGATCTGCGGCATCGGCCGCGGCGACTCCGCGGTCCGGGTGACCAACGGCAAGCCCGTCACGATGGGCGAGCTGCGGGAGTCGATCCACGTCATCCGGGAGCTCGCGAACTCCCGCTCGGTCGAGTACCAGGGCGCGACGCTCCAGTTCCCCTGGTCGCGGGGCAGCGAGCTCGAGGTCTGGGTCGCCGCCTACGGCCCGCAGGCCCTCAAGCTCGCCGGCGAGGTCGGCGACGGCTTCATCCTGCAGCTCGCCGACATCGACATCGCACGCTGGATGATCGGGACCGTCCGCCGGGCCGCGGAGGAGGCCGGTCGGGACCCCGACTCGATCACGATCTGCGTCGCGGCGCCGAACTACATCGGCGACGACCGAGGGCACATGCGGGACCAGTGCCGCTGGTTCGGCGGCATGGTCGGCAACCACGTCGCCGACATCGTCGCGCGCTACGGCGACTCGGGCGCCGTGCCCCAGGCGCTCACCGACTACATCGAGGGCCGCAAGGGCTACGACTACAACACGCACGGCCGCGCGGCGAACGACCACGTCGACTTCGTCCCCGACGAGATCGTCGACCGGTTCTGCCTGCTGGGCACTGCGGCCGACCACATCGAGAAGCTCGAGGCGCTCCGCGACATCGGGGTCGACCACTTCGCGGGCTACCTGCAGCACGACCACAAGGAGGAGACGCTCCGGGTCTACGGCGAGACCGTGATCCCCGCGCTGACCGAGACCGTCGTGGCGAAGTCGTAGCCGATGACCATGCGGCGCGCCCTGCTCTGGGGCTACGGGATCCTCGGCATCATCGCCGTGCTCGTGCTCTGGGAGGTCTACAAGGCCCTCGGCCCGGCCGACGGCGTCGTCGTCGGCGCGGTCGAGGGCGAGCGCAACAGCGGCGTGCGGATCCTGCCCCGCACGAACGACCGCTCGATGCCGCACCTGCTCGCGATGGTGACCCGCCTCTTCGCCGTCACAAGCCCGGGGGATCCGACCCCGATGTGGCTGTCGGTCGCGCAGGCCGCGGCCGTCACGCTCGGCATCGCGGCGTTCGGCCTGCTCCTCGGCCTCATCGTCGGCTCGCTGCTCGCGCTCGTCATGCAGTCGTGGCGGATCGCCGAATGGGGTATCCTGCCGTGGGTCATCCTGAGCCAGACGATCCCGCTCATCGCCTTCGCCCCCGTCATGAACTCGATCGGCGTCCAGATCGACAAGACGATCGTGCCGTGGCCGCAGTGGCTGTCGGTCGCGATCATCGCGAGCTACCTCGCGTTCTTCCCCATCGCCGTCGGCGCGCTGCGCGGGCTGCAGGCCCCGGAGCGCGCGCATGTCGAGCTCATGCGCACCTACGCGGCGGGACCGCTCACGACGCTCCGCAAGCTGCGCATTCCTGCCGCCGTCCCGTACGTGCTGCCGGCGCTGCGCCTCGCCGCCGCGAACGCCGTCATCGGCGCGATCGTCGCCGAGGTCTCGATGTCGATGCCGGGCGGCATCGGCCGCATGATCATCGGGCTCGCCTCGCAGGCGTCGACCGACCCGCCCGCGCCCTGGTCGCCGATCTTCGGCGCCGTCGCGATCGGCCTCATCGCCGCCGGCTCCGTCGGCGTGCTCGGCCTGATCCTGCACAACTACCGCCGAGGAGAGGCAGCCGCATGAGCCAGTTCGCGACGAAGGACGTCAAGACCCCGACCCCCGCAGTGCGGGTCGCGGGCGTCGAGAAGACGTTCGGCCGACGCGGCAAGGCGGTCAAGGCGCTCACGGACATCGACCTCACGATCGTCGCGGGCGAGTTCATCTCGCTCATCGGCCCGTCCGGGTGCGGCAAGTCGACGCTCATGCGGCTCATCGCCGACCTCGAGACGCCGACCGCGGGGACGATCGAGGTCTTCGGGAAGTCAGCGCGGCAGGCCCGGCTCGACCAGGAGTACGGCATCGCCTTCCAGCAGGCGGGCCTCCTGCCGTGGCGCACCGTCCTGCAGAACATCGCGCTCCCGCTCGAGCTCCACGGCGTGCCGTACGCGGAGCGGGCCTCGCGGACGGAGGAGCTCGCGCTGCTCGTCGGCCTCGGGGAGTTCCGCGACCACCGGCCCGACCAGCTCTCCGGCGGCATGCAGCAGCGCGTCGCGATCGCCCGGGCGCTCGCCGAACGCCCGCGGCTGCTGCTCATGGACGAGCCGTTCGGCGCGCTCGACGAGATGACCCGCGAGCGGATGCAGAACGAGCTCGCGCGGATCGCCCACCAGTCCGGCGCCGCCGTCGTCTTCGTCACGCACTCGATCCCCGAGGCCGTCTTCCTCGCCGACCGCGTCGTCGTCATGTCGCCGCGGCCCGGTCGGATCACCGAGATCCTCGACGTCCCGTTCGGCGACGAACGGCCCGAAGGGCTGCGCGAGTCGCCCGAGTTCTTCGAGCGCGTCACCGCCGTCCGCGAGGCGCTCCACGGCGCCCCCGTCCGCCGGGCCGGGGAGGCCTGAGCCATGGCGGGCGTCGGCACCCTCATCGGGCGCATCGTCGCGCCCATCGTCGTCGGCGCGCTGCTGCTCGCCGGCTGGCTGCTCCTCGTCGACGTCGTCCGCGTGTCACCGACGCTCATCCCGAGCCCGTGGACGATCGGGGCCGAGTTCGCGACCAACCTCGGCATCATCGCGGAGGATGCCGTGACGACCGGCACGAATGCGCTGCTCGGCCTCGTCGTCGGCAGCGTCATCGCGATCCTCCTCGCCGCGCTCGCGGCCCGCCTCGCCCCGGTCGACGGAATGCTCGCCCCGATCGTCGCGGCGCTCATGGTCGTGCCGATCGTCGCGCTCACCCCGATCTTCAACACGATGTTCGGCGCGTCGGCGCAGACCGGGCGGATCCTCATCGCGGCGATCGCCGCATTCGTCCCGGTCTTCATCAACATGCTCCGCGGGCTCCGACAGGCCCAGCCCGTGCAGCGCGACCTCTTCGCCGCCTACGCGGCGCGCGGCGGGCAGACCTTCACGAAGCTCACCTTCCCGAGCGCGCTGCCGCACCTGCTCACCGGCGTGCGCATCGCCGGCTCCCTCGCCGTCATCGCCGCGGTCGTCGCCGAGTACTTCGGGGGCCCTGCCGACGGCGTCGGCACCGCGATCGCGACCTACGCGAAGTCCGGGCGCATCCCGCTCGCATGGGCGTACGTCGGAGCCGCCATCGCCATCGGGGTCGTGCTCTTCCTCGTGAGCATCCTCCTCGAGCGCATCGTCCGGCGCTACCGCCCGGAGCACTGACCCGCATGTCCCATCACCAGCACCTCAACGAGAGGAAGCACCAATGAACCAGCACACGCACCTCGCAGCCGGCCTGGCGACTGTCGCCGCGGCCGCGCTGCTCCTCGCCGGCTGCGCCGCACCGAGCGCACCGAGCGACACCGGCACTCCGGAGCCGGACACCCCCACCCTCGACACGACCGCCACGCTGCTGCCCGATGTCGAGTGCGTCGAGCCGAGCGGCGAGGGCACCGAGGTGAGCCTCATGCTGCAGTGGCTGCCGCAGGCGCAGTTCTCCGGCTACTTCGTCGCGCAGTGCCTCGGCTACTTCGACGAGGCCGGGCTCGACGTGACGATCATCCCGACGGGCGGCGACGTCGTGCCGCAGCAGGCGCTCTTCGACGGCGAGGCCACGTACGCCGTCGCGTGGGTGCCGAAGGTGCTCGGCACGATGGAGGGCACCGGCATCGAGGTGACGAACATCGCCCAGGTCTTCCAGGCCTCCGGCACCACGCAGGTCTCCTTCAAGGGCGACGGCATCGACACCGTCGCGGGCTTCGAGGGCCGGCGCATCGGCTCGTGGGGCTTCGGCAACGAGTGGGAGATCTTCGCCGCGATGGCCGCCGAGGGGCTCGACGCCTCGAGCGTGTCGATCACGACGCAGGACTTCTCGATGAATGCGCTGCTCGACGGTGACATCGACGCCGGCCAGGCGATGACGTACAACGAGCTCGCCGCACTCCTCGAGGTCGAGAACCCCGACCGTCCCGGCACGCTCTTCACCCTCGACGACTTCGACATCATCTACTACGAGGACACCGAGGGCGCGATGCTCCAGGACGCGATCTGGGCCCGCACCGCGGACCTGGGCGACCCCGCATTCCAGGAGACGACCACCGCATTCCTCAAGGCCGTCGCCAAGGGCTGGGTCTACGCCCGTGACAACGTCGAGGAGGCCGCATCGATCTCGTACGCCGCCGCAACGGCGCCGGGCGTCACCGCCTTCCCGGGCGGGCCGGGGCACCAGCTCTGGCAGGCGAACGAGGTGAACAAGCTCGTGTGGACCGGCGGCCCGTTCGGCATCGTCGACGAGTCCGCCTGGGCGCGCACCGTCGCCGGCTCGCTCGCGGCGGTCAACCAGGACGGGCAGCGGCTCATCACGACCGACCCGCCGGCGACCGCGTACGACATGACGTACCTGCAGCGCGCGATCGACGAACTGGCGAGCGAGGGGGTCGCCATCTCCGGGACCTACACGCCGATGGACGTCATTCCGACGCTCGGCGGCATGTAGTCGCGCATCCGAAGTCGCAGATAATCGGGGTGCGGGGGTCGTGAGGCCCCCGCACCCCACCACAACGCAAGGACGGAACGAAATGACGTCGAACGAAGAGGTCGTCGCACTCGACCGCGCCCACGTCTTCCACTCCTGGTCGGCGCAGGCCGCCCTCCAGCCGGTCGTCATTGCCGGCGGGTCCGGCACGGAGCTCTGGGACTTCGAGGGCAAGCGCTACCTCGACTTCTCGTCCCAGCTCGTCAACGTGAACATCGGCCACCTCCACCCGAAGGTCGTCGCGGCGATCCAGGAGCAGGCGGCGACGCTGCCGACGATCAACCCCGCGCACGCGAACCTCACGCGCGGGCACGCGGCGCGCAAGATCCTCGAGCACGCGGGCGAGGGCTTCGACAAGGTCTTCTTCACGAACGGCGGCGCGGACGCGATCGAGAACGCCGTCCGCATGGCGAGGCTCGTGACCGGCCGCCGCAAGATCCTCTCCGCCTACCGCAGCTACCACGGCAACACGGGCGCGGCGATCAACGCGACGGGCGACTGGCGCCGGATGCCGAACGAGTACGCGACCGGGCACGTCCACTTCTGGGGCCCCTTCCCGTATCGCAGCGAGTTCTGGTCCGACTCCTCGGAGCAGGAGGCCGAGCGCGCCCTCCACCACCTCGAGCGGACCATCCAGGCCGAAGGGCCCGAGACGATCGCCGCGATCCTGCTCGAGACCGTGCCGGGCACCGCGGGCATCTTCCTCCCGCCGCCCGGCTACCTCTCGGGCGTCCGCGAGCTCGCGGACCGCTATGGGATCCTCTGGATCGCCGACGAGGTCATGGCCGGCTTCGGCCGGGTCGGCGCGTGGTTCGCCTGGCAGCACCCGGAGCTCAACGCCGACCGCGTCGTGCCCGACCTCATCACCTTCGCGAAGGGCTCGAACTCCGGCTACGTCCCCGTCGGCGGCGTCATCATCCCGCAGCGCCATGCCGCAGTGTTCGACGAGCGCGTCTTCCCCGGCGGCCTCACCTACTCGGGCCACCCCCTCGCCGCGGCGTCCGTCGTCGCGACGATCGAGGCGATGGAGGAGGAGGGCGTCGTCGAGCACGCGGCCCGCATCGGTGAGGACGTGCTCGGTCCGGCGCTGCGCGCGCTCGCCGAGCGGCACGAGATCATCGGCGACGTCCGCGGGCTGGGCGTCTTCTGGGCGCTCGACCTCGTGACCGACCGCGCGACGAAGGAGCCGGTGCCCGGATCGACGATCGCCGCGCTCAAGGGCGCGCTCGTCGCGAAGGGCTACCTGCCTTTCACCGCCGACAACCGCATTCATGTCGTCCCGCCGTGCAATGTCACCGAGGACGAGGTCGCGCGCGGCCTCGCGATCCTCGACGAGGTGCTCGCCGCGCACGGCTGAGGCGGGGCGCGTAGACTCGGTGGCCGTGTCCAGCCCGTATCGCGTCCACATCAAGGACCTCGCCCGTCGTCCCGGCGAGAGCCGGACCTTCTCGCTCGACGTCGTCGTGCCGGAGGCGTTCGGGAATGCGGTGATCGGCATCCCCGAGGGCTCCACGCTCGGCATCGCCGGTCGTCTCGAGTCCCTCCACGACGGCATCCTCGTGACCGCGGACATCACCGGCGACGCGGTGGGCGAGTGCGTGCGCTGCCTCACGGCGGTCACCGAACCGGTCGATGTCGCGTTCCAGGAGCTTTTCGCGTATTCTGGTGAGTCGGATTTCGACTATGTGGTCGAGCTCGACGTGGTCGATCTCGAACAGGTGGTCAGGGACACGGTGGTGCCAGCACTGCCGTTCCGGCCGGTCTGCAGCGAAGCCTGCGAGGGACTGTGTCCCGAGTGCGGGGTGCGCCTGCTCGACCACCCGGGCCATGAGCACGAGGCGCCGACCGATCCCCGGTGGGCGGCTCTGCAGGGGCTCGCCGCCGAATCCGACGAGAAGCTTCCCGAATAAGGAGAAACCCATGGCTGTCCCGAAGCGCAAGATGTCGCGGGCCTCGACCCGCTCGCGCCGCTCGCAGTGGAAGGCCGACCTGCCGCCGCTGGTGAAGTCGGTCGAGAACGGCAAGACCGTCTACTCGCTGCCGCACCGCGCGAAGGTCGTCACCGACTCCGTCGGCACGGAGCTCTACCTGGAGTACAAGGGCCGCAAGGTCGCCGACGTCTGAGGCCCCGGTCCCTGAGCGAGGGCGAAGCCCGAGACGAAGGGCGGCCTCCCCAGACATGACGGCACACGACGAACTCACCGAGAAGCTCGGGGTCGACATCGACCCCGAGCTTCTCGTCGTCGCGCTCACCCACCGCTCCTTCGCCTTCGAGCACGACGGCCAGCCGCACAACGAGCGCCTCGAGTTCCTCGGCGACGCGATCCTCGGGCAGGCCGTCACGGTCATGCTCTACCGCCGGTTCCCCGCGCTGAGCGAGGGCGAGCTCGCGAAGCGCCGCGCCTCGCTCGTGTCGACCCTCGCGCTGGCCGAGATCGCCCGCGGGATCGGACTCGGCGCATTCATCCGCCTCGGCCGCGGCGAGTCGCTCACCGGCGGCGCCGACAAGGACTCGATCCTCGCCGACACGATGGAGGCGGTCATCGGCGCCGCGTTCCTCGCCGCCGGCCCCGACGCCGCCCGCGAGCTCGTGCTGCGCCTCGTCGAGACGCTCATGGACGACCCCGATCGCTTCGGCGTGTCGATGGACCCGAAGACGGCGCTGCAGGAGCTCTCGGTCGCCCGGGGCGATGGGGCGCCCGTGTACGCGGTGAGCGCATCCGGCCCGGACCACGCGCGCAGCTTCACCGCGAGCGTCACGGTCGGCGACGACGTCGTCGGCGAAGGCGAGGGCACGTCGAAGAAGTCGGCGGAGGCCGCGGCGGCGCTCGCGGCCGTCGAGCGTCTCCGCGATGCCTGAGCTGCCCGAGGTCGAGGTCGTCCGGCGCGGCCTGCTGCCGCTCGTCGGTGCCGCAGTCGAGTCCGTCGAGGTGCTCGATGCCCGCGCGCTCACGCGGCACGTCGCCGGGGTCGACGACTTCGAGTCGCGGCTGCGCGGCGCGGTGCTCGGCACGCCCGCCCGGCGCGGCAAGTTCCTCTGGGTCCCGCTCGAGCGCGGTACCGCCCCGGCTGGCGAGGCGCTCCTCGTGCACCTCGGCATGAGCGGCCAGCTGCTCCTCGATGACGAGTGGCGCGCGCATCGCCACGAGCGCATCCGCATCGCACTCGGCGGCCGTCAGCTCGTCTTCGCCGACCAGCGCACCTTCGGCAGCCTTGCGATCGATCCGCTCGTCGTGTCGTCGCATCCGGCCGAGCCGGGGGAGCGGGGCGATCCGGGCGTTCCGGGCGATCTGGGCGTCGGCGTCCCGTCGCAGGTCGCGCACATCGCCCTCGATCCGCTCGACGACGCATTCGACCTGCCCGCCGTCGTGCGGCGACTGCGCACCCGTCGCACCGAGCTCAAGCGCGCACTGCTCGACCAGACGCTCGTCTCGGGGATCGGCAACATCTACGCCGATGAGGCACTGTGGGGCGCGCGGCTCCACCCGCGCCAGCCCACCGCGACGCTCTCGGCACTGGCCGGCCGGCGCATCCTCGAGGAGGCGCAACGGGTCATGGATCGTGCACTCGCCGAGGGCGGCACGTCATTCGACTCGCTCTACGTCAACGTGAACGGCCAGTCCGGGTACTTCTCCCGCTCGCTGCAGGCCTACGGCCGCGACGGCGCGCCGTGCCCGCGCTGCGGGCGCGCGCTCGTGCGCGAGACCTTCACGAACCGCTCCTCGCACTACTGCCCGAGGTGCCAGCGCGTGAGGTGACGCCTACCGTTCGGCGCGCCCGCCACCGACCGGCGCGCGCCGCGCCACGAGCAGCGCATCCGACACGAGGTCATGGGGATAGCGGTCCCACACGATCTCGGTGACGCCGACGGGGGTCAGGTGCCGGGCGAGCAGGCGCGCGCAGTCGCGGATCAGCGGGGTCGTGCGCCCGAGGTGGTGGATGTCGGCGACGTTCCACACCGCGTGGCCGCCCGGCGCGAGCAGTCGCGCGCACTGCGCGGCGACGAGGTCGAGCTCGGCGAGGTATCGCCCGTAGTCACCGCCATCCTGCTCGTAGGCCGTGAGGGGGTCGGCGTCGTGATCCGTCCTCGTCATGTACGGCGGCGAGCTGAGGACGAGGCCGATCTGCCCGTCGAGGATCGGCGGCGCGGCCTCGAGCACCCGAAGCAGCTCTCTGGCATCGCCCTCGAGGATCCGCGCGCTCGGCACCCGCGCCCGGATGTGCGCGACCCGCTCGGGCAGGAGCTCGACGCCAACGGCCCGCCGGCCGAGCGCGACTGCCCGCTCGATCGTCGTGCCGAACCCGGCGAAGGGGTCGAGCACGAGATCGCCGGGGCCCGTGAGCCGCTCGATGACGTGATCGACGATCGCGGCGAGCATGTGAACGTCCTCATCGGCACCCGGCGGGCGCTCGGCGAGGAATGCGTCGTGGGACGCCGTCAGCCGCGCATCGAGCGGCGACGACGCGCTCGGGGACGCTGCGTGCACGACCCGGCGGCTCAGTCCTGCGCCGCGATCGCGCGCTCGAGCCGCTCGAGCTTGCCCGCGAGCTCGCCGCTGCGGCCCGGCCGGATGTCGGCCTTGATGACGAGCGAGACCCGTGAGCCGAACGGCAGCACGGCCTCCGTCGCGCGCTTCACGACGTCGAACACCTCGTCCCACTCACCCTCGATCTCGGTGAACATCGACGAGGTCCGGTGCGGCAGGCCCGACGCGCGGACGACGCGCACCGCGGCGGCGACGGCGTCATGGACCGAGCCGTCCGATCGGCCGGTGCCGCTCGGGGCGACGGAGAAGGCGATGATCATGGTGACTCCTTGCCGATCGGGGCGCACGGCCGACGCGGCGCGCGCTCACCTGATGATCCCATTGTCAGTCGTGACGCGCCGTGACCCGCGATGACGGCATGTGTCTGGGAGGCATGCGAGGGGCTGCCCCACGCGCCTACCGTGACCGCCATGACCACGCTCTCCACCACCCCCGTCCCCGAGATCACGGACGCCGCTCGCGCCGAGCGGCTGCTGGCCGCCGGCGCCGACTGGAGCGCCCGCATCGACGCGAACCGCGCCGCGTCTTCGTCGACCAGCGCACGTTCGGCTCGCTCGCGGTCGATCCGCTCGTCGGGCCGTTGGGCCAGGAGGTCCCCGCGCAGGTCGGCCGCATCGCGCTCGATCCACTCGATCCCGGATTCGACCTCGCCGAGGTCGTGCGACGAATGCGCACCCGCCGCACGGAGGTGAAGCGCGCGCTGCTCGATCAGGGGCTCGTCTCCGGCATTGGCAACATCTACGCCGATGAGGCCCTCTGGGCGGCCAGAGTCCACCCGCGCCAGCCGACGGCGAGCCTGTCCGCCCAGGCGGCTCGTCGGGTCCTCGAGGAGTCGCGGCACGTCATGGAGCGGGCGCTCGCCGAGGGCGGGACGTCGTTCGATGCGCTCTACGTCAACGTGAACGGCCAGTCCGGGTACTTCTCGAGGTCACTCCAGGCGTACGGGCAGCATGGCCGGCCCTGCGCGCGCTGCGGGCGAGCGCTTGTCCGGGAAATGTTCACGAATCGGTCGTCGCACTACTGCCCGCGCTGCCAGCGGCTGCGCTGAGCCGCGAATTCCGGGCACTCCGCGACCGAAGCCAGCGCCAGGCGCCCGTCGACCAGAGTGCCCAGAGGACGAGCACCGGCTGGAAGACCAGGCGCATGAGTCGGGCGGCGTCGGTGTCGAGCCCCAACGCGTCGACACCCTCCACGTATTGGGAGATGTTGCCGGGAAAGATCGCGACGAAGAAGGCCGCGACGATCAGGCCGACGACAGGCCGAGCCGCTCGTGGCGTGACGAGGAGGGCGATTCCGAGGACGATCTCAACCACCCCTGACGCGACGACGACGACATCTGCGTCGAGCAGCAACCAGGTCGGGACCTGCGCTTGGAACTCCGCGCGCAGCACGGTGAGATGCCCCACACCGGCGAGCACGAGCGCCATCCCCAGCGCGATTCGGCCGATCATGCGCGCGACGCGTCCAGCGGTCGGGGAGGGGCGGTCGTGTCCAGTCATTGTGCCTCCACGGGCGACGCGGCCGCTCGAGCCGCGGGAAGCCGCACGGTGAACGTCGACCCGACACCGACCGTCGACGACGCCTCGACCGTGCCGCCGTGCCGGGTGACGATCTCGCGGACGAGCGCGAGTCCGACCCCAGACCCGGGGATGTCGCGGGCGGCGCTCCCGCGCCAGAGTCGCTCGAAGAGGTGGGGGAGCTCCGCCTCCGGGATGCCTGGCCCGGTATCGGCGACCTCGAGGACGACCGAGTCGCCGTCGGCGGCGACTGTGATCGTCACGGTGTCGCCGGGACGGCAGTAGCGCGCAGCATTGGCGAGGAGATTGCCGACGGCCTGATGGAGCCGGTCACTGTCGGCGAGCACCAGCGCTCCCTCGCCAAGGTGCAGGACGGAGTGCAGGCCCGCGGCCCGCAGCTGCGGCTCCCGGACGGACAGCTCCGCGCGGGTGAGCCGGGCGAGGTCGACGACCCCGACCTGGAGCGACTGGTCGGAGGCCTCGATCGCCGTGAGCTCCTCGAGATCGACGACGATCCGACCGAGCCGGAGCGACTGATCGTGGAGCCCGGCGAGCGTGTCGGGCGTCGGCTCCACCAGGCCGTCCCGCAGCTCCTCCAGCCCCGCCTGCAGCGCGGCAAGGGGTGTGCGAAGTTCGTGGGCGATGTCGACCGTCATGCTCCGGCGCGCCTGGGCGGAGACGACGACCTCATCTGCCATGGCGTTGAATGCGACGGCGAGGTCCCCGATCTCGCCCGGCCCGCGGACGGTCGCACGCGACTTCCGGTCGCCTGCCGTGAACATTCGTGCCGCGTCAGTCATCGTGCGAATCGGTCGGACGAGGCGCCGCGTGACGACCCAGCTCACGGCGAAGGCGATGAGCAGCGCGGCAATCGCCGCGAGCAGGATCCACGACCAGGCGATGTCGAGGACCCGGGTCGTCGCCATCCCGGGCAGCGCGACCCGCACCGAGCCGACCGCCGTCCCGTCGACGACCACAGGCACCGTCGTGGACTCGAGGCTCATGCCGGCGCCTCGACTCTCGCCGCCCATGCCCATGCCCATGCCCATGCCCGTGCCGGTGGACGCGAGGGTGCTGCCGTCCGCATTCATCACCGTGATGTGGGCGCGGGACGCCTCGCCGAGGCGCATGATCGCCGTGAGGTCAGCCCCCTCCCAGCCGCCCGCGGACGTGTACGCGCTCGCCGCCGTCGCCGCGACGCTGTCGGCGAGCTCATGGCGGACCGTCCGCTGGTCTGCGTCGACGCCGCGGTCGACCCCGATGAGCGCAGCAGTCGTCAGGACGAGGATCGACGACACGGCGACGAGCGCGAACGCGACAAGGAGCCGCCGCCCGAGCGGGCCGAGCCCGAGGAGCCCGTCCCGTGCCATAGGGACGCTCATTGCGCGTCATCCCGTCGGATGCCGAGCCGGTAGCCGACACCGAGGACCGTCTCGACGATGTCGGCCCCGGCCGCGCCGAGCTTGCGCCGGAGATTCTTCACGTGGGTGTCGATTGTGCGCTCGTACCCCTCGTACTCGTAGCCGCGCACGCGATTCGCGAGTTCGTAGCGGGAGTACACCCGGCCGGGCGATGCCGCGATCGCGGACAGCAGACCCCACTCGGTCGGGGTGAGGTCGAGTTCGTCGTCATCGAGCCATGCACGGTGGGAGGTGTCGTCGATGCGGAGGCGGCCCTCCCCGTAGCTGACGGGACCATCGTGCGCGGCACCTGGCGTGTGCCGGTGCAGGACCGCCTGCACCCGGAGCGTGACCTCGTATGGGCTGAACGGTTTCGTCACGTAGTCGTCCGCGCCGAGCTCGAGCCCACGAATCCGGTCCTCGGTCGTGCTCCGCGCGGTGAGCACGATGACCGGCGGGCCACCGAAGGCGCGAATCTCCCGGAGGAGATCGGCCCCGTCGATGTCAGGCAGCCCGAGGTCGAGGAGCACGAGATCGGCTGTGGGGAGGAGTCGGAGCGCCTCCGCCCCCGATGCCGTCGTCAGGACGGAGAGCCCGGCGCGCTCGAGATACCGACGGAGCACCTCGCGAATGTCGCGCTCATCCTCGACGACCAGGATCGTGGGCATGTCTCACCCTAAGTTCCCGGACGCCTGGGCACCCGCCTTCGGCACTCGTCAGTGACCCATGCCGCGGCCCATGCCGCCACCCATGCCGCCCATGCCCGTCACACCGAACCATTCGGCGAGCCAGTCGTGCATCATCATGATCTCGGTGCGCTGCGTGTCGCGGATCGACTCCGCGAAGGGGATCACCTCGGGGTGGTCGGCGAGGTCGCCGGTGACGAACTGCTGCGACATCATGACCGCGGCCATGTGGTGCGGAATCATGTCCTCGAGGAATGCGCGATCGAGCGCATCGCCCGTGAGCCCGGTGTAGTCACCCATCATCGGCATGTAGTCGACGGTGGTGTCCTGACCCGGGTACCAGGCCGCGAGCCACGCGCGCATCTGCTCGACCTCGCGGGACTGCGTGTCGATAATCGTCTGCGCGAACTCCCGCATCTCCGGGCGGTCGGTGCCGGCCTTGAGGAGTTCGGCGGCTTCGATGGCCTCGATGTGATGCGGGATCATCATCGTGAGGTAGCTGAATTCGTCGGTGACCTCCATGCCGGACATGCCAGACATGCCGCCCATGCCTGCGTCAGACGCCTCGGACCCGGACCTGCCGCTCATGCCGCCACCCGAGCCGCTCCCGCCACCCATGCCGCCGCGATCGGTGTGACCAGCCGCGCTGGCGACCTGCGCAGCCGCTGACCCCGCCGCGTTCGTCAGGCCAACCCCGGCGACGCCGATGCCGACTCCGACGACTAGGGCGCCGGCGACGGCGCTGATCACAATGGTGCGGTTTCGGGACATGGCATCCTCCTGCGTGTGGGCCACCGGGCACTCCGGTCGACACTTGATCCTTGACGAGTGACCTGTCGCCGCCGCGGAGACGGTGTGGAGATGCTGTGGAGATCTCCCGATCGCTCGCTGGGCGTCGCCGATGACGTCGCGTGACGCTCGATGACGCCCGATGTCGTCGCGTGTCGCTGCGCGTCACCGAGGAATGCGCGGGCCAGCTCGCCCTGTCTACCGTGGCGCCCATGAGCACGCACACCACCACCGTCGGCGCTGAGTTCGCCGTCCCGGAGATCACGGACGAAGCCCGCGCCGAGCGCCTCACGACGGCGGGCGCCGACTGGGCGACGCGCATCGATCGGCAGCGCTCCGCCGCCCACCTCACCTTCCGCGTCGACGGCACAGGTGTCGGCGCGGTCGCGACGCAGCTTCGGGCCGGGAGCCACGCATTCCTCATCGACGAGCCGGCGGCCCTCGCCGGCGATGACGTCGCCCCGAGCCCTGTCGAGGTCGCCCTCGGTTCGCTCATCGGCTGCCAGGTCGTCGTGTACCGCCTGTATGCACAAGCACTCGGCATCCGCGTCGACGACATCCGGGTGCGCGCCGAGGGCGACCTCGACGCCGCGAGGCTGCTCGGCAAGGACCCGAGCGTGCGGCCGGGGTTCAGCGCAGTGCGCCTGCACGTCGAGCTGACCGGGCCAGAGTCCCTTGAGCGCTACGAGGCGCTGCGCGAGGCCGTGGACGCGAACTGCCCGGTGCTCGACCTCTTCGAGAACCCGACTCCCGTCGAGGTGACCGTCTCGAAGGGGTAGGTGCGCCTGGGGCGAGTGGTGCGCTGGCCGCGATTCGGGGCAGGCGCCGACCTGAAGCACTGAGGAATGCGCGAAGTGCTGAAGGAATCGGCGGAGAGCTCAGTACTTCGCGCATTCCTCAGTAGTTCGGGCACGGCGCATCGCCCAAACCGCACCGCCACGCGCAAGAACACCGCGGAACGCCCCGGATCAGCCAGAGACCGGCACCGCCCGCCGGTAGCCTGAACGCCATGTACCTGAAGTCCCTGACGCTCAAGGGCTTCAAGTCGTTCGCGCAGCCGACGACGTTCCAGTTCGAGCCGGGCGTCACGTGCGTCGTCGGGCCGAACGGCTCCGGCAAGTCGAACGTCGTCGACGCCCTCGCCTGGGTCATGGGGGAGCAGGGGGCCAAGACGCTGCGCGGCGGCAAGATGGAGGACGTCATCTTCGCCGGCACGGCGACGCGCGGACCCCTCGGCCGCGCCGAGGTGCTCCTCACGATCGACAACTCGGACGGCGCGCTGCCGATCGAGTACACCGAGGTGACGATCTCCCGCACGCTCTTTCGCAACGGCGGCAGCGAGTACGCGATCAACGGCGAGCAGTGCCGCCTCCTCGACGTCCAGGAGCTGCTGAGCGACTCCGGGCTCGGCCGCGAGATGCACGTCATCGTCGGGCAGGGCCAGCTCGACCAGGTCCTCCACGCGAGCCCCGAGGATCGCCGCGGCTTCATCGAGGAGGCCGCGGGCATCCTCAAGCACCGGCGCCGCAAGGAGAAGACCCTCCGCAAACTCGACGCGATGCAGGCGAACCTCACGCGGCTCAGCGACCTCGCCGGCGAGCTGCGCCGACAGCTCAAGCCGCTCGGCCAGCAGGCCGAGGTCGCGAAGCAGGCCGCGGAGATCCAGGCCGAGGTCCGCGACGCCCGCGCCCGGCTGCTCGCCGACGAGATCATCCGGCTGCGGGCCGAGATCGCCGACGTCGCGCGGAGCGAGTCGGCGCGCAAGACGGAGCGGATCGTCATCCAGGAGCAGCTCGACCAGGCGACGATGCGCACGAAGCGCATCGAGTCGGCGCAGCAGCACGACGAGGTCGACGCCGCCCGACGCGTCGCCTACGGGCTCGAATCCGTCCAGCAGCGCGCCCGCGGGCTGCAGACCCTCGCGGGGCAGCGCATCGCGCTCCTCGGCGGCACCGTCGAGACCGCCGCGACCGTGACGACGAGCCAGGAATCGGTGGATGCGGCGCGAGCGGAGGCCGCCCGGATCGCGGGTGAGGTCGGCACGGCCGAGGAGTCGGCGGGTCGGGCCGCCGCCGCGACCGCGACGGCGCGCGCCGCTCTCGATGCGCTCGACGAGGAGATCGCCGCCGCGTCGGCTCTCGTCTCCCGTCACGAGCTCGAGCTCGCCGGGCACGTCGCGAAGCTCGACGTCGCGCGATCCCGCCTCGCCGCGGCCCGCGGCGAGCACCTCCGTCAGGAGCAGGCCCTCGCCGCGGCGACCGAGCGTCGCGAGGCCGCCGCGGCGGAGCTCGCGGCCGCCGACCAGGAGATCGGCGGCGAGGTGCCCGAGGAGACCGCCGCCGCGCTCGAGACCGCGTATCGGCAGGCCGACGAGCAGGTCGCGACGCTGACGGCCGCGCTCGACGCCCTCCGCGAGGCGCAGCACGTCGACGAGCGCGACCGCGACGCCCTCGCCGCCCGCGCCCAGGCGCTCGGCATGGCCGTCGAGGGCCGCGACGGCTCGACCGCCCTCGCCGCCGCGGGGCTGCCGGGAGTGCTCGGCCTCGTCGCCGAGCACGTCAAGGTCGAGCCCGGCGCGGAGTCCGCGGTCGCCGCCGCCCTCGGCACGCTCGCCGACGCCGTCCTCGCGAAGGATCGTGCCGCCGCCCTCGCGGCCGTCCGCCACGCGACCGAGCACGACCTCGGCCGCGTCGAGCTCGTCATCGCCGAGCCGACAGGGCCCACACCTGCCTCCGTCCCCGGCGTCATCTCGGCCCCCGCGGGCGTCCTCGCCCTCATCGCCGCGGCGCGGGTCGAGCAGGACGGGACGGTCGTCACCGACTACGTCGTGCGCGGCGGCACGGGCCAGCAGCGCTCGCGGCTCGAGCTCGTCGCCGAGCGCGACGCCGCCGCGACGCAGCTCGCCGAGGTGGCGACGCGGATCGAACGGACCGGCGGCCAGGTCGAGGACGCGCGGCTCGCGCTCGAGCAGGCGAAGACCGCCGCCGCGACCGCGCTCACCACCCTCCGGGAGCACGACTCGCTCGTCGCCGCACGCTCCGAGCGGCTCGGCGCGCTGCGCAAGCAGTCCGAGTCGGCGGAGGCGGAGACCGCCCGCCACGCGGCCGCGCTCGCGACGGCCGCCGAGGCGGTCGCGGCCGCAGACGCGGCTGTCCGCGAGGCGACGAATGCGCACGACGGCTTCGCCGCGACGCCTCGCCCCATGCTCGACGCGTCGCAGCGGGACGGCCTCCTCGCCGAGGTCGAGTCGCGCCGGGCCGCCGAGCTCGAGGCCCGGGTCGCGCTCGAGACCGCGCGGGAGCGCGTCCGCGCCGAGCGGGCCCGCGCCGACGAGCTCGCCGCCCAGCTCGAGCGGGAGCGCGCCGCCGCCGACGAGGCCGCCCGGCTCGCCGTCATCCGGCGCCGCCAGCTCGATGCGGCGAGATCCGTGGCGGAGGAGCTCCCCGCATTCATCGATGCCGTTGACCACTCCGTCACCGAGGCGAGGCTGCGGCTCGCGGCCGCCGAGGCGGCGCGGGCGAAGCAGCACGAGGAGCTCTCGGAGCTGCGCGCGAAGGAGATCCAGCTGCGTGAGCGGCTCGCGGCGCTCAGCGAGAACGTGCACGGCCTCGAGATGCAGGTCTACGAGAAGAAGCTCCACCTCTCCCAGCTCATCGAGCGCGCCGCCGAGGAGCTCGGACTCGAGGAGGACGTGCTCGTCGCCGAGTACGGGCCGGGCGGGACGGTCGCCCGGGTCGATGCGGCGGACGCCGATGGCGAGGCCGACGACACCGCGGGCGAGGACACGGCCGATGGTGGCGCGGCTGCGCCGGCCGAGGTCGCGGCGCCGCCGGCCCCATTCGACCGCGCCGCCGAGCAGGCGCGCCTGGTCGCCGCGGAGCGTCGGCTCGCGCAGCTCGGCCGGGTGAACCCGCTCGCGCTCGAGGAGTTCGCGGCGCTTGAGCAGCGGCACAAGTTCATGACCGAGCAGCTCGCCGACCTGCAGTCGACGCGACAGGACCTGCTCACGATCATCGACGAGCTCGACGAGAAGATGCAGGACATCTTCGCGAGCGCGTTCGAGGACACCCGCGCGGCGTTCGCCGAGGTCTTCCCAGTCCTCTTCCCGGGCGGCACCGGCAGCATCCGGCTCACCGACCCCGAGCACCTGCTCACGACGGGCATCGAGGTGAATGTGCGGCCGGCGGGCAAGAAGATCGAACGGCTCTCGCTGCTGTCCGGCGGTGAGCGCTCGCTCGCGGCCGTCGCGCTCCTCGTCGCGATCTTCAAGGCCCGCCCCTCGCCGTTCTACATCATGGACGAGGTCGAGGCCGCGCTCGACGACGCGAACCTCGGGCGGCTGCTCGCCGTCATGGAGGGCCTCCGCGAGAACTCGCAGCTCATCGTCATCACGCACCAGAAGCGCACGATGGAGATCGCCGACGCGCTGTACGGCGTCTCGATGCGCTCCGACGGCGTGAGCGCGGTGGTCGGCCAGCGCGTCGCGGAGCGCGGCGAGCGCGTCGCCTGACTACCTCGCCCGCCGGGCGGCGGGGCGCAAGCCGGGTCCATAGACTGGGCGGATGGCTTCCTGGTCCCTCGGCGGCGCTCTGCGCGGCCTCTTCGCGAAGCCGACGATCGACGAGACGACCTGGGAGGATCTCGAGACGGCCCTCTACACGGCCGACTTCGGGCCGGACCTCGTCGAGGAGGTCCTCGACACCCTCCGCGAGCAGGTCGAGCGCTACCGGACGACCGATCCCGCCGACCTGCAGCGCCAGCTCCGCGAGCTCCTCGAGGAGCGGCTCAGCCGCCTCGACCCGACGCTGCGGCTCACCGCCCGCCCCGCGATCGTCCTCATCGTGGGCGTCAACGGCGTCGGCAAGACGACGACGATCGGCAAGTTCGCGAAGTTCCTCGCCGGCTACCAGCGCACCGTCGTCGTCGGCGCCGCCGACACCTTCCGCGCCGCCGCCGTCGAGCAGCTCGCGACCTGGGCCGAGCGCGCCGGCGCGGCGATCGTCCGCCCGCAGGTCGAGGGCGCCGACCCCGCCTCGGTCGCCTACCAGACCGTCGAGCGCGCGGTCCTCGAGGGGCTCGACGTCGCGATCATCGACACCGCCGGGCGACTCCAGACGAAGTCCGGCCTCATGGACGAGCTCGCGAAGATCCGCCGCTCCGCCGTCAAGGCGCTCGGCGCATCCGAGACCGCTGACGACATCGCCGAGGTGCTCCTCGTCCTCGACGCGACGACGGGGCAGAACGGGCTCGCGCAGGCCAGCGCATTCATCGAGGCCGCCGGCGTCACCGGTCTCGTCCTCACGAAGCTCGACGGCTCCGCGAAGGGCGGCTTCGTCTTCGCCGTCCAGGAGCGCACCGGCATCCCGGTCAAGCTCGTCGGGACCGGGGAGGGCATCGGCGACCTCACCGGCTTCACGCCCCACGCATTCGTCGCGCAGCTGCTCGCCTGAGCGGCGCCATCGCGACGGGACGAATGCGCGGCGCGGCCCCGCCTCAGACCTCGCCGCGGTACCGGCGGTTGAGGGCGCGACTGATCGCCGCCGAGGTCGGGCGGAGGATGTCGAGCACCTGCGACTCGTGCGGCTCGCTGCTCGGCACGATCGCGTTGATCGTCGCGACGGCGTGCCCGAGCGGGTCGAAGATCGGCACGGCGATCGAGGTGCCGGGCGTGATGTAGTTCACGGTCGTCTTGTAGCCGGCCGCGCGGATCTCCGCGAACTCGCGCTCGAGCTCCTCGCGGTCCGGGAGCGGGGCGTTCGCGTAGGGCCGCAGCGGCTCGGCGAGCAGCGCCTCGCGGACGGCATCCTCGGCGTAGGCGGCGAGGATGAGGCCGCTCGACGTCGCATGGAACGGCACCCGGCCGCCGACCGTGATGAGGTGCTCGACCGCGCCGGGTGCCGAGAGCCGCTCGAGGTAGAGCATCTCGCGACCCTGCAGCACGCCGAGCTGCAGGCTCTGGCCGATCCGCGCGTGCGCCTGGCGCAGATACGGCAGCGCCGTCTCCCGGATGCCGAGCGCGCCCGGCGTGCGCACGGCGAGCTCCCAGAGCCGCAGGCCCACCCGGTAGCGCCGGCCGTCCTGCCGCTCGAGCAGCCCGACGTCGACGAGCTCGGCGAGGATGCGGTGACTCGTCGACAGCGGCATGCCCGTGCGCTGGGCGACCTCCGTGACCGAGAGGTCCCGCGTGCCGGCGTCGAAGGCGTCGAGCACCTCGACGGCGCGGTGGAGCGCCGAGCGTCCGGCCGATGATCTCGCCATGTTGCAGGATCGTAATCCATTTCAAGTGAAACTCGCTTTGCCAGGTATCCTGACAGTCGTCAGACTTTCACCCCAACAGCGATGCGCCCGAACCGTCGACTCGGGGCGGTGCGCACCACCCACTACCCACGCATTCATCGAGGAATGAAAGAGGACCCGCAATGAAGCGCTCAATCATCGGCGGAGTCGCACTCGTCGCAGCGTTCGCGCTCGTCGGCTGCACCGACTCCGGCACCACCGCCCCCGCGCCGCTCGAGCCGGCCGAGACCACCGCGTCCGACACCGTCGAGCAGTTCACCGTCAACGTCGCCGCCCTCCCGATCGCCGAGACCGGTGCCATCTGGGCCGGCATCGAGGCAGGCATCTTCGAGAAGCACGGCCTGACGCTCAACATCCTGCCCGCCGCGGGTGGCGCGCAGGCCGTCCCGTCGCTGCTGTCCGGCGACATCGACTTCGCGATCGGCTCGCCGATCTCGGCGATCAAGGCCGTGCTCGCGGGCGAGGACGTCCGCATCATCGGCGACTACGCGACCGGCAACCCCGAGGGCGAGCGCGACGCGAACTCCGTCGTCGCGAGCGCCGCCTCCGGCGCCACGAGCTGGAAGGACCTCGCGGGCAAGAAGGTCGGCACGAACAGCCCCGGCGCGCACGGCAACCTCGCGATCCTCGAGGCCGTCGCCAAGGACGGCGGCGACCCGACGACCGTCGAGTTCGTCATCGTCCAGGGCGGCTTCCCGGCCATGCCGGCACTGCTCGAGAGCGGTGAGCTCGACGCGGCCTGGGTCCCGGACCCATTCCGCGGCATGGCCGTCGCGGCCGGCGGCGTCGAGCTCGGCTACCCGTGGCAGGCCGGCGGCCTCGCGGGCATCTCGGGCCTGTCGAACCTGACGATCCAGAAGGTCATCGACGAGAAGCCGCAGCTCGTGAAGCAGTGGCTCGACGCGATCGACGAGGTCACCGCGTTCGCTGAGGCGAACCAGGACAAGGTGTTCGAGGCGATCGCCACGAACATGGACATCCCGCTCGAGGCGGCCAAGGGCACCACGCTCGCGACGTTCAGCAGCGAGACCAACCGCGAGCGTCTCGAGGCGCTCATCGCCGCCGGCATCAACTACGGTGCCGCCCCGCCGTTCCTCTTCTGGGACGCGTCGCCGGACCTCGACGTGCTGGTCGTCGACGTCCGCTGAGCTCCGACACGATGACGGTGGTCCGAGGTCGATCCCGGCCTCGGACCACCGCCGTCGGAGCCTTGCAGTGCAAGATCGAACACGGGGAGGTGGGCTGAGATGACGACGACGATCACGCGACGGCTGCGGCCGCTGCTGCTCGGCCTCGCCGGCGTCCTCGCCTTCCTCGTGCTGTGGGAGCTCGCCTCCCGGCTCGGCTGGGTGAATGCGCGCTACGTGCCGCCGGCGAGCGACACGCTCGCCGCACTCGGCCGGTACCTCGGCGACCGGTACTTCTGGCGCATGGTGGGCGAGACCATGACGACCTGGGCGATCGGCATGGCGATCGCCACCGTCGCCGGCGTCGTGCTCGGCACCGTCATCGGCCTCTCGCCGTTCCTGCGCCGCTACACCCGCACGACGATCGAGTTCCTCCGCCCGATCCCCTCGGTCGCGATCATCCCCGTCGCCGTCGTGCTCCTGGGCCCCGACCGCGACGCCTCGCTCGTCATCGTCGTCTTCGCGACGTTCTGGCAGATCCTCATCCAGGTCCTCTACGGCGTCGCCGACGTGGATCCGGTCGCACGCGACACGCAGCGCAGCTTCGGGATCGGCACGACCCAGCGCTTCTTCTTCCTCGTCTTTCCGACCTCGCTGCCATACCTCATGACCGGCATCCGGCTCGGCGCGACCGTCGCGATGATCCTCACCGTCACGGGCGAGCTGCTCATCGGCGCGGTCGGCATCGGCTGGCTCCTCATGGAGCGCAACGCGGTCGGCGACTATCCGGGCGTCTACGCCCTCGTCCTGACGGCCGGGCTCCTCGCGCTCATCATCAACCTCATCATCCGGTTGGTCGAGCGGCGCATCCTCGCCTGGCACCAGTCCGTCCGAGGGGAGGTGCTGGTGTGAGCGTCTCCGAGACCCGCCACATCCGACTGCCGCGGCCGAAGCCTCGGGTGCCCGGCTGGCTCCGCCTGCCGCTCGAGTGGTTCGCGCTGCCCGTCATCATCATCGCCATCTGGTCCGCGTTCTCGGCGATCTGGCCGAACCCGCGATTCCCGGCGCCCGTCGCGATCGGCGAGGCCTTCGGTGCGAACTGGCTCGGGGACGCATTCGTCGGCGACGTCCTGCCGAGCCTGGGCCGGCTCGCCCTCGGCATCGTCATCTCGATCGTGCTCGGCATCGGCCTCGGCGTCCTCGTCGGCTCGTCGAAGTGGCTGCGCGAGCTCCTCGAGCCGATCTTCGAGTTCTTCCGCGCCGTGCCGCCGCCGATGATCGTGCCGCTGCTCGTCATGGTGCTCGGCGGCGACGACCTCATGAAGGTCACCGTCATCGCGGCCGGGGCGATGTGGCCGATCCTGCTCAACACGATCGAGGGCGTGCGCGCGGTCGACCAGGTCCAGCGGGAGACCGTGACGTCGTTCCGCCTGCCGCTGCTGCACCGGCTCATCTTCGTGACGCTGCCGAGCGCGAGCCCCCAGATCATGACGGGCGTGCGGCAGTCGCTCTCGGTCGCGCTCATCCTCATGGTGATCTCCGAGATGTTCCTCGCCTCGAGCGGGCTCGGCTATCGCATCGAGGTCTTCAAGCAGAACTACGCATACGCCGCGATGTGGAGCCTCATCCTGCTGCTCGGGCTCGTCGGGGTGCTGCTCGCAGTGCTCTTCCAGCTCGCCGAGCGCGTCGTGCTCAACTGGTATCGCGGCCTGAAGGAGGCGGAACGTGCCTGAGACCCTGCTCAACGTCGAGAAGCTGCACAAGCGCTACGGCGACTTCGAGGCGCTCCGCGAGATCTCGTTCGAGGCGCGGCGCGGCGAGCTCGTGTGCATCGTCGGCCCGTCCGGCTGCGGCAAGACGACGCTGCTCAAGATCATCGCGGGCCTGCTGCCGGCATCGAGCGGCACGGTCGAGCTCGACGGCACCGCCGTCACGGGACCGCACCCGCGGATGGCCGTCGTCTTCCAGGAGTACGGCCGCAGCCTCATGCCGTGGATGACCGTCCGCGGCAACGTCGAGCTGCCGCTGCGCAGCACGCACTCGAAGGCGCAGCGGCGCGCGCGCTCGCAGGAGGCGCTCGAGGCCGTCGGCCTCGGCGACGCGGCGACGAAGTACCCGTGGCAGCTCTCCGGCGGCATGCAGCAGCGCGTCGCGATCGCCCGCGCCGTCGCGTACAGCCCCGAGATCCTCATCATGGACGAGCCGTTCGCCGCGGTCGACGCGCAGACCCGCGCCGACCTCGAGGACCTCGTCCGCGACCTCTGGGCGAAGCTCGGCGTCACCGTCCTCTTCGTCACGCACGACATCGACGAGTCGATCTACCTCGGCGAGCGGGTCGTCGTCCTCTCGATGAGCCCGACGATCGTCCAGGAGGACCTCGCGATCGATCTGCCGGCCGACCGCGACCAGATCACGACGCGTGCGCTGCCGCGCTTCACCGAGCTGCGCACGCACGTCCACGAGGAGATCCAGCGGGCGAAGCTCGGCGCCATGCAGCGCGTCGACGACCACTGAGGGCGAGCCGATCGTCCTCCGGTGTACCACCCGGACCTCACTGGTACACTCCGGGCATGGCCACGCTCCTGCCGCGCATCCAGGTCACCCCCACGCCTGAGCTCCACGCGGCGATCGAGTCGGAACTCCGCCGCCGACCTGGCGCGTCCCGGAGCGAGATCGTGCTCGGGCTCGCCCTACGCGGCCTCGCAGGCGCAGTGGACGACGTCGCGGCGCGACGCGCGGCCCGGCGTCTCGCGATCGAGGAGACGCGCGGTCTGCTCGACTACCCGGACGGCTACCTGACCGAGCTGCGCCGCGACTGGGATCGCCCGTGATCGTGCTTGACGCGAGCGTCGTCATCGCCCACCTCAGCACGCGCGACCCGCACCACGCGCGGAGCTTCGGCCTGCTCGACACCGAGGACGAGCTCGCCCTCCACCCCGTGACCCTCGCGGAGACGCTCGTCCTGCCCGCGCGCGAGCGACGGGAGGACGTCGTCCTCGCCGCACTCCGCCGGCTCGGCGTGGTGCGGCTCGCATCGGACGCGGGGGAGCCGCAGGCGGTCGCGCGGCTCCGGGCCGACACCGGTCTCGGGCTGCCCGACTGCTATGTCCTCCATGCGGCCGAGCGCCTCGGCGCCGTCCTCGCGACGTTCGACGAGCGCCTCGCGGCGGTGGCGCGCAGTCGGGCCGTCCCGTTGCACGCAGGCGACACGGCGGCCTGACGCGCCCCGCGCATTCCTCCCGCGCCCCCGCCCGTCAGCGGAAGTCGCGTGAGGTGTGCCGGATCCCGACCGCGAGCGGCTCGAGCCGGTCGGCGAGGACGCTGACGACCCCCTCGGGGGATCGCTCGAGCACGCCGCGCACGACGAGGGCCGCGGACCCCCGGGCGACCCGCCGGTAGCGATCCCAGAGTCCGCGGGAGCACACGATGTTGACGACGCCGTGCTCGTCCTCGAGGTTGACGAAGGTGATGCCCGAGGCGGTGGCCGGTCGCTGCCGGTGGGTGACGAGCCCCGCGACCTCGATGCGGCGCCCCGGCTCGGCGGCGCGCAGCCCCACCGTCGGCAGCACCCCGCGCGCGTCGAGGGCCGCGCGGAAGTGCGCGATCGGGTGGTCGTCGACGCTCACCCCGGTCGCACGGAGGTCCTCGACGAGCAACTCGAATGCGCTCTGGTCGTGAAAGAGCGGCGGCTGCAGCACCAGTGTCGTGCCCGCGAGCACCTCGGGGCGGTCGCGAGCGGCGGCGCCGGCCTGCCAGAGCGCCTCGCGCCGGGAGAGCCCGAGTGCGCCGAGGGCGTCCGAGGCGGCGAGGGCCTCGAGCTGCTGCCGGGTGACGCCGGTGCGGCGCACGAGCTCCGACATCGAGCGGTACGCCCCGCCACGCTCCCGCTCGGCGACGATCGCCTCGGCCGTCTCGGCGCCGATGCCCTTGATCCGTCCGAGGCCGAGGCGGACCGCGAACGCGCCGTCCCGGCGATGCGCGGCGGACTCGTCGGGAGCCTCCGGATCGAACTCCCCCGTCGGCGGCTGCTCCCGTTCCAGGCAGCCAGCCATGCCGCCGAGTGTGCATCGTCTCGCCGACTGTGCAGGAAATCCAGTGCTGTCTCGGCAGGAATGCGCACACTCGGCCGCGTCGCGGCAGTTCGTGCCGAGCGGCTCGAGGAGCGCGCCGACCCCGGAGGCGTGCAGATCGGGGCGGCGGACGACCACCCCGTGCCGCCGGGCATCGGCGACGAGCGTCGCGGGTGAGTAGAAGCCCATGGGCTGCGAGTCGAGCAGCCCCGCGAGGAAGGCCGCGGGGTAGTGGAGCTTGAGCCACGAGCTCGCGTAGACGAGCAGGGCGAAGGACAGCGAGTGGCTCTCCGCGAAACCGAAATCCGCGAAGGCGAGGATCTGCCGGTAGATCGCGTCGGCAGCTTCGCCGGTGAGCCCATTGCCCGCCATCCCCGCGTACAGCCGCTCGCGCACCGACTCGATGCGCTCGACCCCGCGCTTGGATCCCATCGCCCGCCGGAGCAGATCGGCGTCCTCGGCCGAGCAGTCGCCGATCGCCACCGCCATCTGCATGAGCTGCTCCTGGAAGACCGGGACGCCGAGAGTCCGCTCGAGCACCACTTTGAGCTTTGGATGCGGGTAGGTGACCTCCTCCTGCCCCAGCTTCCGCCGGACGAAGGGGTGGACCGCACCGCCCTGGATCGGCCCTGGCCGGATGAGCGCGATCTGGATCGCGAGATCGTAGAAGGCGCGGGGTCTGAGCCGGGGCAGCAGCCCCATCTGCGCGCGCGACTCGACCTGGAAGACGCCGATCGAGTCGGCCCGGCACAGTGCGTCGTAGACGCCGGCCTCCTCCTTCGGGATCGTCGCGAGCGTCCAGCGCTCCCCGGTCGCAGCCGCGACGGCGTCGAAGGTGCGCTGCACTGCGGCGAGCATGCCGAGCCCGAGCAGGTCGAACTTCACGAGGCCCATCGCCGCGACGTCGTCCTTCTCCCACTGGATGACGGTGCGGCCGTCCATCCGGGCGTGCTCGATCGGGACGACCTCGCCGACCGGCCGGTCCGTGAGGACCATGCCGCCCGAGTGGATGCCGAGGTGCCGCGGCGCCTTGAGGAGCGCGTTCGCGTAGTCGACGACCTGCGCGGGGATCCGGCCGTCCTCGGCGGTGACGACCCCGTAGCGCTCGGCCTCCTTCGCGAAGGCGTCCTGCTGCCCCGGCGAGTAGCCGAGGGCCCTCGCCATGTCGCGCACCGCGTTCTTCGGCCGGTACTGGATGACGTTGCACACCTGGGCGGCGCGCTCACGGCCGTACTTCCCGTAGACGTACTGGATCACCTCCTCGCGCCGCTCCGAGTCGAAGTCGACGTCGATGTCCGGCTCCTCGTCGCGGATCGAGGAGAGGAATCGCTCGAACGGCAGGTTGTAGTAGATCGCGTCGATCGCGGTGATGCCGAGCAGGTAGCAGACGGCGCTCGCCGCCGCGCTGCCCCGGCCCTGGCAGAGGATCCCGAGCCGCCTCGCCTCGGCGACGAGGTCGTGCACGATGAGGAAGTAGCCGGGGAAGTCCTTCGCCTCGATGACGTCGAGCTCGTGCTCGACTCGTCGCCGGCCCGCGTCGTCGAGGCCGCCCGGGTAGCGCTCCGGCACGGCCTCCCAGACGATCCGGCGCAGCAGCGACATGGGGGTGTGCCCCGCCGGCACATCCCAGCGGGGCAGCGCCGGCTTCGCGAGCCGGAGGGGGAAGGCGAGCTCGCTCGCGAGCGCGACACTGCGTTCGACCGCGCCGGGGTAGCGGCGGAAGCGCACGGTCATCTCCTCGCCGGAGCGCAGATGCGCGCCGCCGTGCGCGGGGAGCCAGCCGTCGAGCTCGTCGAGGGACCGGCCCGCCCGCACCGCGGCGATCGCCTCCGCGAGCCTGGCCTGGTCCGGGCGGGCGTAATGCACCGCATTCGTCGCGACGACCGGCAGCCGGTGCTCGGCGGCGAGCCCGGCGAGCAGGTCGTTGCGGCTGGTGTCGAGCGGGTCGCCGTGATCGGTGAGCTCCACGACGAGTCCATCCGGCCCGAAGATCCCGAGCAGCCGCTCGATCGCCGCCGAGGCCGCCGCGGGTCCGCCCTCGGCGAGCGCGCGGCGCACCGTGCCCTTGCGGCAGCCGGTGAGCGCGACGACGTGCCCCCGAGCGTCGGCGAGCTCATCGAGGTCGTAGGCCGGTCGCCCCTTCTCCCCGCCACGCAGCTGCGCGGCGGTGATCGCGCGGGAGAGCCGGTGGTAGCCCTCGGGCCCCCGGGCGAGCAGGAGCAGATGCTCCCCGGGGGGATCGGCGGGACCCGCCCGAGCCGCGGCGCGCGCGCCGTCGCGCGACGCATCGGGCATGCCGGGGGCCGGCCCCGCGCATTCCTCCGATCGCAGCAGCCCGCCGATGGACAGCTCCGCGCCGAAGACCGTCGCCACCCCGGTGCGCGCCGCGGCCTCGGCGAAGCGCACGACCCCGTAGTAGCCATCGTGGTCGGTGATCGCGAGCCCGGTGAGGCCGAGTCGCTCCGCTTCCTCGACGAGCTCCGCGGGACTGGACGCGCCATCGAGGAAGGAGTAGGAGGAATGCGCGTGCAGCTCCGCATAGGCCGTCGCCCCCTCGGGACGCACGATCGGCGGCGGGACGTAGTCAGCGCGCCGGGGGGAGTGCGGCGCATCCCGGGGTCCGTCGCGCGGTGGACGCCCCTCGAGGGTCTCGACGAGGTCTGTCCAGCGCATCGCAGGGTTCTTGAAGCCCATCAGTCGTACCGGCCCTCTGCCGACCACTCGCCCCGCTCGAGGATGAGGGCCCAGGCGCGTCCCGCTTCGTCGACCGCCTGGAAACGGTGGCTGCGCCGGGCCAGGGAGGGGTCCCAGCCGCGCTCGACGGTCGGCCACGGCCCCGCCCACGCGGTGACCCGCCGGCGGAGGCCCTCCGCGGTGATCCAGCCGAGCTCCCCGAAGAGCGTCCCGCGTTCGCCGACGCGGACGGGACTGCCGATGCGGCTCTCGACCAGCACCGGCACGGGGGCCGGGTAGACGCTCGCCGGATGGGGTGGCGGCAGTCGCCCCGGCCAGGGTCGCTCGCCGTCGGCGCCCGTCGGCCGGGTCGGCGGCGGGCGCTCGCCCCACGGGGTGAAGGCGATCCGGTCCGCGAGCCGGCGCCCGCCGCCGAGGCTCGCGGTCACGACGCCCGCCGGCCCGAGCATCGTCTGCACGCGCGAGAGCACATGCCCGACCCGCCCGTCCGCCCCACGGCCGAAGAGACCGGGCTCATAGGCGGCGATCCTGCCGACCGACTCCGGGATGAGCCGCACCAGGTCGACACCACCGCGCAGCGCGTCGCCCTGCGCGCCCTCGAGCTGCCAGCGCACCCGGTCGACGACCGCGGCCGCATCGAAGGAGCTCTGATGCGCCCAGACCCGCTCGGAGCCCTCACCGCCGGGGCCCCGCAGCACGACGCGCAGCTCGGTGCAGGCCAGTCCGGCGGCGGCGAGCCCGGCGACGAACTCCCCGGCGGTGACGCGCACCCCGAAGGCGACCTGCTCGGCGAGCTCGAGCGGCGGTTCGAATGCGACCTCGCGATCGTGGTCGGGGGTGGGGGTGCGGACGAGGAAGCGCCGCGGATCGCGCCCCGCGGCGAGGGCGTGCCGCAGGGCGCCCTCCGGCCCGAAGCGGTCGAGGACCTCGGCCGCCCCGAGCGCCGCGAAGTCCCCGAGCGTGCGGACGCCGAGCTGGGCGAGCAGGCCCGCGAGCGGCGCATCGTCGAGCGTCTCGACCGGAAGCGGCGCGAGGAATGCGGCGGTGTCGTCCGCCGGCACGACGAGCACCGGCTCCGCGCGCCTCGCCGCCTGCTCCGCGGCGAAGCGGTCGTCGGCGATGCCGGCCCGTGCCTCGAGCCCTTCGTCTCGGAGGATCCTGAGCAGCGCGAGCGCGGCGGGGCGCTCCCCGCCGTAGTAGCGGGCGGGCCCTCGGATGCGCAGCGCGCAGAGTCCCGGCCGCAGCACCTGGAGCCCCGGCGAGGCGCGCTCGATGCGCGCGACGACCGGCAGGAACTCCCGGACGTCCCGCGCCGGATCGTCCGGGACGATCCGCAGTCCCGGGCAGCGCGACTGGGCGTCGCGCTGCCGCATGCCGCGGCGCACGCCGTCTCGACGGGCGGCCGCGGAGCAGGCCGCGACGGTCTGCGCGGCGATGATCGCGACCGGCGCCGTGGGGTCGAGCGGGGGCTCGTGGGAGCGCAGCCGCGCGGTCACCGGCCAGTCCGGGAACCACAGCACGAGGCACCGCTCCATCAGCCGGTCGCCCTGAGCAGTTGAGGTGGGGCAGGGCTCGTCTCCGGCGGGTCTGCGGCGGCGTCTGCGGCTTCGATCATGCTGGGCGCCGGGGGCTGCCCGAGCAGCGGCACCCGCCCTCGCCTGGTACCGGCGGCCTGCCGGTGCGAGACCGCCACGGTCGCCTCGAGCCGCTCCAGGTGGCCATGCCCGTCGCCGAGCCCGGACCAGCGCAGGTCCTCGACCGCGAGCCGTGCCTCGGCCTGCGGCCAGGGTCCCTGCACGAGCAGCACGGTGCCGCGCTCGCGCAGCCGCGCGGCGATCCTGGCGGCGTCCTGCTCCCGCACCCGCCCGCCCGGGCGCACGGCGATGAGGCCCACCACCTCGGCGACGGTCGCGACGACGCTGAGCCAGCGCTCACCAGGGCGGGGGATGAGCACGAGCCGGTCGAGGTCCGCGCCTGCGGCATGCGCGGCCTCGATCCCGAGCTCGGGCATCCCGATCGCGGCGCACCAGGTGCCGGTTTGCGATGGGGCGGCGAGCAGCTCCGTGAGGAGCGGCATCGAGCGGTCGAGCGCATAGGCCGTCCCGGCCCGGAGGCCGCCGCCGGGCAGCAGCCGTGCGATCCGATCCGGCGCGGGCAGCGTCGCTCCCGCCGATCCGGTGCGAGTCGTCCGCTCGATGCGCTGGATGTGGCTGCGCAGCCGTGCCACCTCGTCCGCGACGGCGTCGCGGCGGTCGAGTCGGGGCGCATTCATGCCGCCCAGTTTCGAACATATGTTCGAAAGGGTCAAGATCGGCAGCGCGATCGCTCAGGCTCGTCTGGGGAGGCGGTGACTTCCTCCAAGCACGCTCATGAAGCACACCTTCGGCACCGACCGGGAGTGAGCGCCCGAGCGTATTCGGATCGACTCGTCGGCGGGGATGCTGGTCGCTACAGCCCCTGCGCCCGATACCGCGCTGACAGCTCCTGGTACGCCCCCGCATTCATCCGCACCCGCTCGGCCATCTCGGGCGCCATGGGGCCGCGGTCCTTCGCGGGGACGCCGGCGGCGAGGTGGCCGGCGGGGAGTTCCTGCCCTTCGAGCAGCAGACCCCCGGCGGCGAGGAACGATCCGTCGCCCATCACCGAGTGGTTGAGGAGCCGCGCGCCCATGCCGATGAGCACGCCGTCGCCGACGACCGCGCCGTGCACGATCGCGGCGTGGCCGACGCCGACATTGCGGCCGATGAGCGTCGAGCGGCCGGGATCGGTGTGGACGATGACGCCGTCCTGCAGGTTCGACCCCTCGCCGAGCACGATCCGGTCCATGTCGCCGCGGAGCACCGCGCCGTACCAGACCGAGGCGCCCGCCTCGATGACGACGTCGCCGATGAGCGTCGCGTTCGGCGCGATCCAGGCGGTCGGGTGGATACTCGGGGTCTTCCCGTCGAACGTCGCGATGAGGGCCATGGCCCCACGCTATCCGGACAGGCGTGCACAACTCAGGAGAATCCGCGGTCATGTCCGGATATCGCGGACATGGGCCCGATTCCTCCTTCATTGGGCACGCACTAGCCTGAGCCCATGACCTTCCTCATCGACGCGGGCGGCGACACCGGGGCGACCCTCTCCGAGATCGCGGTCGGCGCGTCCGCGGCCGAGGCGCTCGGCGCTGACGGCGTGCTCCTTTCGGAGACGAAGCACGACATCTTCGTCGCCCTCGGCCTCGCCGCCCAGGCGACGAGCCGCGTCCAGCTGTTCAGTGCGATCGCGGTGGCCTTCGCGCGCAACCCGATGACCGTCGCGAGCGCCGCGAACGACCTCCACGAGGTCTCCGGCGGCCGCGTCGTCCTCGGTCTCGGCTCGCAGGTGCAGCAGCACATCGAGCGCCGCTTCTCGATGCCGTGGTCGCGGCCGGCGGCACGAATGCGCGACTTCATTGAGGCGGTCCGCGCGATCTGGACATCGTGGGAGACCGGCGAGCGCCTCAACCATCGCGGCGAGTTCTACCAGCACACCCTCATGTCCCCGTTCTTCTCGCCCGGGCCGAACCCGTACGGCTACCCCGAGGTGTGGCTCGCCGGCGTCGGGGAGCGGATGACCGAGACGGCCGGCGCTGTCGCCGACGGGTTCGTCGCGCACTCGTTCACGACGCGGCGCTACCTCGACGAGGTGACGCTGCCGGCGCTCGACCGGGGTGCCGCCGAGGCGGGGCGGGCGCGGCCGGGGGTCTCGATCCCCGCATTCATCGCGATGGGCGCCGACCCCGCCGCGATCATGCAGGCCGCGGTCGCGGTCGGGCGGCAGATCGCGTTCTACGGCTCGACGCCCTCCTACCTGCCGGTGCTCGACCTGCACGGCTGGGCGGGCATCCACGAGCAGCTCAACGCGGCGAGCCGTCGCGGCGACTGGGAGGCGATGAGCGAGGTCGTCACGGAGGAGATCGTCCGGGAGTTCGCGGTCGTCGGCACGCCGGCGCAGGTCGCGGCAGGCCTCAAGGCCCGGTACGGCGACCTCGCGACCCGGCTGTCCTTCAGTGCGCCGTACCCGGTCGACCCGGAGCTCTGGTCGGAGCTCTACGCCGAGCTCCGCCGCGCCTGACCGCTGAGGTCCGGGCGCGGCGCGCATGGGCTGCCGTCGCCGACGCGCTGCGCAGCGCACCCGAAACGGGCGGCGGGCGGGGGCCCGGCGCGCCCCGGTAGAATCGCCTGATCATGGCGATGTTCGGCAATCTCACCGACCGGCTCTCGGAGACCTTCCGGCACCTGCGCACGAAGGGGAAGCTGTCCCCGGCCGACGTCGACGCGACGGTCCGCGAGATCCGGCGCGCGCTCCTCGAGGCGGACGTCGCGCTCGATGTCGTGAAGGCGTTCACGGGGACGGTCCGCGAGCGCGCCCTCGGCGACGAGGTCAACCGGGCGCTCAACCCCGCGCAGCAGGTCGTGCAGATCGTCAACGAGGAGCTCGTCGCGATCCTCGGCGGCCAGCAGCGTCGCCTCGAGTTCGCGAAGCAGCCGCCGACCGTGATCATGCTCGCGGGCCTGCAGGGCGCGGGCAAGACGACGCTCGCGGGCAAGCTCGCGCTCTGGCTCAAGTCCCAGGGGCACACGCCCCTGCTCGTGGCGAGCGACCTGCAGCGGCCGAATGCGGTCACCCAGCTCCAGGTCGTCGGCGAGCAGGCGGGCGTCCCCGTGTACGCGCCCGAGCCCGGCAACGGCGTCGGGGACCCCGTCAAGGTGGCCCGGGACGGCGTCAAGGAGGCCGAGCGCAAGCTGTACGACACGGTCATCGTCGACACCGCCGGCCGCCTCGGCATCGACGCCGAGCTCATGCGCCAGGCGTCGGACATCCGCAAGGCCGTGAACCCGGACGAGGTCCTCTTCGTCATCGACGCGATGATCGGCCAGGACGCGGTCGCGACCGCGAAGGCCTTCCAGGACGGTGTCGACTTCACGGGCGTCGTGCTCACGAAGCTCGACGGCGACGCGAAGGGCGGTGCGGCCCTCAGCGTCGCGAGCGTCACCGGTCGGCCGATCATGTTCGCCTCGACGGGGGAGAAGCTCGAGGACTTCGAGCCCTTCCACCCCGACCGCATGGCGAGCCGCATCCTCGACCTCGGCGACATCCTCACCCTCATCGAGCAGGCGCAGAAGGCCTTCGACGAGGAGGAGGCGCGCGAGGTCGCCGAGAAGCTCGCGACCGAGACCTTCACCCTCGAGGACTTCCTCGGCCAGCTGCAGCAGATGAAGAAGATGGGCTCCTTCAAGCAGATGCTCGGCATGCTGCCGGGCGCGAAGGGGATGAGCCAGGCGATCGACAACTTCGACGAGGGCGAGCTCACCCGCACCGAGGCGATCATCCAGTCGATGACCCCGCACGAGCGCCGCCAGCCGAAACTCCTCAACGGCTCGCGCCGGCTGCGCATCGCGAAGGGCTCCGGGGTGACGGTCACCGAGGTGAACCAGCTCATGAGCCGCTTCGAGCAGGCCGCGAAGATGATGAAGACGGTGGCCAAGGGCGGCGTGCCGCAGATCCCCGGCATGGGGCCGATGCCCGGTCTTGGGCGACCCGGCGGCGGCGGGGGCGGCAAGGCGAAGTCGAAGAAGGGCTCGAAGTCGGGCAACCCGGCGAAGCGGGCGGCGGAGAATGCGGCGCTCGCCGCGGGAGTCAAGCCCGGCGCCGCGGCGGGCGGCGGATCCGCATTCGGCGCTGCGGGCGCCGGCGGTGCGGGTGCGCCGACCGAGGAGGAGCTCGCCGCGCTGCAGCGGCTGCTCGGCCGCTGAGCCGACCGCCGCGGTTCCGCCGGCCGGATTGGTGAGGCGGGGCCTGATCTGGCAGAATGTGTCCTCGGCCCGCAGAGATCCGACCCTCTAATCTGACCTCCGCGAGCAACCACCAGACTTCGCCGTCCGACGTGCACCCCACAGTCGTCACGCGCAGGGACACACTTACGACCGGTTCGCCGCCTGCGCGGGCCAGACATTCAGGAGAATCGTGGCAGTCAAGATCCGACTCAAGCGGCACGGCAAGATCCGCGCCCCGTACTACCGCATCGTCGTCGCCGACTCGCGCACCAAGCGCGACGGTCGCGTCATCGAGGAGATCGGGAAGTACCACCCGACCGAGGAGCCCTCGTTCATCGAGGTGAACTCGGAGCGCGCGCAGTACTGGCTCTCCGTCGGCGCGCAGCCGACCGAGCAGGTCGCGGCGCTCCTCAAGCTCACGGGCGACTGGGGCAGGTTCAAGGGCGACCCGGACGCCGTGTCGACGGTCCGCACCGCGGAGCCGAAGGCGGCGTTCGTCGCCGACGAGAAGAAGAAGCCGGTCCTCGTCCCCAAGAAGGAGACGAAGGTCGAGGCGAAGGCCGAGGAGGCGCCCGAGGCTCCCGCCGAGGAGGCGCCCGAGGCGCCGGCGGAGGAGACCCCCGCGGCCGAGACCGCCGAGGCCGCCGAGGCCGCCGAGGCGCCGACCGAGGAAGCCGCCGAGTAAGTTGACGCGACTCGCAGACGCACTCGAGCACCTCGTCAAGGGCATCGTCGACCACCCGGCTGACGTCGCCGTCAGCTCGGCGGACACCGCCCGCGGCGAGGTGCTCGAGGTGCGTGTGCACCCGGACGACCTCGGCCGCGTCATCGGCCGGGGCGGCCGGACCGCGAAGGCCCTGCGCACGCTCGTCACGGCGCTCGCCGATGGACAGCGCGTCCGCGTCGACATCTCGGAATGAGCGCGCCGCGCGGGCGCCCCGCCCGTCCCGAGCGCCCACCGCACGTCGAGCTGCGTGTCGGTCGGCTCACGAAGGCGCACGGCCTCAAGGGCGCGCTGAAGATCGACCTCTACACGGATGACCCCGCGCGCCGCTTCGTGCCGGGCGCCTCGTTCGCGCTCCAGGTGCCGTCCGAGAGCCAGTGGCACGGCAAGCGGCTCGAGCTCACCGAGGTCAAGTGGTTCAACGGCCAGCCGGTCGGCTTCTTCGCCGGCGTCGAGGACCGCACGACGGCCGAGACCCTCGTCAAGGCGGTCCTGTGGATCGAGTCCGACCCGGACGAGCCGGCCGAGGAGGACGCCTGGTACGACCACCAGCTCGTCGGCCTGCGCGTGCTGCGCGACGGCGTGGAGCTCGGCCGGATCGCGCGCGTCGACCACCTGCCCGCGCAGGACCTGCTCGCCGTCGCGACCCCGACCGGCGAGGTGCTCGTCCCGTTCGTCAAGGCGATCGTCACCGCGGTCGACCCGGAGGCCGGCACCGTCGAGGTCGACCCGCCCGGCGGACTCTTCGACGCCGCCGACGCCTAGCCTTGACCCATGCGGATCGACGTCGTCACGATCTTCCCCGAGTTCTTCTCGGTACTCGACGTCTCCCTCATCGGCCGCGCGCGAGCCTCGGGCGCGCTCGAGGTCGAGGCGCACGATCTGCGCCGCTGGACGCACGATCGGCACCGCACGGTCGATGACACGCCCTACGGCGGCGGCGCCGGCATGGTCATGCGACCGGAGCCGTGGGGCGAGGCGTTCGACGCGCTGCTGCCGGAGCCGACCGAGGGCGCGACGCCGCCCGTCGTGATCTTCACGAGTCCCGCGGGCGAGCGCTTCACGCAGGCGATCGCCCGCCAGCTCGCGGCCGAGCCGCGCCTCGTCGTCGCCTGCGGTCGCTACGAGGGCATCGACCAGCGGGTCATCGAGCACACGCGGACCCGCGCGCGCGTGCGCGAGCTCAGCCTCGGCGACTACGTGCTCAACGGCGGCGAGGTCGCCGCGATGGCGATGATCGAGGCGATCGGCCGGCTCGTGCCCGGCGTCGTCGGCAACCCCGAGTCGCTCGAGATCGAGTCCCACGAGGACGGCCTCCTCGAGGCGCCGAGCTACACCAAGCCCGCGGAGTGGCGCGGCCTCGCCGTGCCCGACATCCTGCTGTCCGGGCACCACGCACGCATTGCGCAGTGGCGGCGCGAGCAGCAGCTCGAGCGGACGCGACGCATTCGTCCCGATCTGCTGGCCGACTGACCCTCAGGCCCGGACCGGGTTGGCCCCCCGCGTGAGCACGAGCGGCCCGTCCTCGGTGATCGCGATCGTGTGCTCGGTGTGCGCCGCCCGCGACCCGTCCCTCGAGCGCAGCGTCCAGCCGTCGTCGTCGGTGTAGACGCGGTCGGTCGTCAGGCAGAACCAGGGCTCGATCGCGAAGACGAGTCCCGGCTTGAGCGGGTAGCCGCGTCCGGGCCGCCCGTCGTTCGCGATGTGCGGCTCGCCGTGCATGATCCGGCCGACGCCGTGCCCGCCGAAGTCGAGGTTGATCCTCAGCCCGTTGCGCTTGGCGACCTCGCCGATGGCGTGGCTCACGTCGCCGACCTTCCGGCCGGCCTGCGCGGCGGTGATCCCCGCCTCGAGCGCCTCCTCGGTGATCGCGATGAGCCGGGCGTCCTCGGGCCGCGGCGTCCCGACGATGACCGTGACGGCCGCGTCCGAGACCCAGCCGTCGACCGAGGCCGCGAAGTCGAGGGTGAGCACGTCGCCGTCGGCGAGGACGTAATCGTGTGGCAGTCCGTGGAGCGCCGCGTCGTTGACCGAGGTGCAGATGACTTTGCCGAAGGGCGAGGCGCCGAACGACGGGTGGTAGTCGATGTAGCAGGACTCTGCGCCGGCGTCCCGGATCATCCCGTGGGCGAGGGCGTCGAGCTCGAGCAGGTTGACGCCGACTGCGGCGGCCCGCGAGGTCGCCTGGAGGGCTGACGCGACGAATGCGCCGGCCGGCTGCATCGCCGTGAGCTCGGCGGGAGTGCGCAGTTCGATCACGGCGACCAGCCTAGAGGCTCGCCGCTGGGGGCTTGGGCGTCAGGGGATGACGATGGGCGCGCCGTCGGGGGCGTGCGGGTACAGCAGCTGGATGATGAGGGACACCGCGGCCTCGATGAAGCGCGGGTCGCCCTCGGCGTCGTACTGGAATGCGCGCCGGATCATGGCGTCGGCCGTCTCCATCGCGACGGTCGTCGCGAACTCGAGCTCTTCGGTCGGGGTGAAGCCGAACTGCTCGACGAGGAAGCGCATGAGCGTGAGCCCGAGCTCGTCGTTGCGACTCGCGTTCTTCGGGTTGAGCCGCATCGCGATGATGTCGCCGAAGCGGACCGTCGCGAATCCGGGCTCGCTGCGCGCCATCGTCGCGTACGCGTCGACACAGCTGCGAGCGTACGACCGCCAGTCGGGGGCCTGCCCGGCCTGGATCCGGCTGCCGAGCTCCGCGCTGAAGCGGTCCCGATTGCGCTCGGCGAGTGCCAGGACGAGGACGCCCGCGTTCGGGAAGTACCGGTAGACGACCCCGACGGAGGAGCCCGAGCGCTCGGCGACGGCGCTCGTGGTGAGCGAGGCGATGCCGACCTCGTCGATGATCGTCGCGGCGGCGTCGAGGAGGTTGTCGACGCGCTCGGCGCCGCGCTGCTGGACCGGGATCGCTCGCGCGTCGTAGCCCACTTCGCGTTCCGCTGCCATCCGGTCACCCCTTTCGAGGAATGCGCAGGGCGAGTCGGACATGACGCCGACTTGAGAATTCCTCGCATTCCGTGCCTACCAGTATGACCCAGTTCCCCGGTTTCGCACCCGGTGCGACGAGTACGCTTCACGCATGATGCTGCGTCGCGCATTCCTCTGGTGGCAGTTCGCCGCCGTGGTCGTGCTGCCGGTCGCGGTCTTCCTCGCCCGCGGCGTCTTCGGCGCACGGCTCGGCTGGGACGTGCTCGCCTCGGTGATCGCGGCCCCCGTGCTCGGCGCGGCACTGCTCATCGTCGCGGTGCTCGTCCTCATCCGCCCGAGCGTGCTCAGCACGCGCGCAGTCAGCTGGTTCGATGTCGCCGTCATCGGCGCCTGGCACGCCGCGGTCGTGTGGCTGTGCGCCTCTCCGTCGGCGCTCGCGGTCGTCGCGATCGCGGTGCTCGCGATCACCGCATTCTGGGGCGCGGTATGGCAGCTCTTCGCCGACACGACGCGGCGCGTGAGCGGCGCCGTGCGCGACTTCACGGTCGAGTTCAACGCGGCGGCGAGCGAGCGGCGTCGCGGCGGTCCGATCGACCTCGGCGAGCTGCGCCCGATCGACGGGGGGCCCTCGGGTCGCGACGGTGCGGGCCAGCGGCGATCTGTGGCAGAATAGTCGATCGTGCCTCGCGCGCTCTGCCGCAGGGGAGCCGATTCAAGCGGGCACGTCAACCGATCTCCTGGTTGCGTCCGACCCGCGGCGGCCGCAGGAAGCGACACATCATGTCCCACATTCTCGATGGCATCGACGCCGCCTCGCTCAAGTCCGATCTCCCGGACTTCCGCCCCGGCGACACCGTCAAGGTCCACGTGAACATCGTCGAGGGCAGCCGCTCCCGTATCCAGATCTTCCAGGGCGTCGTCATCGCGCGTCAGGGCGAGGGCGTCCGCGAGACCTTCACGGTCCGCAAGCTGTCCTTCCAGGTCGGCGTCGAGCGGACCTTCCCGCTCCACTCGCCGTCGGTCGACCGCATCGAGGTCGTCACCCGGGGCGATGTCCGCCGCGCGAAGCTGTACTACCTCCGCGAGCTCCGCGGCAAGAAGGCGAAGATCCGCGAGAAGCGCGAGGGCTGACGCCCGACCTCCGGCACGTCTGAGAGGCTGGTCCGGTGAGTCACGCTCAGCCCCGCGCCGAGTCGCATCGCCGCGGCGATCGGCGCGGTGGGCTACTCGGCTTCCTCCGGGACCTCGTCGTCATCCTGCTCATCGCGATCCTCGTGTCATGGGCGCTCAAGACGTTCCTCATCCGCTCGTTCTACATCCCCTCGGCCTCGATGCAGCAGACGCTGCAGATCGGGGATCAGATGATCGTGAACCAGCTCGTGCCGCAGGTCATGCCGGTCGCCTACGGCGACGTCATCGTCTTCCAGGACCCGGGCGGCTGGCTGCTGCACCAGCCGAAACCCGATAAGGGCTGGTTCGCGGGGGGCATCGAGTGGGTGCTGTCAATGGTCGGCCTCGCGGCCCCGGACAGCGAGGACCATCTCGTCAAACGCGTCATCGGCATGCCGGGCGACACGGTGAGGTGCTGCTCGGCGTCGGGGCAGCTCGAGGTGAACGGCGTGCCGCTCGCGGAGCCGTACATCGTCGTCCCCGACGGGCAGCTCGCCGCCGCGCGGACCGAGTTCGAGGTGACCGTGCCGGCCGACGCGCTCTGGGTCATGGGCGACAACCGGTTCAACTCGCAGGACTCGCTCGCCCACATCGACGAGCCGGGCGGCGGCTTCGTGCCGCTGAGCGAGGTCGTGGGCAAGGCCCTCGTCATCTCGCTGCCGATCAACAGGTGGTCGGTGCTCGACAACCATCCCGCGACGTTCGCCGGGGTCGAGGAGGCGCGGTCCCCGTGACGGCGGCCGCCCCGACGCTCGAGGTCGAGCGCTCGCTCGTGCCGCGCGGCGGGTTCGTCATCGGTCTCGACGAGGTCGGCCGCGGTGCGATCGCTGGTCCCGTGTCGGTTGGCGCGGTCGCCGCCGACGTCTGGGCGGTCGACCCGCTCGAGGGCGTCCGCGACTCGAAGCTGCTCACGCAGCGGCGCCGCGAGGCGCTCGCCGAGGGCGTGCGCGCGTGGGGGGCTGCGCGAGCGGTCGGGGTCGCCTCCGCCGAGGAGGTCGACTCGCTCGGCATCATCGCCGGCCTCGCGCTCGCCGCGCGCCGAGCGCTCGTCGAGCTGCACGCCGCGGGCGTCGAGATCATGGCGTCGACGGTCCTGCTCGACGGGACGCACGACTGGCTCTCGCCCGCGCTGCGCCACCGGCCGCGGATCGTCACCCGCGCGAAGGCCGACCGCGACTGCGCCGTCGTCGCGACCGCGAGCGTCCTCGCGAAGCTCGACCGCGACGGCGTCATGACCGAGGCGGACGGCGTCCACCCCGGCTACGGCTGGGCGGGGAACAAGGGCTACGGCTCGGCCGGGCACTTCACGGCGATCCGCGAGCTCGGCCCGACCCCGCTGCATCGCCTGAGCTGGCTGCGGCACCTGGCGGAGCCGGGATGAATGCGCGGCGCGGCTCGGCCTAGACTGCCAGCATGGACGACGACGACTACGAGGACTACGACCGTGAGGTCGAGCTCGCGCTCTACCGGGAGTACCGGGACGTCGTCGGGCAGTTCCGGTACGTCATCGAGACCGAGCGCCGCTTCTACCTCGCGAACTCCGTCGACTACCGCCGGATCGACACGGAGCACGACTTCTACTTCGAGCTGACGATGGACGACGTCTGGGTCTGGGACGTCTACCGCAACGACCGCTTCGTGAAGTCGGTGCGCGTCCTCACGTTCAAGGACGTCAACATCGAGGAGCTCTCGACGCGCGAGCTCGAGCTGCCGAAGGAGCTCGCGCTCGACGAGTAAGCCCCGATGACCCGCACGTATCTCGTCACCGGAGCCGCGAGCGGCATCGGGCTGGCGACCGCCCAGCTGCTCCGCGACCGCGGCCACCGTGTGATCGGCGCGGATCTGCGCGGCGCGGACATCGAGGCGGATCTCGCGACCGAGGCCGGCCGCGCCGAGCTGGTCGCCCGGGCCGCGGAGCGCTCGGGCGGGACGATCGACGCGGTCATCGCGAACGCGGGGCTGTCCGCGCCGATCGCGGCCACGGCCGCCGTGAACTTCTTCGGCGCCGTCGCGACGCTCGAGGGCCTTCGACCGCTGCTCATCGGCTCGTCAGCGCCGCGCGCCGCGGCCACGGCCTCGATGGCATCGCTGCTGCCGGTCGACGAGGCGCTGGTCGAGATGATGCTGCGCGGCGACGAGCCCGGTGCGCTCGCGCGGGCCGCGGAGCTCGAGGCCGCCGGCGGCGCGCTCGCGGGCACCATCTACAACTCCTCGAAGCAGGCGCTCGCGAGATGTATCCGGCGCAGCGCGCCGAGCGGCGAGTGGGCCGGCGCGGGCATCCCGCTCAACGCGGTCGCGCCGGGCGTCGTCGCCACGCCGATGACGGCGGCGCTCACCGGCGACGAGGCGGCCCGCACCTCGCTCCTCGAGCGGGTGCCGATGCCGCTGGGCGGCGTCATCGGGCCGCGGCCGATCGCGGAGCTGCTCGCCTGGCTCACCGGTGAGGCGAATGCGCATCTCTGCGGCCAGGTCGTCTTCATCGACGGCGGTGCGGACGCGGTGCTGCGCGGCGACCGCACGTGGTGATGGGATCGCATCCGGGCTGATCCGAGGCTGCCGGGCCGGGGTGTGCGGGGTTCGGAACTCCTCCACATGCCGTGCGTGGCAGGGGTTGTCCACCGCCCAGGGCCCGCTCCGCGACGAATGTCCGCCGCGATCGGCATGCTCGCCGCATGACAGCTCCATCGACCCCGGCGGTCCCGCCCCGCCGCCACCCCAAGGACGAGCTCGGCGCGGCGGGTGAGGCGCTGGCCGCGGACTTCCTCGGCCGTCATGGGCACGTCGTCCTCGACCGGAACTGGCGTGCGCCGCACGGGCGTGGCGAGATCGACATCGTGACGCTGCACGACGACCGGATCGTCGTCGTCGAGGTGAAGACCCGCTCCTCGCTCGACTACGGCCATCCGTTCGAGGCGATCGACCGGCGCAAGCTCGAGCGGCTGCACCGGCTCGGCTGGGCATGGTGCGCGAGTCACGGGAGGGCGGGGGCCCTGGACCGCGTCGACGCCGTCGCCGTGCTGCTGCCCCCTGGCGGACCGGCGATCATCGAGCATCTCGAGGGGGTGCGCTGATGCCGATCGGCCGCACGCGCGCCATCGCGCTCACCGGGCTGCGGGGCGAGCCCGTCGAGATCGAGGCCGACCTCGCTGCGGGCGTCCCCGCATTCATCCTCATCGGCCTGCCCGACACGGCGCTCGGCGAGGCTCGCGAGCGCGTGCGGTCCGCGTGCGCGAACAGCGGGTGCGAGCTCCCGAACCGCCGGGTCACCGTCAATCTGTCACCCGCGGCGCTGCCGAAGCAGGGCTCCGGGTTCGACCTCGGCATCGCGATGGCGATGTGCGCCGCGGCGGGGAGCGTGCCCGCCGAGTCCGTCGCGCGAGTGGTGCACCTCGGCGAGCTCGGGCTCGACGGCCGGGTGCGGGCCATCCCGGGCGTGCTGCCCGCGGTCGCGGCGGCGCGGCGGGCCGGGTGCGAGATCGCCATGGTGCCGGCCGCGTGCGCGAGTGAGGCGGAACTCGTCGATGGCATCCGCATCGTCCCGGTCGACTCGCTGCGCGCGGCCCTCATCTGGCACGGCGCGGAGCTCGAGCCGGGCGCACCGCTCGCCGCGGAGCCGGCCGCACTCGTGACCGCGGTGGCGCCGACAGGCCCCGCGCCAGACCTCGACGAGGTGGTCGGCAATGAGGAAGCGGTCCGCGCGCTGCTCGTCGCCGCGGCGGGCGGGCATCACCTGTTCATGCTCGGGCCGCCCGGTGCGGGCAAGACCATGCTCGCCGCACGGCTGCCCGGGATCCTGCCGGACCTCGACGCGGACCAGGCGATCGAGGCCGCCTCGATCCGGTCGCTCAGCGGGCTCCCGGTGACCGGGCTGAGCACCGCGCCGCCGTTCGAGGCGCCCCATCACACGGCGTCGACGGCCGCGATCATCGGCGGAGGCAGCGGCGTGATCCGACCCGGCGCGATCGCGCGCGCCGCGCACGGCGTGCTCTTCCTCGACGAGGCGCCCGAGTTCTCGCGGGTCGCGCTCGACGCCCTCCGGCAGCCGCTCGAGGACCGCGTCATCACGGTGCAGCGGGCGAACGTCTCAGCGCGGTATCCCGCCGACTTCCAGCTCGTGCTCGCCGCGAATCCGTGCCCGTGCGGCCGCGACGGCGAGGCGAGCTGCGCCTGCACCCCGATGGCCAAGCGCCGCTATCTCGGGAGACTGTCCGGGCCGCTGCTCGATCGGGTCGATCTCCAGATCCGGCTGCGTCGCATCACCGCGACGCAGCTCCGGCTGGCGGTCGACCGCTCCGACCATCGAGCGCGGCCCGGACTCAGCACCGCGCGGGCGCGTGAGCAGGTGGCCGCTGCCCGACAGGCGGCCATCGACCGATGGTCGGGCACGCCCTGGCGGCGCAACGGCGAGGTGCCGGGCGCCTGCCTCCGCGGGCTCGACGGCGGTCCCGCCCTGCCGCGCGGCGTCACGGGCACCCTCGATCGGGCGCTCGAACGCGGGGCGATCACCATGCGCGGCTATGACCGCGTGCTGCGCATCGCCTGGACGCTCGCCGATCTCGACGGGCGATCCCGTCCCGGCACCGCCGAGATCGACGAGGCGACCGGCTACCGCATGGCGGTGGCGGCATGACCGCCCTCGGCCTTCGGGAGCGGGAGATTCGGGAGCTCGTCGAGAGCGTGCGCCCCGGTGCCGACGGGGCGGAGGATGACGGTGCAGGCGCGACGGACGCGTTCGCGTCCGCGAGCTGGACCGTCATCGCCGAGCCCGCCGACGAACTCGCGGGCACGCTGCTCGCGCATCTCGGCCCGGCCGCGGCCCTCGAGGCGCTCATCGACGACCGATCGCCGGAGGCGATCGCGACCGCCGTCGAGGCGGTCGCCGGGCCCGAGACCATCGGCATCGCGCAGCTGCGCACCGGCCTGGCGCGCTGGCGGCCGAGGCTGTCGGCGAGGACCGCGGTGCTCGCCGTCGAGCAGGCCGCGAGATTTGACTGCCGCCTGCTGCTGCCATGCGATCCGGACTGGCCGGCGGGACTCGCCGACCTCGGGCGGCGCGCGCCCTACGCGCTCTGGACGCGCGGGCGACCGGGCCTCCTCGGCACCGGGGCGCGGACGTCGTCGGTGACTCCGGACGACGCCGGGCCCGGCATCGAGGCCGTCGCGATCGTCGGGGCGAGGGCCGCGTCGGGATACGGCGAGCACGTCGCGACGGAGTTCGCCGCAGGACTCGTCGACCGCGGCGTGGTCGTAGTCTCCGGCGGCGCCTACGGGATCGACGGTGCCGCGCATCGCGGGGCACTCGCGGGCGAAGGCACGACGGTCGCGGTGCTCGCGGGCGGTCTCGACCGGTTCTACCCGGCCGGCCATGAGTCGCTGCTGCGGCGGGTCGCCGCGAGCGGAGCGCTCCTCGCCGAGGTCCCCTGCGGGACGCCGCCCACTCGGTACCGCTTCCTGCAGCGCAATCGGGTGATCGCGGCGCTCGCCGACTCGGTCGTCGTCGTGGAGGCCGGATCGCGTTCGGGGTCGCTCAACACGGCGGGGCATGCCGCCGAGATCGGTCGTCCCATCGGGGCGGTGCCCGGGCCGATCACGAGCGCCTCATCGGCGGGATGTCACCGACTGCTCCGGGAGTTCCCGGCGACCTGTGTGACGAACGTGGGGGAGGTGCTCGCCCTGCATCGCGGCGACGAGGCGTCCGACACGCTGCCGGGGTTCGATCGACGCAGCCTCGCCGAGCTCCAGGTGCTCGATGCCCTCCGCCCGCGCCAGGGACGGGATGCCGGCGAGCTCGCGAGGCTAAGCGGCCTCGCGGAGCGGGAGGTCCGCCAGGTGCTCGGGCGCCTCGAGCTCGAGGGCGCGGTGACCCGAGGCGACCGAGGCTGGGTGCGAGGGCATGGGTAGCTTTGCTCCATGGTCCAGCTCGGCCAGCACCCGGCGCCCACGCACACCGTCGTCCACCTCTCGGACCCGCACCTCCTCGCGGGCGATGCGCGCCTGTACGGCCGGGTTGACTCCGCGGCACGGCTCGCGGCGACGCTCGAGCAGCTCGAGCGGTCCTCGATCCGGCCCGACGCGATCGTCGTCACCGGGGATCTCGTCGATCTCGGCGAGGCGGCCGCCTATCGACGGCTCCGCGATCTCGTGGCGCCTGCCGCCGCCCGACTCGGCGCGCAGCTCGTGTGGTGCATGGGCAACCACGACGAGCGGGCGCCATACGCACGGGAGCTCTTCGACGACCGTGCGCAGGAAGGCGGCGGCTCACACGGCATCGCGCCCCAGGATCGTGCCTACGACGTCGCCGGCCTGCGGATCATCGCCCTCGACACGAGCGTCCCCGGCTACCACCACGGCGCGCTCGACCCCGAGCAGCTCGCCTGGCTCGGTGAACGGCTCGCGACGCCAGCACCGCACGGCACCCTGCTCGCGCTCCATCACCCGCCGATGCCCGCGCCGCTCACCGAGCCCATGGCGATCCTCGAGCTCGACGACCAGGCCGCCTTCGCCGAGGTCATCCGCGGCACCGACGTCCGCGGTGTGCTCGCCGGCCACCTGCACTACTCCGCCCATTCGACCTTCGCCGGCGTCCCGGTCTCGGTCGCCTCCGCGAGCTGCTACACGCTCGCCCTCGGGCTCCCGGACCGCATCCTTGCGGGTTATGACGCCCACCAGTCGTTCGACGCCGTGCACATCTACGCGGACCGCATCGTGCACACGACCGTGCCGATCGGCGCCGCCGAGGCCATCTCGGGCTACCCCGTCGAAGCGCTCGAGCGCATCGGGGCCGTCCCGCCGGAGCTGCGGCGCGAACTGTTCTCCCGCAAGGACTCGGCCTTCAATGCCGCCGAGATCCTTGGCGACCCCGCGGGCGCCGCCGCGGCGGCGGCAGCGGCCGTCGAGCAGGCGAGCGGGTCGGCGCCGCGCTTAGCGGCGTCGTCGGCACTGCGCCGATCGCGCC
>CAKUJB010000002.1 GCA_934661165.1 uncultured Microbacteriaceae bacterium | reverse complement strand
GGGCGGGCCGGTCGAGGAGCAGGAGCGTCGAGTCCCACGCGTGCGCGTTGAGCCCGCCCCCGTGCGCGAAGAGGAACTCGGGCGACTCGCCGTCGTCGGTCCAGTCGAGCGCGCTCACCGTCCCGTCGGTCGTCGCGAGCGCGACGCGGCGCTGGCGGCGGCGCGCGGCGACGCCGAGGCGTGCGGCGAGGTCGTCGAGGTGCCCGGTGTCGTCGACGGGGTCGTCGTCGAGCGTCGAGTCTCCCGTCGCGCCGTGCGCCGTCGCCGCCATGCCGATCAGTCGACCGGGATGAGGGTGTACTTCGTGTCGAGGAACTCGTGGATGCCCTCGAACGAGCCCTCCCGGCCGAGGCCGGACATCTTCACGCCGCCGAAGGGCGCCGCCGCGTTCGAGACGAGACCCGTGTTCAGGCCCATCATCCCGGTCTCGAGCCGGTCGATCATGCGGTGCCCGCGCGCGAGGTCGGCGGTGAAGACGTAGGAGACGAGCCCGTACTCGGTGCCGTTCGCGAGTGCCACCGCCTCGTCCTCGGTCGCGAAGGTCGTCACGGCGAGGACCGGACCGAAGATCTCCTCGCGCAGCAGCCGCGCGTCAGCGGTCACCTCGGTGAGGACGGTCGGCAGGTAGTACGAGCCGACGCCGTCGCGCGGCGAGCCGCCCGCGAGCACCTTCGCGCCCTTGCCGATCGCGTCCTGCACGAGCTCGTCGGTCGCCCTGACCTGGTCGTCGTCGACGAGCGGGCCGATCGAGACGCCGTCCTCGGTGCCGCGACCCACGGTGAAGGCGTCGACGCGCTCGCGGACGCGCGCCGCGAATTCCTCCGCGATCGACTCGTGGACGATGAAGCGGTTCGCCGCGGTGCACGCCTGGCCGATGTTGCGGAACTTCGCGAGCATCGCGCCCTCGACCGCCTTGTCGAGGTCGGCGTCCTCGAAGACGACGAACGGGGCGTTGCCGCCGAGCTCCATCGAGACGCGCAGCACGCCCTTCGCGGCCTGCTCCATGAGCTTGATGCCGACCTCGGTCGAGCCGGTGAAGGAGAGCTTGCGCAGCCGCGGGTCGTCGATGATCGGCGCCGACAGTCGCGATGAGGAGCTCGAGGTGACGACGTTGACGACGCCGGCCGGGACACCCGCCTCCTCGAGGAGCGCGGCGAAGGCGAGGGTCGTGAGCGGCGTGAGCGTCGCCGGCTTCGTGACGGTCGTGCAGCCGGCGGCGAGCGCGGGCGCGATCTTCCGCGTCGCCATTGCGAGCGGGAAGTTCCACGGGGTGATGAAGTAGCACGGGCCGACCGGCCGCTGCGAGGTGACGATGCGGCCGGTGCCCTCGGGATTGAGCCCGTAGCGGCCATGAATGCGCGGGGCCTCCTCCGAGAACCAGCGCAGGAACTCGGCGGCGTATGTGACCTCGCCGCGGGCCTCCGCGAGCGGCTTGCCCATCTCGAGCGTCATGCGCAGCGCGAACTCCTCGCGGCGCTCGATGAGCAGGTCGAAGGCCTTGCGAAGGAGCTCGCCGCGCACCCGCGGCGGAGTCGCCGCCCAGGCGTCCTGCGCGGCGGCGGCGGCGTCGATCGCGCGCTGGCCGTCGGCGGGGGTCGCGTCCGCGATCTCCTTGATGACCTCGCCGGTCGACGGGTCGTACACCTTGATCGTCGCGCCGGTCTCGCCGTCGAGCCACTTGCCGCCGATGAAGAGCTGGCCGGGGGTCTGCGCGAGGAGGTCCGCTTCGCTGATGTGGCTCATGCGTGAAATCGTATACGATTCGGGGCCTCCCGCCGCAGCCCCGGCGGCCGTCGATCGAGGCGAATCCCACTGGGTAGGCTCGAGGGCGGACCAGAGGCGAAGGAGCGGACGACGATGTCGCAGGAGCACATTCATCGACTCGACGGCGGGATCTTCGGCGACCCGGGCGCCGACGGGATGGTGCACCGCGCATTCCTCCGGGCCGAGGGCTTCACCGCGGAGCAGGTGCGCCGGCGGCCGATCATCGGCATCGCGACGAGCTGGAGCGAGCTCAATCCGTGCAACTTCGGCTTCCGCGACCTCGCGGCGTCCGTGAAGAAGGGGGTCGAGGCGGCCGGGGGGCTCGCGCTCGAATTCCCGACGATCTCGATCAACGAGCCGTTCAGCCGGCCGTCCTCGATGTACCTCCGCAACCTCCTCGCGATGGACGTCGAGGAGATGGTGCTCGCCTCGCCGATCGACGGCGTCGTGCTGCTCGGCGCGTGCGACAAGACGGTGCCGGCGGTGCTCATGGGCGCGATCAGCGCGGGCACGCCGGCGATCCTCGTCACCGGCGGTCCGCGCCCGGTCGCCTGCTGGAAGGGCAAGCTCACGACGGTCGACGAGCAGTGGGAGGTCATCGACCAGCGTCGCGTCGGCGAGCTGAGCGACGAGGACTGGGAAGCCTTCGAGGGCGTCATCCACGGCGGCCCAGGCTCCTGCAACGTCATGGGGACGGCGACGACGATGGCGGCGATCGGCGAGCTCCTCGGCTTCGCGCTGCCCGGCTCGAGCCTGCCGTCGGCGGTCGCGCCCGAGCGGCAGGAGATCGCCGAGGCGAGCGGTCGGCTCATGGTCGACGTCGTGCAGCGCGGCGTCGTCCCGCGCGAGCGGATCACGCTCGAGTCCCTCGAGAACGCGGTGCGCATGGTCTGCGCGCTCGGCGGCTCGACGAATGCGCTCATCCACCTCGAGGCGATCGCCGGCCGCGCCGGCATCCGGATCGGCTGGGAGCGGCTGCGCGAGTGGTCGGAGTCGACCCCGTTCATCACCGACGTGAAGCCGAACGGCAGGGCGATGCTCAGCGACCTCGACGCGGTCGGCGGCATCCCCGCCGTGGCCGCGCAGATCCGCCACCTCCTCCACGAGGACGTGCCGACCGCCGACGGGCGCACCTGGGGCGAGGTCTTCGACGGCGTGCCCGCCCGCGTCGCCGGCGGGCCGATCGCCGACCCGGCCGAGCCGCTCACCCCGGACGGCGGCATGGCGGTCGTCCGCGGCACGCTCGCGCCGAATGGCGCGGTCATGAAGATCGCGGGCGCCGCGTCGAGCATGCGCAAGCATCGCGGCCGCGCGATCGTCTTCGACGGCGTTTCCGACATGTGGTCGAAGATCGACGACGACGCGCTCGAGGTTGACGAGACCTCGGTCCTCGTTCTCCGCGGCGTCGGCGTCACGGGCGGCCCGGGCATCCCCGAGGTCGGCCACGTGCCGATCCCCGCGAAGCTCTTCAAGGCGGGGGTGACCGACATGCTCCGCGTCACCGACGCGCGGATGAGCGGCACGTCGAGCGGCAGCGTCGTGCTCCACGTGTCGCCGGAGGCGGCCGTCGGCGGCCCGCTCGCCTACGTCCGCGACGGCGACGAGATCGAGCTCGATGTCGAGGCCGGACGCCTCGACCTGCTCGTGTCGCCGGAGGAGCTCGCGCAGCGCGAGCCCGCGGTCGTCGGCATCGAGCGTCCCCGGCGCGGCTGGGGCCAGCTGTACGCGGAGCACGCGCTGCAGCCGGACCAGGGCTGCGACTTCGACTTCCTCATCGACGAGACCCTGCGCGCCAAGGAGGCCACGGCATGACGACGATCGGGTTCATCGGACTCGGGGCGATGGGCGGGCCCATGGTCCGCAACCTGCTCCGCGCGGGACACGACGTGCTCGTCTGGGGCCGCACGCCGGCGAAGCTCGAGCCGTACCTCGAGGCGGGCGCCCGCCTCGGCGAGTCGCCGGAGGTGCTCGCCGCCGAGGCCGATGTCGTCCTCGGCTGCCTCACCGACGGGCCCGCGATCGAAGAGGTCTATCTGGGACGAATGCTCGGCGAGGCGCGCGCGGGCCAGCTCTTCGCCGACCACGGCACCTATGCGCCCCAGGTCGCGGAGAAGGTCGCGGCGGCGTACGCGGAGCGCGGCGCCTGGTACCTCGACGCCCCCGTCTCCGGGGGCCCCCCCGGCGCCGAGGCCGGCACGCTCGTCTGCGCGGTCGGCGGCGACGCGGCGGGCTTCGAGGTCCTCCGGCCCATCGCGGCCGCGTACACGAAGAAGCTCGCGCACATGGGCGCGAGTGGCCGCGGCCTCATGCTCAAGCTCATCAACAACTACCACGTGTCGATCAACCTCACGGCGGCCGCCGAGACGGCCCTGCTCATCGAGCGCCTCGGCCTCGACCCGGCGGAGTCGATGGAGATCCTGTTCGGCGGCCTCGCCGACAGCGCGTGCCTGCGCGTCGAGCTCCCGAAGGCGCTCGCGCACGAGTACGGCGACGCGAACGGCTTCATCATCGGCGGCCTCGTCGAGGTGCAGCGCAACATCGCCGAGCTGCTCGAGTCGGCCGACTTCGACTCCGGGCTCTTCCCCTTCGCCCGCGAGCTCTTCCAGGTCGCCTCGGTCGACGACTACGACAGCCGGCCGTCCGCGCTCACGCGGTACCTGCCGCGCGCATCGGCCTGATCGACGGCCGGTATACTCGCTCACGTCAGGCGGCGGTGCCGCTGCCGTCGGTGCTCGAAAAAGGGGCACGAGACCGGTCCCCCGGTGAGACAGATATCGGTAATCCCCACGTCCGCGTATCGTCCACACCGAATGAGGTGACCCAGATTGAGTGAGCCCACCCGCGACCAGGAGCGGGATCTCTACCGCAAGATGGCGAAGGCCCGAGCCCTCGACATCGAGCTCGTGCGCTGGCAGCGCCAGGGCATCATCCCCGCCTTCCCGCCCTCCCTCGGGCAGGAGGCCGCGCAGGTCGGCATCGCCGCGGCGATCGACCAGACCCGCGACTTCGCCTTCCCGATGTACCGCGAGATGGGCGTCGCCCTGGCGATGGACGTCGACATGCTCGGCTATCTCGGCAACCACAACGGCAACTGGAACGGCGGCTCGCACGACCCCGTCGCCCACCGCTTCACCCCGATCCAGTCGGTCGTCGGCTCGAACAGCCCGCACGCGGTCGGCTGGGCGCTCGGCCAGAAGCTCGACGGGCTCGACGGCGTCGCGGTCGCCTTCGTCGGCGACGGCGGCTCGAGCCAGGGCGACACGCACGAGGCGATGAACTTCGCCGGCGTGTGGCACCTCCCCGTCGTGTTCTTCGTGACGAACAACCAGTGGGCCATCTCCGTGCCGCTGTCCGAGCAGGTCGCCGGCGGCTCGATCGCCGCCCGCGCCGCGGGCTACGGCTTCCCCGGCATCGAGGTCGACGGCAACGACGTGCTCGCGGTCCGTGCCGCGGGCATCGAGGCCATCGAGCGCGCCCGCCGCGGCGAGGGCCCGACCCTCATCGAGGCGAAGACGTACCGACGCGGGCCGCACGCGACATCCGACGACCCGGGCCGCTACCGCTCGCTCGAGGACGAGCGCCGCGACGGCGGCGAGGACCCCGTCGAGCGCTACCGGCGCAGCGCCCTCGAGCGCGGCGTCATCGACGACGCGTTCATCGCCGAGGTCGATGCGGAGATCGTCCCCTGGCTCGAGGGCATCCGCACCCACCTCATCAGCCTCCCGCCGCGCGACGGCAGCGAGATCTTCGAGAATGTGTACGCCGAGCTCACGAGCGATCTGGTCGAGCAGCGGGCCGCGTGGGCGGAAGGAGCGCAGGCATGACCGACACCCAGGTGATCCAGCCGAGCACGGCCGACTCGAGCGTCGAGACGCTCTCCGTGCAGCAGGCCCTCAACCGCGCGATCGCGGACGAGCTCGCGGCCGACGACCGCGTCCTCGTCTTCGGCGAGGACGTCGGCACCCTCGGCGGCGTCTTCCGCGTCACCGACGGGCTGCAGGCCAGGTTCGGCAAGGCGCGAGTCTTCGACACCCCCCTCGCCGAGTCCGGCATCCTCGGTACCGCCGTCGGCCTCGCCATCGCGGGATTCAAGCCGGTGCCGGAGGTGCAGTTCGACGGGTTCTCGTACCCCGCATTCGACCAGATCGTCTCGCAGGTCGCGCGCTACCGCTATCGCAGCCGCGGCCGCCTCACGATGCCGATCACGCTGCGCGTCCCGAGCTACGGCGGCATCCGCGCGCCCGAGCTCCACGGCGAGAGCACCGAGACCTTCTGGGCGCATGTCGCGGGCCTCAAGGTCGTCAGCCCGGCGAACGCCCACGAGGCGTACCACCTGCTGCGGGCCGCCATCCAGGACCCCGACCCGGTCATCTTCATGGAGCCGAAGTCGCGGTACTGGCAGAAGTCCGAGGTCGACCTCGCCGAGTCGGGCGGGACGACCGGGGCGAAGATCGTCCGCCCGGGCAGGCACCTCACGATCATCAGCTGGGGCGCCATGGTCGGTCGCGCGGTGCAGGCCGCCGAGGCCGCGGCGGAGGACGGCGTCGAGATCGAGGTCGTCGACCTGCGCTGGCTGTCCCCCATCGACACCGCGACGATCGCCGAATCGGTGGGCCGCACCCGCCGGGCCGTCGTCGTCCACGAGGCCGCGCGCACCGCGGGCCTCGGCGCCGAGGTCGCCGCCCGGGTGACCGAGCGCTGCTTCGACACCCTGCGTGCCCCGGTCCAGCGTGTGACCGGGTACGACGTCCCCACCCCTTCGGGTCCGCTCGAGGACGAGCAGATCCCGAGCGTCCACCGCATCCTCCTCGGGGTGCAGCGAGTTCTGGAGTACCGACGTGGCTGAGATCACCTTCCCCCTGCCCGACCTCGGCGAGGGCCTCGAGGACGCCATCATCCTCGAATGGCACGTCAAGGTCGGCGATCGCGTCGAGCGCAACGACGTCCTCGTCGAGGTCGAGACGACGAAGTCCGCGGTCGAGCTGCCCTCGCCGCAGGCCGGCATCGTCGCGCGCCTCGGCGGCGAGGAGGGCGACACCGTCCTCGTCGGCGACCCGCTCATCACCTTCGAGGTGGCGGACGAGGCCGCCGGCATCGTCGGCACCGTGCCGACGCACGACGAGGCGCCCGTGAAGCGGGTCAAGCTGAGCCTGCCGGACGACGACTGATGCCGGCCGTCGAGTCGGCCGGCACGACCATCTCCTGGCAGGAGATCGGACCCGCGGACGGCCGACCCGTCCTCGTCGTGCACGGCTTCGGATCGAACCGGGCCGCGAACTGGCTCGATGCGGGCTGGGAGGCGCCGCTCACCGAGGCGGGCCTCCGCGCGATCCTCGTCGACCTCCGCGGACACGGCGAGAGCGGCCGGCCCGTCGGGGGCGACCACTACCGTCCCGAGACGTTCCTCGCCGACCTCGTCGCGGTGCTCGACGCCCTCGGGCTGGAGCGCGTCGACGTGCTCGGCTACTCGTTCGGCGCTCGGCTCGCGTGGGACCTCGCGCTCGCGCACCCCGAGCGCGTCGACCGGCTCGTGCTCGGGGGCTTCGCGCTCGGGTCGCCGATGCCGGACTTCGATGTCGAGGCGGCTCGCGCATTCATCGCCGACGGCGCCGAGATCGAGCACGGCCTCACCGCCGCGCTCATGCGGATGTCGGCGCTTGTGCCCGGGACCGACCTCGCCCGGCTCGTCGACGTCGTCGAGGGCATCCGCCACGCCGTCCTGCCGCCCGTCGGCGAGGGCCCGGTGCCGGCCGCGCCCATCTGCATCGTCGTCGGCGAGCGTGACCAGATCGCCGCGGGGGCGGAGGAGCTCGCCACCGCGATCGGCGCCGAGTTCGTCCCGCTCAAGGCCCGCTCGCACACGAGCGCCATCTCCGCCCGCGGCTTCAAGGAGGCCGCGGTCGACTGGCTGATGCGGGAGCGCTGAGGCGGGCCGTGGCCGAGCGCGCGGCACCTCTCATTTGTGCAACAAATGTTCCGAATGCGCACGCAAACGGGTGGAATCGCGCAACGATGCTGGTGGCGCTCGACCGCATGGGCGGGACCGCTCACGATGATCAGGCAATCTGACGATGACCGGCTACGCTGTGGAGCAATCACGGAAAAACCGAGTTTGACTCCCCCGGGGGGCCTGGCAAGGTAGTGGACGTTGTGTTCCGGCCAATGACGGCCAGAAAGGCTCAAGGATGAGAGCACCAGGACTGCGGGAGGACCCGATCCCGCTCGAGAACGCGGTGGTCTGGACGGCCGCCGTGTTCGCGATGATCGCGACGCTCGCGACACTCGGCATCGTCTTCGCATTCGTCGGCTCCGTCGTCGCCCGCTGGCTCGGCCACCCGTTCGACGTCACCAACCTCGTGAGCGGCATGCTCGTGCTCGCGACCTTCGCCGGCATGGCCTGGACGACGGTCCGCGGTGAGCACGTCTCCGTGCAGGTCGTCACCGAGAAGCTCAGTGCGCGGTGGAACCGCTGGATCGACCTGTTCATCTGGGTCCTCGCGAGCGGCTATCTGATCTGGCTGCTCTTCGCGGCCTTCGAGCGCGCGGCGAGCCGCACCTGGCCGGTCCAGGAGATGGTCATCGACGGCGTCGGCCTCGCACCGCTGTGGCCCTGGCGCTGGGTCTTCGCGGCCTCGCTCATCCCGTTCCTGTGCGTCGTCCTCATCAACCTCGCCCGCAGCATCGTCGGCCGCCGGCCGTACGACGACGTCATCGACCTCGACGAGCTCGCCGGCCGCGAGATCGGTCTCATCGACGCCGACACGGACGGCGATGGCGTCATCGACATGGGCGAGGCGCTCAAGGCCGGCAGCCTCGCCGCCGGGCGCACGCTCGAGGGTCAGGACGGCACCGACGCACCTGAGGGGGGCACGCGCTGATGGACAGCGGTCTCATCGTTCTCATCACCATCCTGGTGATGTTCCTGCTGCTCGCCCTCCGGGTGCCGATCGGCTTCGCGCTCGGCGCCACCGGCGCCGTCGGCCTCCTGCTCATCAAGGGCCCGACCGTCGCCGTCTCGGTCATGGTCAACGAGACGTTCCAGAACGCCTACAGCTTCACGCTCACGATCATCCCGATGTTCCTCCTCATGGGACTCTTCGCGGTGCGGGCGAGGGTCGCGGAGTACGCGCTCGAGATCGCGGCGCACTACACGAAGAAGCTGCCCGGCGGCCTCGGCATCGCGACGATCGTCGCGGCGGCCGGCTTCTCTGCGGTGTCGGGCTCCTCGATCGCGAACGTCGCGACGATGGCGAAGCTCGCCGTCCCCGAGATGCGCCGCCACGGCTACCCGGCAGGCATGGCGACCGGCATGGTCGCCGTCTCCGGCACCGTCGGCATCCTCATCCCGCCGAGCACGTTCCTCGTCATCTACGCGGTGCTGACGAACACCTCGGTCGCCCCGATGCTCGTCGCCGGCCTCATCCCGGTCGCGATGTCGTTCCTCGCGTACATCGTGTACATCCTCTTCATCGGCGCCCGACGCATCGGCGTCGAGAAGCTGAAGTCGAAGGAGGACCTCGACTTCCTCGCCTCGTTCGAGCGACTCCAGGAGGAGACCCGCAAGCGCGCGCTCAAGGTCGGCCACACCCGCACGACCGACACCGGCACGCTCACGACGAGCATCGGCCTCGCATCGAAGACGCGCACGTGGCGGAACCTGCCGTGGCACGGGCTCATCTACCTCGCGATCCTCGGCATCATCATCATCGGCGGCATCCTGACCGGTCTCTTCACGGCGACCGAGTCGGCGGCCTTCGGCGCGGTGGCCGCGGTCATCATCCTCTTCATCGAGCGGCGCCGCCTCGGCCGTCGGGCGCTCTTCGGCCAGGTGCGGGATGCGCTGCTCGACACCGCGTCGACGACCTCGATGGTGTTCTTCATCATCTTCGGCGGCGTCATCTTCTCGAAGTTCTTCGTCCACGCGGGCGTGACGGTCGGCATCAAGAACACGGTGACCGGGTGGGGTCTCGACCCGCACCTCCTCATGGCGTTCCTGCTGCTGTGCCTCATCCCCCTCGGCATGTTCATGGAGGAGATGTCGCTGCTGCTCATCGCGGTGCCGATCATCCACCCCATCGGCATGTCGTTCGCGACCGACTTCTTCCCGAATGCGCCGACGAGCGGCCACGCGGAGGTCCTGACGAGCATCTGGCTCGGCATCCTCATCGTGAAGCTCATGGAGGTCGGCATGGTCATGCCGCCGGTCGGCATCAACTCCTTCGTCGCCGCCGGCGTCGCGAAAGTCCGCAGTGGTACAGTGTTCAAGGGCATCCTGCCCTTCATCGCCGCGGACATCGTCGTCATGGTGATCCTGTTCTTCGTCCCGGAGCTGACCCTCTGGCTCGCCGCATTCGCCTCGGATCCGGTGCACCAGGCGATGTTCCCGGGATGACCAGACCCCCTCGTCCAATGACGGATGAGGGCGCCCCCAAGGGCAAGCACCAATGGAGTCATCGACTCACCGTCCCAACCACGAGATAGAAATGGAGAACATCCCGATGTTTTCTCTCACCAAGCGCCGGGCACTGACCGGCGTGCTGGCCGCCGCGGCGGCGGCCGCGCTGCTCGCCGGCTGTGCCGGCGGAACGCCGGCTCCGGCCCCCACCGAGGACTCGGGCGCGACCGACAGCGGTCACGCGGCGGGCACCTGGAAGGTCACCATCACCTCCGTCGCCGCTGACAAGTCCGTCATGCGTCCGATGCAGGAGTGGTACATGGACCAGGTGGAGGACCGCACCAACGGCGCAATCGAGTTCCACCGCACCACGGCGAACGAGCTGTGCGCGCAGTCCGACCAGTTCGCCTGCATCGAGAACGGCAGCGCCCAGCTGATCGTCCAGGTGCCGAACTACCAGCCGACCCTCTTCGCGCCCGCGTCGCTCCCCGAGCTCACGTTCGGCACGAACAACTCGGCGGCGATCAACGCGGCGGTCGGGGAGCTCCTCAAGACCAACGCCGACGCGATCGCGTTCCTCGACGACAAGAACCTGCACCACGTCGCGACGTACGGTGTCGGTCGCCTCATGATCGGTGCGAACAAGTCGCTCGACTCGGTCGCCGACCTCAACGGCCTGACGATGCGCACGGCCGGCACCATCTCGGCGCCGAACCTCGCCGCCGCAGGCGTCATCCCGACGCAGGTCACCGCGGACGAGGCGTACAACTCGTTCTCGACCGGTCTGGTCGGCTCGGCTGCCGGCGCGATGGACTTCATCATCGCGTGGAAGCTCGGCGAGGTCCTCAGCGACTGGCGCGACCCGGGTCTCGGTGTGTACTCCGAGTTCGCGATGTTCTGGGCGAAGGACTACTACGACGCCTTCCCCGACGACATCAAGGCCATCCTCGAGGAGATCGCGGATGAGATGAACGCGGGCGCTGCCATCGACGTGTGGCAGAACGGCTACACGAGCAACGACGGCACCGCGTTCATGGGCACGACCGAGCAGTGCGACATGATCCTCAACACGCCGAACGTCAAGTCGATGAGCGAGTGGGGCCAGGCCGAGGTCGAGGAGTTCAAGGCGCTCGGCGCCCTGGTCGACGGCCAGACCTTCACCAACGAGGAGCTCTGGATCAAGAACACGACCGCTGCCGGCCTCGGCAACGCCGCGGGTGTGCTCGCCGACTACCAGGACCTCGTGAAGCACTTCGAGGGTGTCTTCACCGACCCGGCCCTGTCGGTCGACCCGGTGACGTCCTGCATCGAGCGGTTCAACAGCTGATCTGATCAGCGCAACGGGGAAGGCCCGGGGTTCCGTAAGGAGCCCCGGGCCTTACTCGTCGGCGGATCAGGCGCGGTTCGCGGCGAACTCGGCGAACCAGTCCAGGGACTCGGGGTCGGCGAGCGCGCCCGCCTGGGCGACGTCGGCGAGCGCGCGTCCCTGGAGGAGCCGCTTCACGGGCACCTCGAGCTTCTTGCCCGTGCGATTGACCGGGATGACCGGCACCGCGTGGAGCGAGTCGGGCACGTGGCGGGGCGAGAGCTCCGTGCGCAGCGTCCGGGCGATCGTCGCGGTCAGCTCGTCCGAGGCCTCGACGCCGTCGGCGAGCTGCACGAAGAGGAAGAGCTCGCCGGTCTCCGCGGCATCGCCGTGGCCCTCGAGGAAGACGACGAGCGAGTCGCGGATCTCGGGCATCCGGTCGAGCACCTGATAGAACTCGCTCGTGCCGAGCCGGACGCCGCCGCGGTTCAGCGTCGCATCCGAGCGGCCGGTGATCTGGCAGGAGCCGTCGGCGTGGAAGACGGCCCAGTCGCCGTGCCGCCAGATGCCGGGGTAGGTGTCGAAGTAGGCCTCGTGGAGTCGGGAGCCGTCGTCGTCGCCCCAGAAGCCGACCGGCATCGAGGGGATCGGGCGGCGGATGACGAGCTCGCCCGGCCGATCGAGCACGGGCTCCCCGTCCTCGTCGAAGGCCGCGGTGTCGACGCCGAGCGCGGAGCCGGAGATCTGGCCGTCGTAGACCGGCAGCAGCGGCGCGCCCTGGACGATGCCGCCGCAGATGTCGGTGCCGCCCGAGCCGACGTTGAGCAGGACGCCGTCGCCGAACTGCTCGTGCACCCAGCGGTAGCCGTCCTGCGGGAACGGGCTGCCGACCGCGCACAGCTGCTTGAGCCGAGGCAGCTTGAACTCGGTCTTCGGGTCGACGCCGTCCGCACGGCTGCCGCGGATGTACGCGGGGCTCATGCCGAGCACGTCCGGGTTCGTCTCCTCGGCGACGCGCCACAGCTCGCGGGTGTCGGGGTATGTCGGGTCGCCGTCGTACAGGACGACGGAGGCGCCGACGAGGAGGTTCGACGGGAGCGTGTTCCACACCATCCACGCGGTCGTCGAGTACCACATGAGGCGGTCGCCCTCGCGCAGGCCCCAGCTGAGCCCGTGGTTCTTGAGGTGCTCGAGCAGGATCCCGCCGTGGCTGTGCGTGATGGCCTTCGGCTTGCCCGTCGTGCCGGAGGTGAAGATGACGAAGAGCGGGTGCTCGAAGGGGAGGTGCTCGTAGGCGAGGTCGCCCGCGCCGCCACGGCCGAAGTCCTCGTACCGCGTCGCGCCCTCGACGACGTGCTCGGGATAGGCGACCTCGACGAGGTGCTCGAGGCTCGGGATCGCTGCCGCGATCTCCGCGACCTCGGCCCGGCGGTCGATCTCCTTGCGACCGTAGCGGTAGCCGCCGACGACGAAGAGCACCTTCGGCTCGATGATGCTGAGACGGTCGATCGCGCTCGCCGCCCCGAACTCCGGCGCGCACGTCGCCCAGATCGCGCCGAGGCTCGCGACGGCGAGCTCGGCCGCGATCGTCTCGGGGATGTTCGGCAGGTAGGCGGCGACCCGGTCGCCGACGCCGACTCCGGCCTCGACGAGGCCGGAGCGGAGCCGTCCGACCTCGGCGCGCAGCTCGTCGACCGTCCACTCCTGCTTCGGACGGGTCTGCGAGTAGGCGACGAATGCACTGCGGGCGCCGTCGCCGCGGAGGACGTGCTCCGCGTAGTTGATGCGCGCGCCGGGGAACCAGATCGCCCCCGGCATCCGCTCCTCCTCGAGCACGGCGGTGTACGGCTCGGTCGAGTGGACGTCGTAGAACTGCCAGACGGACTCCCAGAAGTCCTCGATGTCGGTGACCGACCACTGGTAGAGCTCCTGATAGCCCTCGAGCCGCATGCCGCGGTGCTCGCCGACCCAGTCGATGAACTCCTGGAGGACCGTCGCCCGCTGCACCTCCTCCGGCAGCGCGTACAGGACCGGGGCAGCAGGGAACTCGCTCACCCGATCGACGATACCTGCCCACCCGGCCCGCCGCCGACGGGGCTTCCGTCGGCGGGCAGACCGGTCAGTCGGCGAGGATGGGCCCGAAGAAGGCCGCGAGCTCGCCCGTCGCGTCGAGCGGGAGCACGGCGGACACGTACATGTCCGGCCGCACGACGACGATCACGCCGTCGCGGCTGATCCCGCGCTCGGCGAAGATGTCCGTGCCGAGTCCGCTGCAGAAGATCTTGTTGACGTCCTGCAGCCCGTGCCGACCGCGCTCGGGGATGAATGCGCGGGGCACGTCCGCGAACTCGACCTCGGTGTAGTCCTGCTGGTAGACGACCTTGAGGTCGACGACGGCGTCGAGCTCGTCGCCGTCGCGGTGCGCGCGGACGACCGGCGAGCCTGGGTCGGCGAGGAGCCAGTCGGCGAGCTCGGCGACCGTCGTGCCGGCCCTTGCCGGCGCCGCGGCGTCGGCGAAGACGTAGATGCGCCAGCGGCCGTCGGCCTCGTGGAGGTGGCCGAGGTGCTTCGGGTTCGCGTCGGCGCGGCGCAGCACCTCCGCCGACTTGAACCGCTTGCCGACGGGGAAGCCCGTCGCGAGCGCCTGGTGCGCGTCGTCCGCGGTGATGAGCGAGGGGGTGTACTGCGTCATGAAGCCCGCGGGGAACTCCGCCGTGCGGACGTAGTACTTCTCGAGCTCGTTCGGGTCCTCGTACTCGTCGATCGGCTTCGCCATCATCGCCGACCACTCGGCGTCGAAGTCGATGAGGTTCTTCGCGATGACCTGTCGCTCGGCGGAGTACGTCGCGATGAGGGACTCGTTCGCGACGCCCGTGAGGACCTGGCCCAGCTTCCAGCCGAGGTTGAAGCCGTCCTGCATCGACACATTCATCCCCTGCCCGGCCTTCGCCGAGTGGGTGTGGCAGGCGTCGCCCATGATGAGGACGTGCGGCATCCGCGTGCCCGCGAGCTCCGCGGGCACCTCGTCGAAGCCGTCGGTGAGCCGGTGCGCGACCTCGTAGACGCTGAACCAGCACAGCTCCTTCACGTCGACCGTGTACGGGTGGAGGATGCGGTTGGCCTGGCGGAGCACCTCCTCGAAGGGCGTCCTGCGGACCGCGCCGCCGCCGTCCTCGGGGACCTCCCCGAGGTCGACGTAGAGGCGGAAGAGGTACTCGCCCTCGCGGGGGATGATGAGGATCGTGCCGCCGCCGGTGGCCTGGACCATCGTCTTCGTCCGGATGTCGGGGAAGTCCGTCGTCGCGAGCACGTCCATGACACCCCACGCGTGGTAGGCGGCGTCGCCCGCGAGCCTGCGGCCGATCGACTCGCGCACGTTCGACCGGGCGCCGTCCGCGCCGACGAGGTACTTCGTGCGCACGACGCGCTCCTCGCCCGCGCGGGGCCCCGTGGTGTACCGGAGGCGCGCGGCGACGGGGTGCTCGGCGGCGTAGTCGATCTCGCAGCCGAGGTACTCGATGCCGTAGTCGGGGGTGATCCGGCCCGGCGACTCGAGCGCGACCTCGGCGAAGTAGTCGAGGACGCGGGCCTGGTTGACGACGATGTGCCAGAACTCGCTCATGCCGTACGGGTCGTCGGGGGTGCGGGCGACGCGGATGACGTTGCCCGGCGCCGCGGGATCCGGCTTCCAGAAGGCGGTCTCGGTGATCCGGTACGCCTCGTTCATGATGCGGTCGGCGAAGCCGAAGGCCTGGAACGTCTCGACCGTGCGGGACTGCACGCCGTCGGCCTGGCCGACCTCGAGGCGGCCGCCGCGCTTCTCGATGATCCGTGCGTTCACCGTCGGGAACTTCGAGAGCTGGGCGGCGAGCAGCATGCCCGCGGGGCCGGTGCCGACGATGAGGACGTCCATGACGTCGGGGAGCTCGGCCGGCCGGTCGATGCCGTATCCGGCGGCGGGCCGCACGCGCGGCTCGGTCGACTCGTAGCCGTTGTAGTGGAACTGCAACTCGATCTCCTCGTGGATCGCCCTTGATTCTGGGAGGACACCGGTCTAGTCTCGACTCGTGCGATAATCGGACACAGTGTTCTACTGATGAAAACTCTAGCGGGCGGAGCCGATGGTGACAAGCAGCGATCGGGAAGCCAAGGGCACGGCGCAGACGCTCTCGCGCGGGCTGCGCATCCTCGAGCACCTCGCGGACCGCGGCGGTGGCTCCACGATTCCCGAGCTCGTCGTGGGGCTCGGCCTGCATCGCTCGATCGTGTACCGCCTGCTGCGGACGCTCGAGGATCACGGCCTCGTCGTGCGCGACGAGCTCGGCCGGGTGCGCCTCGGCCTGCGCCTCGCCGCGCTCGCCGCGAGCGTCGAGCACGACGTGCAGTCCGCGGCGCTGCCTGAGCTGCGCGTCGCGGCGGAGGACCTCCGGGCGACCTGCTTCCTCGGCGTGCTCGACCGCGGTGAGGTCGTCACGCTCGTGAGCGTCGAGCCCAGCCGCACCCGAGTCACGGTCGCGGAGCATCCCGGCTCGAGGCATCCGCTCGGCATCGGCGGCCCGGGCCGGGCGGTCGCCTCCCTCCTGCCCGAGGCCGAGTGGCCGGCGGCGATCGACCGCGAGGCGATGGCCGAGGTGCGTCGCGCGGGCTACGCGCACAGCCGTGACGAGGTCATCCCGGGCCTGCGCGCCGTCGCCGTCCCGCTCGAGGTGCGCGGCGCCGCGCCGATGACCGTCGCGGTCGTCTATGTGACGACGGAACTCGACCCCGCCGCCATCGCCGCCCGCCTCGCCGCCGCCGCGTCGACCATCCGCCGCGCGATCGAGGGCGCCTGATCCCCGCCACGCCTGAGCGCGACGGATCGTATACGATCGGCGCATGCTCTCTCAGGATCAGGTCGCCGCGATCGCGGACGAGCTCTACGCCGCGCACGAGACGCGCGAGCTCATCCCGCTGCTGACCGCGCGCTACCCGGACATGGTCGTCGAGGACTCCTACGCGGTGCAGGCGGAGTGGGCGCGCCGCCGCGTCGAGTCGGGTCGCCGGGTCGTCGGGCACAAGATCGGGCTGACGAGCAAGGTCATGCAGGCCGCGACCGGGATCAGCGAGCCCGACTACGGCGTCATCTTCGACGACCAGCTCTTCGACACCGGCGTCGTCCTCGAGCACGCGGCCTTCTCCAACGTGCGGATCGAGGTCGAGCTCGCCTTCATCCTCGGCAAGCGGCTCGAGCCGACCGCGACGCTCTACGACGTGCTCGACGCGACCCGCTACGTCGTCCCCGCGCTCGAGGTCCTCAACTCGCACATCGAGATGCAGGGCCGCACGATCGTCGACACCATCTCCGACAATGCGGCGCTCGGCGCGGTCGTCGCGGGGGGCCGCCCGGTCAAGGTCGACGAGGTGGACCTGCGCTGGGTGAGCGCCGTGCTGTACCGCAATGAGACGATCGAGGAATCCGGGGTCGCCGCCGCCGTGCTCGGTCACCCCGCGATGGGGGTCGCGTGGCTCGCCGACAAGCTTGGCCAGCATGGGACGACGCTCGAGGCCGATGAGCTCATCCTCGCGGGCTCCTTCACCCGGCCGATGTGGGTGGAGCGCGGCGACGTCGTCCACGCGGAGTACGGTCCGCTGGGGGCGGTGACATGCCGGTTCGTCTGACGCTGCCGCCGACGCTCGTCGACGCGATCGAGGCATCGCCGCGCGCGCTCATCGGCGGCTGGGTCGTCTCGGCCTCGCCCGTCGCCGCCGAGATCATGGCCGGCAGCGGACTCGAGGTCATCCTCGTCGACGGCGAGCACACCGCGAACTCCCTGGAGAGCATCCAGATCCAGCTCCAGGTCATCGCCGGCACGCCGGCGATCCCGCTCGTGCGCGTCCCGGTCGGCGACGCCGTCGTCATCAAGCAGTACCTCGACCTCGGCGTGCAGAACCTGCTCGTGCCGATGATCGACACCGCAGAAGCGGCCGCCGAGGTCGTCCGCGCCGTGCACTACCCGCCGCGCGGCATCCGCGGCGTCGGCAGCGCGCTGTCTCGCGGCGCGCGCTGGAACCGCGTCGAGGGCTACCTCGCCCGTGCGGCCGAGACGATCTCGCTCGTCGTCCAGATCGAGTCGGCCGCCGCGGTGTCGAACGTCGACGCGATCCTCGCGGTCGACGGCGTCGACGCGATCTTCGTCGGACCCTCGGACCTCGCCGCGTCGATGGGGCTCATCGGCGAGCAGGACCACCCGGATGTCGTCGCCTCGGTCGAGCTCGCGATCGCCGCGGCTCGGTCCGCCGGCAAGCCCGTCGCCGTGAACGCCTTCGCACCGAAGACCGCTGAGCGCTACCTCGACGCCGGGGCGGACCTCGTGTTCGTCGGCGCCGACGTGTCGCTGCTCGCGCGCGGCTCCGAGGCCCTTGCGGATCGCTACATCGCGGGCGGTGCCGGCGAGGGCTCGCCCCGCGCAAGCTACTGAGGCTTTCCCGATGAACGGGACGGTCAAGAAATCATATACGATTTCAGATATCATTTCGCACGGAGGGTGACGTCGATGTCGAGCAAGCAGCAGCAGGGCCCGGAGCGGCGCTCGGTGAACACCGAGGGCTTCGCGCACGTGAACCCGGTGCCCGTCGCGAGCCGCATCGGCCAGCACCTGCAGTCGGGCGTGCTCACGGGCCGCGACCTCGCGACCCGCGCCTTCCCCGAGTCCCTCGACGAGCAGGTGCGCATCGTCTTCCAGCGCATCGCCGAGCTCATGACGACCGCCGGCGGCACGACCGACGACATCCTCAAGGTGCACCTCTGGGTCGTGCGCTTCCGGGATCGCGAGGCGATCAACCGCGAGTGGGAGGCCATGTTCCCCGACCCGGAGACCCGCCCCGCCCGTCAGATCATCCAGGCAGACCTCGACGAGGGCGCGCTCATCCAGGCCGACATCGTCGCGGTGCTGCCGGCGACGGGCCCCGCGTCCGCCGCGTCGAGCGCCGCGCCCCCCGCCGCCGTGGCCGCCGACGAGGGGGACTTCGTCCTCACCCCCGAGCTGCGCGCCCAGCTCGAGGCGACCCCGGTGTCGACGCTCTCCGCCTCGCTGCGCAAGCGCGGCTACATCGAGACGTTCATCGACGGCGTCGCGACGAACCAGCCCGGGCGGCGGATCGTCGGGCAGGCGCGGACGCTGCGCCTCATCCCGTTCCGCCCCGACCTCTTCAAGGCGCACGCGCCCGGATTCAACGCGCAGAAGCGCGCATTCGACGGCGTCAACGAAGGGGAGATCCTCGTCGTCGACGCGCGCGGCATCCCCGAGACGGGCACCGTCGGCGACATCCTCGCGATGCGCGCGAAGGTCCGGGGCGCCGCCGGCATCGTGACCGATGGGGGCGTGCGCGACTGGGCCGCGGTCCAGGAGATCGGCATCCCCGTCTTCAGCAACGGGGCGCACCCGTCCGTCCTCGGCCGACGCCACGTGCCGTGGGAGATCGACGTCACGATCGCGTGCGGCGGTGCCGCCGTACAGCCGGGCGACGTCCTCGTCGGCGACGACGACGGCGTCATCGTCATCCCGCCGGCGCTCGTCGCCGAGATCGTCGCCGAGGCGGCCGCGCAGGAGGCGGAGGACGCGTGGGTCTTCGACCGCGTCGCCGCGGGTGAGCCCGTCGACGGCCTGTTCCCGCCGAGCGCGGCGAACCGGGCGCGCTACGAGGCGGAGACCGGCCGACCATGACCGAGTCGAAGCTCACCCGCGCCTATCGGCACATCGCCGATCGGATCGAGGACGGCCGCTACGCGCCGGGACACCGCCTCGTGCTCGCGCCGCTCGCGGCCGAGCTCGGGATGAGCGTCGTGCCCGTGCGCGAGGCGATCCGCCTCCTCGAGGCGGAGGGGCTCGTCACCTTCGAGCGCAACATCGGCGCGCAGGTCGCGATGATCAACGCCGACGAATACGTCCAGACCTACGAGGCGCTCACCGTCGTCGAGTCGGCGGCGATCGCCCTCGGCGCGGCGCACATGACGCCCGCCGCGATCGAGCGGGCGCGCGCGGTCAACGAGCAGATGCGGCTCGGCGTGCACGACTTCTTCGACCCGATGTCGTTCACCGCGCTCAACCAGGAGTTCCACCGCGCGCTGTACGAGTCCTGCCCCAACGAGCAGCTCCTCGACATGGTGCGCCGCAGCTGGAACCGGCTCGCGACGCTCCGCGACAGCGTCTTCTCGTTCGTCCCCGACCGCGCCCCGCACTCGGTCGCCGAGCACGCCCGCATCGTCGAGCTCATCGCGGCGGGCGCGGACCAGGCCGACATCGAGGACGCCGTGCGCGCGCACCGCGACTCGACCATCCTCGCGCTGCAGGAGTACCGCAGCGCGCACATGCCCCACGACCGCGTCGCCATCGGCGCGGAGTAGACGCCAGACCCTCCCCGACCCAGCACGAATCGAGACGAAGGACACTCTCATGGCAGCCACGCCTCCCCCCGGCACACCTGACCGGATCCGCCTCTACATCGACGGCAAGTGGGTCGACGCCCTCGACGGCGAGACCTTCGACGTCCTCAACCCGACGACCAACGAGGTCTACATCCAGGCCGCCGCGGGCAAGAAGGCCGACGCCGAGCTCGCCGTCGCGGCCGCGAAGAAGGCCTTCGACGAGGGCCCCTGGCCGCGGATGCTGCCGCGGGTGCGCTCGCGCGTGCTGCACCGCATCGCCGACATCATCGAGTCGCGGGATGACCAGCTCGCCGAGATCGAGACCTGGGACTCGGGGCTGCCGATCACGCAGGCGAAGGGCCAGGCGCAGCGCGCCGCGGAGAACTTCCGGTTCTTCGCCGACCTCATCGTCGCCCAGGAGGACAACGCCTTCAAGGTCCCCGGCCGGCAGATCAACTACGTCAACCGGAAGCCGATCGGCGTCGCGGGCCTCATCACGCCGTGGAACGTGCCGTTCATGCAGGAATCCTGGAAGCTCGCGCCCGCCATGGCGACGGGCAACACGGTCGTCCTGAAGCCCGCGAGCTACACGCCGCTGTCGGCGGCGCTCTGGCCGGAGATCTTCGAGGAGGCGGGCGTCCCGCAGGGCGTCTTCAACCTGCTCCTCGGCTCTGGCGGCACGGCGGGCGACGCGCTCGTCAAGCACCCGGACGTCCCGCTCATCTCGTTCACGGGCGACAGCTCGACCGGTGCGACGCTCTCGACGAATGCGGCCCCGCTGCTCAAGGGCCTCTCGCTCGAGCTCGGCGGCAAGTCCCCGGCCGTCGTCTTCGCAGACGCCGACCTCGACTCGGCGCTCGACGCGACGATCTTCGGCGTCTTCAGCCTGAACGGCGAGCGCTGCACCGCGGGCAGCCGCGTGCTCGTCGAGCGCTCGATCTACGAGGAGTTCGTCGCCGCATTCGCCGAGCGCACGAAGCACATCGTCGTCGGCGACCCGCACGACCCGGCGACCGAGGTCGGCGCGCTCGTCCACCCGACGCACTTCGAGAAGGTCATGTCGTACGTCGAGATCGGCAAGACCGAGGGCCGGCTCCTCGCCGGCGGCGGCCGCCCCGAGGCGTACCCCGAGGGCAACTGGGTCGCGCCGACCGTCTTCGCCGACGTCAAGCCCGATGCCCGGATCTTCCAGGAGGAGATCTTCGGCCCCGTCGTCGCGATCACGCCGTTCGACTCCGACGAGGAGGCGCTCGAGCTCGCGAACGACACGAAGTACGGCCTCGCGGCGTACGTGTACACGTCGAACCTCCGGCGCGCGCACAACTTCGCGAACGGGATCGAGTCGGGCATGGTCTGGCTCAACTCGAACAACATCCGGGACCTGCGCACGCCGTTCGGCGGCGTGAAGGCCTCGGGTCTCGGTCGGGAGGGCGGCTACCGCTCGATCGACTTCTACACCACCCAGCAGGCAGTCCACATCACCCTCAACGACACCCACTCCCCGCGGTTCGGCCGCGGTCCCGAGGCGGCGACGTCCTTCAAGAAGGAGCACTGAAACACCATGGCCATTCCCGTCCCCACCGCGCCGGCGCCGGACATCCTGCGCTGCGCGTACATGGAGATCGTCGTCACCGACCTGGCGAAGTCGCGTGAGTTCTACGTCGACGTTCTCGGCCTCGTCGTGACCGAGGAGAACGACCAGGAGATCTACCTGCGCACGTTCGAAGAGTTCATCCACCACAACGTGGTGCTCCGCCAAGGGCCCGTCGCGGGCGTCGCCGCATTCAGCTACCGGGTGCGCAGCCCCGAGGACCTCGACAAGGCCGTCGCCTTCTACGAGGAGCTCGGCTGCGAAGTCCGCCGGAACCCGAACGGCTTCACGAAGGGCATCGGCGACTCGGTCCGCGTCGTGGACCCGCTCGGCTTCCCCGTCGAGTACTTCCACGACGTCGAGCACGTCGAGCGGCTCGCGTGGCGCTACGACCTGTACGGCCCCGGCGCGCTCGTGCGCCTCGACCACTTCAACCAGGTCACCCCGGACGTCCCGACGGCGACCGCGTTCCAGGAGTCGCTCGGCTTCCGGGTCACGGAGTCGATCAAGGATGACGAGGGCGTCGTGTACGCCTCGTGGATGCGCCGCAAGTCGACCGTGCACGACACGGCGATGACGGGCGGCAACGGCCCGCGGATGCACCACATCGCGTTCTCGACCCACGAGAAGCACAACATCCTCGCGATCTGCGACAAGCTCGGTGCCCTGCGGATCTCCGACCGGATCGAGCGCGGCCCCGGCCGCCACGGCGTCTCGAACGCGTTCTACCTCTACCTCATCGACCCCGACGGCCACCGCGTCGAGATCTACACGCAGGACTACTACACGGGCGACCCGGACAACCCGGAGGTCGTGTGGGACGTGCACGACAACCAGCGCCGCGACTTCTGGGGCAACCCCGTCGTCCCGTCCTGGTACACCGAGGCCTCGCTCGTCCTCGACCTCGACGGCAACCCGCAGCCCGTGGTCAGCCGTGAGGAGCCGACCGAGATGGCGGTCACGATCGGCGCCGACGGCTTCTCGTACACCCGCAAGGGCGACGACAAGGAGGGCTTCAAGCTCGGCGACGCGCTGTAGCCCCTGGGCGAATGCGCTGAGGCCGGCTCCCGCGGGGCCGGCCTCAGTCGTCTCGCGCAGCACGCCGCCAACGAGTATGTTCCGATCTCGTGGGATGCAGGAATGCGCGGGTCGGCATTGCGCTCGCCGCACTGCTCGTCGCGGGCTGCGCCGAGACGGCGGTGCCAGCCGAGTCCCCGCTGCCCGCCGGGATCGCACTGGAGATCATCCAGCAGCGCTCCGACGTCGCCGACCGTGCGGTCCAGATCCGCGTCGTCAACGGCTCAGCGGTCGACCTCGTCGTGACGCGCGTCGAGCTGCTCGACGCCCGATTCGCCGCCCCGCAGCCGCGGGATCGCATCAGCCCGGTGCCCGCGGGCCGCGCCGTCGACCTGCGCGTCGGACTCCCCGATGCGGTCTGCGGCGACGAGCACGATGCGGCCGGCGGGCCGCAGGTGCGGCTCGAACTCGCCGACATCGGCACCGTCACGGCCCCCGCCGCCGATGTGCTCGACGTGCTCGGCCCGATTCATGCCCGGGAGTGCTTCGCGGCCCGGGTCTCGGCGATCGCGGTCGTCGAGGTCGTGGGCTTCACCCCCTCGGCACCGGGCGAGCCGGCCACGATGACCGTCGGCGTGCAGCCCGTCGGCGGGGACGGCACGCTCGAGCTCGTCGAGCTGCGCGAGACGAACCTCCTGCGCATGCCGGGCTCGGCGGGCACCGCGCATGCGCTCGGCGTCGTGGTGCGCGGGGACGGGGCGCCGTTCGAGCTCGCGGTCCCGCTGCTGCCCACGCGGTGCGACCCGCACGCCGTGCAGGAGGACAAGCGCGGGACGGTGTTCGGCCTGGGCGTGCGCCTCGACGGCGTCGACGGGGTCATCGAGCTGGCGTCGCCGCCGGCACTCAGGGCCGACATCCTCGACTGGGTCGCGGCATGGTGCGAGTTCGGGAGCTAGGGCGGGAGGACCCTCCGTCTCGTCGCCGCGCTCCTCGCTCAGGGACCGGCCGCCCTCAGACGATGAGCCGATCGCGCCCTGCGAGGAGGCCCGCGAGGAGGCAGAGCACACTGACGCCCATGAGGGCGAACAGCGGGACGGTCCAGCCGCCAGTCGCGTCGTGGAGGGCCCCGATGACGACGGGCGTCGAGGCGGCGAACAGGTAGCCGACGGACTGCGCCATGCCTGAGAGGCTCGCGGCCTGCTGGTGGTGGACGGTCCGCAGGCCGAAGACCGACAGCGCCGTGACGATGCTCACCCCGACCGCGACGCCCGCGATCGAGGCCCAGAGCCAGGTGTGCTCCGGCGCGAGCAGGATGCCGACGAGGGCGGCGAGCATGAGCGCGGGGCCGCCCGCGGCGAGCAGTCGCTGATCGGGGAGCCGGGGCACGAGCGCGGAGACCGCGAGCGTCCCGATGATGCCCGACGCGCTGAAGAGCACCTGGTGGAACCCCGCCGCCGCGGGGTCGATCCCCGCCGCGCGCTCGATGCTCGGCAGCCAGGTGATGAGCACGTAGTAACCCGTCGACTGCAGGCCCATGTACGCCGTGACCTGCCAGCCGAGGAGGCTGCGCCAGGGGGAGCGCCAGGTCGGGGGGCGGGGCGCTTCGTCTCGGCCTTCGGCCTCGCTCAGCGACCGGGGTGGGGCGGGGTGGCGCAGCTGCGGGAGGAATGCGCCGAGTGCGATGAGCGCGAGGCCCGCCCAGATGCCGAGCGCGAGCCGCCAGCCCGAATCCGCGCCGCCCGCGATCGGCACGGCAAGCCCCGCGGCGGCGGCCGCCGCGACCGCGGTCACGGCCGAGTAGAGCCCCGTCACCTGGCCGATGCGGGTCGGGAAGTCGCGCTTGACGACCTCGGAGAGCTCCACATTCATCGCGGCGATCCCGACGCCGATCAGCACCGTGCCGGTCCAGAGCAGCGGCTCGCCCGGCAGCGATCGCAGCACGAGGCCGGCGGCGAGGGCGACGAGCGCGAGACCGATCGTGCGCTCCGGGCCGATGCGGCGTGCGATCGCGGGCATCACGGGCGAGCACACCGCGAAGATGACGAGCGGCAGCGCGATGAGCACGCTCGCCGCCGCCGCCCCGAGCCCGAGCTCGGCGCGGATCTCCTCGAGCACGGGGCCGACGGTCGTGAGCGGTGCGCGGAGATTCGCGGCGACGAGGAGCAGCCCGAGGAGCACGAGCCCCGGGCGCAGGGTCCGGGAGCTGGTGGGCATGCGGACCATCCTCGCCCAGGAATGCGGCGGTCGCGTTTCCGCTCGCTCGGCGGCGGGGGGCGAGCACGGCGGCGGGAGCAGTCGTCGAGGGCGGGTAGGCTGTAACGCGGCCCAACTCCGTTCGCTCCTAAGGAACACTGTGGATCTCTTCGAGTACCAGGCCCGCGACATCTTCGAGCAGCACGGCGTCCCCGTGCTCGCGGGCATCATCGCCGACACCCCCGAGGAGGCTCGAGCGGCTGCGGAGCGGCTCGGCGGCGTCACCGTCGTCAAGGCGCAGGTCAAGACCGGTGGCCGCGGCAAGGCGGGCGGCGTCAAGGTCGCGAAGACCCCCGACGAGGCGTACGAGGCCGCGAAGGCGATCCTCGGCCTCGACATCAAGGGCCACGTCGTGCAGCGCGTCATGGTCGCCGCGGGCGCGGACATCAAGGAGGAGTACTACTTCTCCGTGCTCCTCGACCGGGCAAACCGCTCGTACCTCGCGCTGTGCAGCGTCGAGGGCGGCATGGAGATCGAGCAGCTCGCCGTCGAGCGCCCCGAGGCCCTCGCCCGCATCGAGGTCGACCCCGCGGTCGGCATCACGCTCGACAAGGCCCGCGAGATCGCCGTCGCCGCGCGCTTCCCGGAGGAGCTCGTCGAGCGCGTCGCCCTCGTCTTCACCAAGCTCTACGAGGTCTACGTCGGTGAGGACGCGACCCTCGTCGAGGTCAACCCGCTCGTGCTCACCGGCGCGGGCGACATCGTCGCCCTCGACGGCAAGGTCTCCCTCGACGAGAACGCGGAGTTCCGCCACCCGGCGCACGCCGACCTCGTCGACACCGCGGCGGAGAACCCGCTCGAGGCGAAGGCGAAGGCCCACGACCTCAACTACGTCAAGCTCGACGGCCAGGTCGGCGTCATCGGCAACGGCGCGGGCCTCGTCATGTCGACGCTCGACGTCGTCGCCTACGCCGGCGAGCAGCACGGCGGCGTCAAGCCGGCGAACTTCCTCGACATCGGCGGCGGCGCGAACGCCGAGGTCATGGCCGCCGGCCTCGACGTCATCCTCGGCGACGAGCAGGTCAGGTCCGTCTTCGTGAATGTGTTCGGCGGCATCACCTCGTGCGTCGCCGTCGCGAACGGCATCGTCCGGGCGCTCGAGATCCTCGGCCCCACCGCGAGCAAGCCGATCGTCGTCCGGCTCGACGGCAACCAGGTCGCCGAGGGCAAGGCGATCCTCAAGGCGGCGAACCACCCGCTCGTGATCATCGCCGAGAACATGGACCAGGGCGCGGACAAGGCCGCGCTGCTGGCCGCCGCCTGACCCCCACGCACGCGAGGACGCACACAGCATGTCGATCTATCTCAACAAGGACTCCAAGGTCATCGTCCAGGGCATCACCGGCGGCGAGGGCACGAAGCACACCGCGCTCATGCTCAAGGCCGGGACGAACGTCGTCGGCGGCGTGAATGCGCGCAAGGCCGGCTCGACGGTCACGCACGAGGGCGCCGACGGCACCGAGATCGTGCTGCCGGTCTTCGGGACCGTCGCCGAGGCCATGGCGGCGACCGGGGCGGACGTGTCCATCGCATTCGTCCCGCCCGCGTTCAGCAAGGACGCGATGATCGAGGCCATCGACGCGGAGATCCCGCTGCTCGTCGTCATCACCGAGGGCATCCCGGTGCAGGACACCGCCGAGGCGTGGGCGCACGCGCGCGCGAAGGGCACGACCCGCATCATCGGGCCGAACTGCCCCGGCATCATCACGCCGGGCGAGTCGCTCGTCGGCATCACCCCGGCGAACATCACCGGCAAGGGCCCGATCGGCCTCGTGTCGAAGTCGGGCACGCTCACGTACCAGATGATGTACGAGCTGCGGGACCTCGGCTTCTCGACCGCGATCGGCATCGGCGGCGACCCCATCGTCGGCACGACGCACATCGACGCGCTCCGTGCCTTCCAGGACGACCCCGAGACCGAGGCGATCGTCATGATCGGCGAGATCGGGGGCGACGCGGAGGAGCGGGCGGCCGCATTCATCCGCGAGCACGTCACGAAGCCGGTCGTCGGCTACGTCGCGGGCTTCACCGCGCCGGAGGGCAAGACGATGGGCCACGCGGGCGCGATCGTGTCCGGCTCGGCCGGCACCGCGCAGGCGAAGAAGGAGGCCCTCGAGGCCGCCGGGGTCAAGGTCGGCAAGACGCCGTCCGAGACCGCGCAGCTCATGCGCGAGATCATCACCGGCCGCTGACCTCGCCAGCACGGCCGCGCCCTGCCGGGCGGGACGGGGCCGCGCGAGTACCGTGGATGCCGTGAAGTTCCGTCGCTGGCTCCGCGAGACGCTCGGCACCCCGTCGGCGGTGTACGGCCTCGTCCTGTACCAGGCGCTCATCGCCGCGAAGGTGGGCGACGAGGACGACCAGACGCCGACCGCGCTCGTCACGGTCATCTCAGCGGCCGCGCTGCTCGTCTTCTTCGCCGCGCATGTCTTCGCCGAATGGGTGGCCGCGCACGGGCGACACGACTTGCACCATGCGCTGCGTCGGGCGTTCGCTCACTCGCTCGGGATGCTGCTGTCGGCGATCCCGCCGACGATCGTCCTCATCGTCTGCGCGATCCTCGGCATCCAGGCGTGGGAGGCGGAGGACTGGGCGATGCTGTGCGCGGTCGTCATGCTCGGCTTCCTCGGCTACGAGGCGTTCGCCCAGCGCGGCTACCCGATCTGGCTGCGGATCGTCGGCGGCGCGTTCGGCACCGCGACCATCGGCGTCGTCGTCATCGTCCTCAACTACCTGGCGCACTGAGTGTCGCGCTGGCTCACCGTCCTCTTCGGCGCCTTCGAGGCGCTCATCGTGCTCGCCGTCGGCCTCGCGATCCCGCTCGCACTCGGCTCGCTCGTGTGGGCGCTCCACATGGGCTTCGGACCGGACTGGGTCGTCATCTGGCGCGCCGCCGCCGACATCTGGCTGCTCGGGCATGGCGTCGATCTCACCTTCCAGCTCGACCCGGCGACGATCGAGCTGCTCGGCATCGAGGGCGCCGCGCGCCCCGTGCTCGTGTCGATCGCGCTGCTCGGCTTCGCGCTGCTCACCGCGCTGCTCGCGGTGCGCGCCGGACGCCGCATCGCCGAGGTCGGGCACCCGATCGTCGGCCTCATCGCGGAGCTGCTCGCCTTCGCGGCGGGATCGGCCGCGGTCGTGGTCCTGGCCGTCGATCCGGCGGCGAGCGCGCCGATCTGGCAGGGCGTCGCCTTCCCGACGCTCGCCTTCGCCATCGGGCTCGTCATCGGCGTCGGCAGCGTGCTGCTGCGGCCGCAGCGCTACGCCGACATCACCGACCGCTATGCGCGCGAGGCCCGGCGGCTGCTCGACCGGCTGCCGGCGCGGCTGCGCGTCGGCGCGGCCGCGGTCTGGCGCGCGGGCGTGGGCTCGGTGCTCGGTCTCGTCGCCGTCGCCGCGGTCGTCGCGGCGCTGTCGATGGCGTTCGGCTTCGGCCGGATCATCGCCCTCTACGAGTCGCTGCACACCGAGGTGCTCGGCGGGTTCGTGCTGACCGCGGCGCAGCTCGCGATCCTGCCGAACCTCGTCATCTGGACGATCTCGTGGCTCGTCGGCCCGGGCTTCCTGCTCGGCACCGGGTCGAGCGTCGGGCCGTTCGGGACCGCGCTCGGGCCGCTGCCGCCCGTGCCCGTGCTCGGGGCCATCCCGGTCGACCCCGGCGAGGCGGCGTGGCTCGCGCTGCTGCTGCCGATCGGGGTCGGCTTCACGATCGGCATGCTCGTGTACCCGGGGATGCGGCACGTGCTCCGCGACTGGTGGTCGGTCCTCGTCGGGCTGCTGTCGGGAGCGCTCGCGGGCCTCATGCTCGGGCTGCTCGCCGCGGCGTCCGGGGGTGCGGCGGGACCCGGGCGGCTCGCGGTCGTCGGCCCCGACCCTGTCGCGGTCGGGCTCTGGGGCGGGATCGAGCTCGCCGTCGCGATCACGGTCGGCCTGCTCGCCTCGGCCTCGCTCCCGGCGATGCGCCGCCGCCCGGACCCCGCGCTGCGGCTCGACCCCGACGACCCAGCCTGACCGCGCGGTCGGACCCGCGCCGTGCCGGTACCTATGGGGATAGTGGAGGGCCGGTAGAATGCGTGGGTGCAGCGCGTCGTCGTCCTCATCTCCGGCGGGGGCTCGAATCTCGAAGCCTTCCTCGAGGCGTGCGACTCGGCCGACTACCCCGCGCGGGTCGTCGCGGTCGGTGCCGACCTCGAGGCGGCCGGCCTCGCGCATGCCGCCGCACGCGGCATCCCGACCTTCGTCGTCCCCTTCGGCGCCCACCCCGACCGGGAGGCGTGGGGCGAGGAACTGCTCGCGCAGATCCGGGTGTGGCAGCCCGACCTCGTCGTGCTGAGCGGCTTCATGCGCCTGCTGCCGGAGTCGGTCGTCGACGCGCTCGCGCCCGCGCTGCTCAACACGCACCCGGCATTCCTCCCGGAGTTCCCCGGGGCGCACGGCGTCAGGGACGCGCTCGCGGCGGGCGTCGCCCAGACCGGGGCGACCGTCATGGTCGTCGACGGCGGCGTCGACACCGGCCCGATCCTCGCGCAGGAGCGCGTCCCCATCCTCCCCGGCGACACGGCAGCGAGCCTCCACGACCGGATCAAGCCCGTCGAGCGCCGGCTGCTCGCCGCCGTCGTCCGCGACCTCGCGACCGGCGCCCTCGAACTCCCCGCAACCGCCGACCCGAAGGAGCACCCGTGAGCGGCCCCGCCATCGACCCGTCCGAGTACCGCGAGCGGGACGTCGTCCCGATCCGCCGAGCGCTCCTCGCCGTCTCCGACAAGACCGAGCTCGTCGAGCTCGCCCGCGCGCTCACCGACGCGGGGGTCGAGATCGTCTCCACCGGCGGCACCTCCGCCGCGATCGCCGCCGCGGGCCTGCCGGTCACGCAGATCGGCGACCTCACCGGCTTCCCGGAGCACCTCGACGGCCGGGTCCGCACGCTGCACCCGCACGTCCACTCGGGCCTGCTCGCCGACCTCCGGCTCGAGCGGCACGAGCGGGAGCTCGAGCACTTCGGGATCAAGCCGTTCGAACTCGTGGTCGTCAACCTCTATCCCTTCGTCGAGACGGTCGCCTCCGGCGCGCCCCGCGACGCGGTCATCGAGCAGATCGACATCGGCGGGCCCGCCATGGTCCGGGCGAGCGCGAAGAACCACGCGAACGTCGCCGTCGTCACGAGCCCCGCGCAGTACGACCGGCTCGTCGCCGCGCTCCGCGCCGGCGGCACCGACCTCGCCTTCCGCCGCGAGCTCGCGCGCGACGCGTTCCGGCACACCGCCGCGTACGACGCCGCCGTGTCCGGGTGGTTCGACGAGCAGTTCCCCGGGCCCGACTGGGTCATCGACGGGCGCGAGGGCGAGGCGGGCCCGGGCTCGGTGGCCGACGAGCCGAGCGCATTCGCCCCGCGGATCGACCTCGCGGCCGAGCGGGCCGCGACGCTGCGCTACGGCGAGAACAGCCACCAGCGCGCCGCCCTGTACACCGCCGTCGGCGGGCGGGGCATCGCGCAGGCGACGCAGCACGGCGGCAAGGAGATGTCGTACAACAACTACGTCGACGCGGACGCCGCGCTCCGCGCCGCGTACGACCACGACGCCCCCGCGATCGCGATCATCAAGCACGCGAACCCGTGCGGCGTCGCCGTCGCCGACACGCTCGTCGAGGCGCATCGCCTCGCGCACGAGTGCGACCCGGTGTCGGCCTTCGGCGGGGTCATCGCCGCGAACCGCGTCGTCGACGTCGCGACCGCGCAGTCGATCGCGCCGATCTTCACCGAGGTGCTCGTCGCACCGGGCTTCGAGCCCGCCGCGCTCGAGGTCCTGCGCGAGCGCAAGGGCCTGCGGATCCTCGAGCTGCCCGCCGACTGGCGCGGCCGCGCCCAGACCGGCGAGGGCGAGCTGCGCTGGATCTCGGGCGGCATCCTCGTGCAGGAGCCCGACCAGCACTTCGCGCCGGCCGCCGAGTGGCAGCTCGCCGCGGGCGAGGCCGTCGACGCGGCGACGCTCGCGGACCTCGAGTTCGCGTGGCGCTCGGTGCGCGCGGCGAAGTCGAACGCGATCCTGCTCGCATCGGGCGGCGCGAGCGTCGGCATCGGCATGGGCCAGGTCAACCGCGTCGACAGCTGCCGCCTCGCCGTCTCCCGCGCGGGGGATCGCGCCGCGGGCTCGGTCGCCGCGAGCGACGCATTCTTCCCCTTCGAGGACGGCCCGCAGATCCTGCTCGAGGCCGGGGTCCGGGCGATCGTGCAGCCGGGCGGCTCGGTGCGCGACGCGGAGACGATCGCGGCGGTCCAGGCGGCCGGCGCGACGATGTACTTCACGGGCGAGCGGCACTTCTTCCACTGACGCGGGGGCCTCGCATGGAGCCCGTGCGAGGTGAAGGAGAATCGGCCCGATCGCGCGCGCTATCCGCGCGACTCCTCGGGACCTCCTTCACTTCGCACGCCCTACGCTGAACACGTGGGCGACGAAGCGGGAGTGAGCGGAGTCCGCGACCCGCACGGGCCCTCGTCGTGGATCGAGGAGCGGGCCTGGGTCTACGAGGAGTTCGTCGAGGCGGTGCACGAGCTCGCCGCGGCGATCCCGCCCGGCCGCATCATGACGTACGGCTCGCTCGCCGCCGCGCTTGGCTCGCGGGCCCCGCGCGCGGTCGGCCGGATCATGGCGCACTCCGACGGTCTGCCGTGGTGGCGCGTCGTCTACGCGGACGGGCACGTCCTCCCGCACTACCGGGATGCCGCGATCGAGCGCTACCGCGCGGAGGGCACGCCGCTGATCGAGCGGCCCGACGGCGTGCGCATCGACATCCGCCGCGCGCGCTGGACGCCGTGAGCGCACCGCGACCCGCGGCACCCGCCACCCCGCGGCCTCGCCGCTAGAGGTCGAGCACCCCGAAGTTCTCGCCGTACTGCGTCTGCCGCACGACGACGAAGCCGACCCCGCGGAAGAACCCGTCCGGCCCCGCCTCGCCCGGCTCCCAGATCGCGGTGAGGCGCCCGTGGCCGCGCAGCTTCGCCTCGTCGGCGAGCGCGCGCACGGCGAAGGTGCCGATGCCGCGCCCCTGGACGTCGCCCGCGACCGTCACCCGCCAGACGGCGGAGCGGAACTCCTCCTGCGGGTTGTCGGCGTCGAAGTGCCCGCGGATGAAGCCCACGACTCGGTCGCCGTCGAGGACGACGCGCGGCCAGGAGGCGGCCTCGTCGACGTATGAATCCGCGATCGCGTAGGTCGGCGGCGTCACGAAGACCTCCTGCCCGCTGAGCAGCGTCATCGTGTTCGCCGCGTCGGCGGTTGCTGCGGAGAGTTCCTCGAGCCGGTACGCCATGCGGTCCAGGCTAACCGGCGGACCGCCCGCCCGCGACTACAGGCCGTCGATGATCGAGTTGAAGGTCGTCGAGGGCCGCATCGCGGCGCGCACCTTCGCCGCATCGGGCGAGTAGTACCCGTCGATCTCCACGGGCGAGCCCTGCACGGCGATGAGCTCTCCGGCGATCGTCGCCTCCGCCTCGGTGAGGGCCGCGGCGACGGGTGCGAATGCGCCGGCGAGCGCCGCATCGTCGTGCTGCGCCGCGAGCTCCTGCGCCCAGTACAGCGTGAGGTAGAAGTGCGAGCCGCGGTTGTCGATCGTCCCGAGCTCGCGACCCGGCGAGCGATCCTCTTCGAGGAAGGTGCCCGTCGCGCGGTCGAGCGTGTCCGCGAGGACCTTCGCTCGCGCATTCCCGGTCGTCGTCGCGAGGTGCTCGAAGGATGCGGCGAGCGCGAAGAACTCGCCGAGCGAGTCCCAGCGGAGGTAGTTCTCGGCGACGAACTGCTGCACGTGCTTCGGCGCGGAACCGCCAGCGCCGGTCTCGAAGAGGCCGCCGCCGTTGAGGAGCGGCACGATGGAGAGCATCTTCGCGGAGGTCCCGACCTCAAGGATCGGGAAGAGGTCGGTGTTGTAGTCGCGGAGCACGTTGCCGGTCACCGAGATCGTGTCGAGGCCCTGACGCATCCGGTCGAGCGAGTACGTCGTCGCCTCCTCGGGGGTGAGGATCTCGATGGTGAGGCCGCTCGTGTCGTGGTCGCCGAGGTAGCGCGTGACCTTCTCGATGAGCGCGGCGTCGTGGGCGCGCGCGGGGTCGAGCCAGAACACGGCGGGGGAGCCGGTCGCGCGGGCGCGGCTCACGGCGAGCTTGACCCAGTCGCGGACCGGCACGTCCTTCGTCTGGGTGCCGCGCCAGATGTCGCCGGGCTCGACGTCATGGGAGATGAGGACCTCGCCGGCAGCGTTCACGACCTCGACGCGGCCCGCGGCCTGGATCTCGAAGGTCTTGTCGTGCGAGCCGTACTCCTCGGCGGCCTGCGCCATGAGCCCGACGTTCGGGACCGTGCCGATCGTCGCGGGGTCGAGCGGGCCGTGCGCGTTGACGTCGTCGATGACCGCCTGGTAGACGCCCGCATACGAGGAATCGGGGATGACGGCGATCGTGTCGTCCTCGCCGCCGTCGACGCCCCAGAGGCGACCGCCGTTGCGGATGAGCGCCGGCATCGACGCGTCGACGATGACGTCGGAGGGCACGTGGAGGTTCGTGATGCCCTTGTCGGAGTTGACGTAGGACAGTCGCGGCCCGTCGGCCATCGCCGCCGTGAACGCCGCGGCGATGGCCGCACCGTTCGGGACGTCGTCGAGGCCCGCGAGGATCGCGCCGAGCCCGTCGTTCGGGTTGAGGCCCGCCTCCGCGAGCGCCTCGCCGTGCTCCGCGAAGACGTCGGCGAAGTAGGCGCGCACGACGTGGCCGAAGATGATCGGGTCGGAGACCTTCATCATCGTCGCCTTAAGGTGGACCGAGTAGAGGACGTCCTCGGCCTTCGCGGCCGCGAGCGTGTCCGCGAGGAATGCGTCGAGCGCCCGCGCGGAGAGGAAGGTCCCGTCGACGAGCTCGTCGGCGAGCACGCGCAGCCCGTCCTTGAGGACCGTGACGGCGCCGTCGGAGGCGACGTGGCGGATCGTGAGGACGTCGTCGGCGGGCAGCACCGTCGAGCGCTCGTTCGACTTGAAGTCGCCGTGGCCCATCGTCGCGACCCGCGTCTTCGAGCCGGCGGGGAACGGCTTGTTGCGGTGCGGGTGCTTGCGCGCGTAGGTCTTGACGGACAGCGGGGCACGGCGGTCCGAGTTGCCCTCGCGGAGCACGGGGTTGACGGCGGAGCCCTTCACCCGGTCGTACTTCGCCCGGAGCTCGCGATCGGCGTCGGTCGTCGGCTCGTCCGGGTAGTCGGGGACATCGTAGCCGTCCGCCTGGAGCTCGGCGATCGCCGCCTTGAGCTGCGGGATCGACGCCGAGATGTTCGGCAGCTTGATGATGTTCGCCTCGGGGGTCGTCGCGAGCTCGCCGAGGAACCCGAGGACGTCGGGCGCGAGGCCGAGCACGGCGAGGATCCGGCCGGCGAGGGAGATGTCCTGGGTCTCGACCCGCACCCCCGCCTTCGCCGCGAAGGCCTGGACGACCGGCAGCAGGCTCGCGGTGGCGAGCATCGGCGCCTCGTCGGTGTGCGTGTAGTAGATCGTCGAATCCGTCACCCGACCATCCTCCCACGGGCGTGCCGACCCGCCGCGCGGGGCGCCCTGGCCTATCGCAGCCGCTCGCCCCTGGCGAGCAGGGCGGCGTACTCGGCGGCGCGGCGCTGCCGCGACTCCGGGCGCTTCAGGGCCTGCACGCGGAAGATGAAGGGCCAGCGCGCGCTCTTGCCGAGGGACGCCCACGCCGCGGCGGCGGCGGGGTCGGCGGCGATGGCCGCGGCCAGCTCCTCCGGGGCCTCGGCGCCCGCGACGCGGTAGGCGGCGTCCCAGCGGCCGTCCGCCTTCGCGCGCTCGATCTCCGCGTAGCCGCCCTCGCGCATTCGTCCCTCGCGGATGAGCCGCTCGACGTGCTCGCGATTCACCTGGGACCAGGGGCTCGCGGCGCGACGCGGGCCGAAGGACTGGTGCCACCAGGTCTCGTCGATCGACTTCGACTGGCCGTCGATCCACCCGTGGCAGAGCGCGACGTCGAGCGCCTCGCCGTAGAGGATCCCGGCGACGTCCGCCGCCTTCTTCCGCAGGCGAAGCCGCACGCCGCCGGCGTGCGCCGGGTCGTCGGCGTGGCGCTCGAGCCACACGTCCCACTCGGCGACGCTCGACGGGCGCAGTTCCGGCTTGTCGGCGAAGGCGACCATGGCCGACACGCTAGCGCGGGCCGCCGACACGGCGGACGCGCGGACGCGCGGGCGCGGTCGCCCGAGCCCGCGCGTCCGCCGGCTCAGGCTCCGGCGGGCTCGCCGACGTTCGCCGTCAGGGCCGGCGCGGTGCCGGCCGCGACCTCGACCTTGCGCGGCTTGGCGCGCTCCGAGACCGGGATGACGACCGACAGCACGCCGTTGTCGTAGTGCGCGCTGATCCGCTCGGTCGCGATGCCGTCGCCCAGGTTGAACTGGCGCTGGTAGGTCCCGGCGGATCGCTCGCGAGCGAGCCACTTCACGCCGTCGCCGCTCGCGACCGTGCGCTCCGCGCGGACGGTGAGGACCTGCCCGTCGACGTCGACGTCGATCGAGCCCGGGTCGATGCCCGGCAGGTCGGCGGCGAGGACGTAGTGGTCGCCATCGCGATAGAGATCGATCGGCATGAACCGGGGACCCTGCCGCGTGTCGAGGAGCTGCGCTGCAACGCGGTCAAGCTCCCGGAAGGGGTCGAAGACAACTGCCATGGGGTGCTCCTTTCACGGATCTGAAGTTGAGTCGATGCGACTCAGGTACTCAAATATTAGCACTCGCGCGCTTCGAGTGCTAATGCCTTCGCGAGACGCATCCTCGGGCCGAAGGGCGCGGCTGCGGCACGAATGCGCGAGCACAGGACGAATGCGCGGCCGCAGGACCGATCGACGCGATTCATCCTGTGCTCGCGCATTCGTCCTGCTGTCAGGATCGCGCGGCAACGCGTCGCGGCCGCGCCCGCAACTCCGCGCCGCCCGACTCCGCCCCAGCGCCTCAGGCCCCGGAGAACACGTCCCGCCGGATCCGCCGCACCCCCGCGCGCCGGAGCATCGCGCTCAGCGCCGCGACCATGCCGGGCGGGCCGGAGACGTACGCCTGCCGGGCCGCGAGGTCGGGGACGGCGGCGAGCAGCGCGTCGGCGTCGGGTCGCACGTCGTAGAACGGGACGAAGCGCACCCCGGCCGCGCCCTCGAACTCCTCCGCGTACAGCGGCCGGCTCGCGCGGTGGACGACGACGATGTCCCGGCCCTCGCCCGCCGCCGCGCGCACCATCGAGACGAATGGCGTGATCCCGATCCCGCCCGCGACGAACAGCAGCGGCACCGCGGGATCGGCCGGCGGCGTGAAGTCGCCAAAGACGCGCGTCGCGACGACGCGGTCGCCTGGCGCGAGCCCGAGGAGCGCGCGCTTCAGGCTCGAGGTCTCGGCGGGGACGCCGAAGGCGATGACGAGCTCCGCCTCGCCCGGCGCGGAGACGATGGAGAATGCGCGGAGCCGACCCCGCAGATCGGGGTTCCGGTGCGGCAGTGACAGCTCGATCGCCTGCCCCGGCCGGTGCCGCACCGGGGTGAGCGGCCGCAGGCGGAGCTCGGCGACCGACTCGGCCGCGGCGCGCAGGCCGATGACCTCGAAGCGCAGCCCGCGGCGCTGGCCGAGCGCGAAGGCGAGGAGGTTGCCGAAGAGGAGCGCGATCTCCGGCGCGATCGGGAGCGAGACGCCGAGCGCGGCCGCGACGAGGGGAACCCCGAGCAGCACGCCGACGAGGGCCGCGACCAGGTACCGCTGCCCGCGCCGCGGCGGCAGCGTGAGCGGCTCGGTGAGCATGATGCCGGCGAGGAAGACGAAGCCGAACGAGGTGAACGGCATCGTGAGCGCCTGCCCGATCGGCGCGCCGATCGTCAGCAGCGCCCCGGCGGTGAGGCCCGCCGCGAGGAGCACGGCGAGCGCCGAGGGCCCGAGCATGTCGACCCGGTACGCGATGACGAGGGCCCCGAGCACGACGATCGCCAGCAGCGGCTCGGCGCCGATCCACCACGTCGGCACCGCGAGCCCGATGAGCCCGACGACCGCGGCACCGAACGCGGCCGGGTTGAAGAGGTGACGGCCGCGCCAGGCGAGCAGGTGCTTCGACGCCCCGGCGAGGAGGCCCGCGAGGCCGACGCCGAGCACGTGGAGCAGCTCGAGCCGCGGGGTGAAGAGGAAGCCGAGGATGAGGCCCGTCGCGAGCGTCGACTCGAGCTGCGGCCAGGCCGCCCAGTTCGAGCGGACCCGCACGACCGCGGCGCCCATGACCGCGCCGAGTCCCGTCGCGAGGATCGTGACCGCGAACGTGACGGCGACCGCGAGCAGGTCGAGCGACAGGAGGCCGACGACGCCGAACAGGACCGAGATGATGAGGAATGCGGCGAGCACGGTGAGCAGCAGCACGACCGGGGTGACCCGGCCGAGCGCGGCGTCGATCCGGCCCCGCACGAGCGTGAGCGTCCGCATCAGATGAAGACCTCCCCGGGCCAGTCCGGCGAGGTCCGGATGCGCCCCGCGGTGTCCATCCTGGCCCATCGGATCCCCAGCGTCGATGGCGGCTCGTCGAGGAAGAACAGCGCGGTCGCGGCGCCGTCGGCGACCATCGCGGTGTCGGCGATCGCCCACGTCGCCGCGACGCCCGCGACCGGCAGTCCCGTCGACGCGTCGACGATGTGCCCGGGCTGGCGGTTCGGCGCCGAGGCGGCGATCGCGCCGTCGGCGAGCTCGACGACGCCGACCGCGAGGCGCGGGTCCCCGGGATGCTCGAGGCCGATGCGGAGTGGGGCGCCGCGGTGGCGGAGGTCGCCGCTGCCGTCGACCGTGCATTCCTCGATGCCGTGCGCGGCGAGCACCTCGACGACGAGGTCGACGAGCTGCCCCTTCCCGGCCGCGGCGACGTCGAGCTGCACGGGCGCCGGCGCCTGGAGCACCTCGCCGTCCCAGGCGATCGCGTCGTCCCACGGCAGCGCCGGGGCGCCGGCGTGCACGAGGGGCGAGACGCGGCCCGCGGTCGCCTCGTGGAGCACGCGGTAGAGCTCGAGGAGCGGCCCGGCCTCGGCCGGCAGCCGCCAGGCGCCCGGTTCGCGCGCGATGCGCCGCACGAGCGAGTCCTCGCGGAAGCGCGACCAGACCCGGTCGTACGCCTCGATGCGCGCGTCGACGGCGGTGAGGACCTCGGGCGCGAGCGGCGCGGGGCTGAGGATCTCCCAGCGCACGCCGATTGCGTCGCATGCGCGGCTCGCCACGGCGCTCGGCTCAGCCTCGCCGCTGCCCGGCTCGGCTCACCGCAGCGCCTCGGCGCGGATCTGGTCGACTGCCGAGTTGAAGCCGCCGCTCGTGAGCGAGGAGCCGGCGACGCGGTGCACCGCGAGGTCGGCGAGCGGCCGCCCGACGACGAGTTCGCCGACGCCGCCGATGAAGTCGGCCTGGTGGTCCTGGGCCGAGCCGTCCGTCGCGTGCCCGACGACCTCGACCGCGGTGACGAGGTCCTCCGCGATCGTGAGCGTCACGTCGACGGTCTCCGGCCCGCTCGGCGCGATGTACTGGCCCGTCGCGCGGTAGGTGCCGTCCGCGTAGACGGTGCTCGGCACGACCTCGACCGGCTCGGCGGCGGCCGTGGGGGTCTGGGTCGCGGCGGGTGCGCTGCTCGGCGCGGCCGAGGGGGTGCTCGTTGGCGTCTCGACGGCGGGGGCGGGGCTCGCACAGCCGGCGAGCGAGCCGAGTGCGGCGAGCGACAGCAGCGCGGGGGCGGCGAGGCGTCGCGTCATGGGGAAAAGTATGGCCGCGCGGGCCTATGAACGGACTGTGGATCTCCGGGGGATCCGGTCGGCTTCAGAATGCGAGGAGCACGACCGCGCCGACGACGGCGATCGCGCAGATCGCCGCCGAGGCCCACCACCAGAAGCCGTGTCCCGCGAACGGGCTGCGCCGCGTGCGCCGCTGGGTCATCGCCGTGTCTCCCCGCTCATTCCTCCACCACCCTAGCGAGCCGTGGCCGAACGACGCTCCGGTAGACTGTGGCGGTCGCGACTGGCGTTCGAGGTGGGCCACCACCGGGGAGCGATTTCACAGGGTGCGGCCGTACGCCTGGGCCGCGCAGCCGGCACGAACGTACCTGGAAGGGGCCCCACCTGTGACGCAGCCAGCAGTTCCCGATTTCTTCACCGCGCCGATCGCCGAGGTCGACCCCGAGATCGCGGCGGTCCTCGACCAGGAGCTTGGGCGGCAGCGCGACACCCTCGAGATGATCGCGAGCGAGAACTTCGTCCCCCGCGCGGTGCTCGAGGCGCAGGGCTCGGTCCTCACGAACAAGTACGCCGAGGGCTACCCCGACCGTCGCTACTACGGCGGCTGCGAGTACGTCGACATCGCCGAGTCGCTCGCGATCGAGCGGGCGAAGTCGCTCTTCGGCGCCGCGTACGCGAACGTGCAGCCGCACTCCGGGGCGTCGGCGAACCAGCCCGTCTACACGGCCCTCGTCGAGTACGGCGACACCGTCCTTGGCCTCGACCTCAATCACGGCGGGCACCTCACCCACGGCCGGAAGCAGAACTTCTCCGGCCGGTGGTACGACATCGTCAGCTACGGCGTCGACCCGGTGACGCACCTCATCGATATGAATGCGGTGCGCGAGCAGGCGCTCAAGCACCGGCCGAAGATGATCATCGCCGGCTGGTCCGCCTACCCCCGCCAGCTCGACTTCGCGGCGTTCCGCGAGATCGCCGACGAGGTCGGCGCGGTCCTCTGGGTCGACATGGCGCACTTCGCCGGGCTCGTCGCGGCCGGCCTCCACCCGAACCCCGTGCCGCACGCGCACGTGGTGACGAGCACGGTCCACAAGACGATCGGCGGCCCGCGATCGGGCTTCATCCTCACGAACGACGCCGACATCGCGAAGAAGATCGACTCCGCCGTCTTCCCGGGCCTCCAGGGCGGCCCGCTCATGCACGTCATCGCGGCGAAGGCGACCGCGTTCAAGCTCGCGGCGACCCCCGAGTTCCGCGACCGCCAGGAGCGCACCGTGCGCGGGGCGCGACTCATCGCCGAGCGTCTCATGCGCGACGACGCCGTCGAGGCGGGCATCGCCGTCCTCACCGGCGGCACCGACGTCCACCTCGTGCTCGTCGACCTCCGGGCCTCCGAGCTCACCGGCCAGGACGCCGAGGACCGGCTCCATCAGGCGATGATCACGGTGAACAAGAACTCGGTGCCCTTCGACCCGCGGCCGCCGATGGTCACGAGCGGCGTCCGGATCGGCACGCCCGCGCTCGCGACCCGCGGCTTCGGCGACGCCGAGTTCGCGGAGGTCGCCGACATCGTCGCCCAGGCGCTGCTGCCGATGCCCGACGTCGACGCGCTGCGCGCGCGGGTCGGGCGCCTCGCCGCCGACTTCCCGCTCTACCCGGGCCTCACCTCGCCAGGCACCTGGGCCTGAGCGCACCGACCACCCCGACCGAACCAAGCGATCAGGAGAACTGCTGCATGACCGCCACCATCCTCGACGGCATCGCCACCGCGGCCGCGATCAAGTCCGAGCTCAAGACCCGCGTCGCCGACCTGCGGGCCAGGGGCATCGTCCCCGGCCTCGGCACGCTGCTCGTCGGCGCCGACCCGGGCTCGGTCTCCTACGTGACCGGCAAGCACCGCGACGCCGCGGAGGTCGACATCCACTCGGTCCAGGTCGACCTGCCGGCGACGGCGAGCCGCGAGGACATCCTCGCGGCGATCGCGGACCTCAACGCGACCCCCGAGGTCACCGGCTACATCGTGCAGCTCCCGCTGCCGAAGGGCATCGACGAGCGCGAGGTGCTCGAGGCGATCGACCCCGACAAGGACGCGGACGGCCTCCACCCGACGAACCTCGGCCGTCTCGTGATGGGCGTTGACGGCGAGATCACGAGCCCGCTGCCGTGCACGCCGGCGGGCATCGTCGAGCTCCTCCAGCGCTCCGGGGTCGAGATCCCCGGCAAGCACGTCACGATCGTCGGCCGCGGCCTCACCGTCGGCCGTCCGCTCGGCCTGCTGCTCACCCGCAAGGGCGTCGACGCGACCGTGACCCTCACGCATTCGCGCACCCCTGATCTCGCGGCGGAGGTGCGTCGTGCGGACATCGTCGTCGCCGCCGTCGGCGTGCCCCACCTCATCAAGCCCGACTGGGTCAAGCCCGGCGCCGCGGTGCTCGACGTCGGCGTCACTCGCGTGGGCACGACCGAGACCGGCAGGGCGAAGCTCGCGGGCGACGTCGACCCCGCGGTCGCCGAGGTCGCGGGCTGGCTCTCGCCGAACCCCGGCGGGGTGGGCCCCATGACCCGCGCCCTGCTGGTGAAGAATGTGGTGGACACCGCCGCACGACGAGGAGCCTGAGCCATGACCAAGCACACGTATCGCCTTGGCGGCGGGCAGTTCATCGTGCTGCTCGCGACGCTCGTCGCCGTCGCCGGCGGCGTCGCCTGGATCCTGCTCGAGATCGGGGTGCTCCCGGCGCTCAACCGCTTCCTCTGATCCAGGACGCGGCGCGGGACGAGCGGTGACGGGAACGCCGACGCAGGTGCGCCGCTGGCGGCGCTACCTCGCGGCCGAGCGCGCGGAGGCCGTCGTATACCGCGAGCTCGCGGCGCGGCGCGACGGCCCGGAGCGGGAGATCCTGCTGCGGCTCGCCGACGCCGAAGACCGGCATGCGGCGCACTGGATCGAGCTCCTCGGGCCCGACGCGACGCCCGAGCCGCGGGTCGACCTCGGTTCGCGCATGCTCGGGGTGCTCGCGAAGCGCTTCGGCTCCGTCTTCGTCCTCGCGCTCATGCAGCGCGCCGAGGGGCGCTCGCCGTACGAGTCCGACCTCGACGCGACGGAGGCGATGGCCGCCGACGAGCGGGTGCACAGCGAGGTCGTGCGCGCGCTCGCGAGCGCGAAGCGGCTGCAGCTCGCGGGCGGCTTCCGGGCGGCCGTGTTCGGCATGAACGACGGGCTCGTCTCGAATCTCGCACTCGTGCTCGGCGTCGTCGGCACGGGCATGCCGACCGGCGCGGTGCTCGCGACCGGCATCGCGGGCCTCCTCGCGGGGGCACTGTCGATGGCGGCGGGAGAGTTCGTCTCCGTGAGCTCGCAGCGCGAGCTCATCGACTCGGTGCTGCCCGACGCGAGCACGACCGATTCGCTGCCCTTCCTCGACCTCAAGCACAACGAGCTCTCGCTCGTGTACCAGGCGCGCGGCCTCGACGCCGTCGAGGCGGATGCCCAGGCGGCCGAGACGATCCGCGAGCTGCGGCGGCGGGAGCGCGCGGCGGCCCGCGGCGCCGCGCTCGAGCCGCTGCCGGGTGTGCTCCCGGCCCCGCCGGGGCTCGATGGCGAGCACGACCCGGTCGGCAGCGCGTGGACGGCGGCCGCATACAGCTTCCTCTGCTTCGCCACCGGGGCGCTCATCCCCGTCCTGCCGTACCTCTTCGGGGCGAGCGGCTGGCTCGCGGTCGGCATCGCCGCCGCGCTCGTCGGCGTCGCGCTGCTCACGACCGGCGCGATCACGGGCATCCTCTCGGGCGCGCACCCCGGCCTCCGGGCGCTGCGTCAGCTCGCGATCGGCCTCGGCGCGGCGCTCGTCACGTACCTGCTCGGGCTCGCGTTCGGGCAGCTCGTCCTGTAGCGCCTCGGTAGCATCAACGCGTGGGCATCCTCCGGCGACTCCTCCGGCGCGAGCCGCCGGCCCTCGACGAGGGCCTCCTGCTCGCCGAGCGCGCCGCGGTGCTCGCGATCCGCAATCGCATCGAGGTCGCCACGCTCGGCCGCGAGGCCAGGGAGTTCGACGCGAGGTCGTTCCGCGCCGACGCCTACGAGGAGCTCAAGGCGCTCGCGGTCGAGCAGCTCGAGGTCGCGCAGCGTCTCGACGCGGAGCGCCGCAGCGTCCGCGGGCGCTTCGGCGTCGCCGACTCGCATCACGACTATCGTCGCGGCGACCTCCGGAACCTGCGGCTGCGGGCCCGCGCCGCACGGATGCTCGCGGACGCGCTCCGCGATCGGGCGGGCGACCCGGAGTACCTCGACCGGCTCGTCGAGCGCGCGCGGCAGGAGGCCTGGCGCGACGTCGCGGGCCAGCTCAAGCGCCATCTCGACGCGGCGGCGGCCCCGCCCGTGCGCCCCGACGAGGCGCGGCTCGAGCGCATCAGCGACCTCGCGGCGGACCTCGTCGCCGAGCTCGACGCGCTCGCCGACCCGCTCGGCTGACGCCTCCGCGCACGGCGTGCCCGCAGGAGGAATGCGCGGTCAGGCCCCCGCGCGGACGACCGGGGTGCGCGGCGACCAGGGGAGGGTGCCGAGGCGCATCGCGCCGCCGGTCGCCGACTCGGGTCCGGGCGCCTCGAGCGAGGTGACGAGCAGCCAGCGGCCCTCCGCGTCGGCGAGGAGCTCGCTGAACCCGGCGCCGCCGAGCAGTGGCACGGGACTGCTCGCGCCGTCGCCGACCCACAGCTGTCGGAGCGTCGGCTGCGAGCCGGGGTTCGGGTCGCCGAACGCGCCGGTGTCGCCGATGACGAGGAAGCGGGTGATCGACCCCGAGAGGTCGTCGATCTCGCGCTCGACGACGTGCAGCCCTTGCGCCGCGCCCTTGTCGACGCCGGCGAGGGCGACCGCGGGTCCCTCGTGCGCGGCCGCGTGCTCGAGGGCGGCTGCCGTCGACTCGACCGGGACCGGCACGAGGCCGGCGCGGCGGATGAACGCCGAGCACTGCGCGATGGCCTGCGGGTGGGAGTACACGGGGGCGCCGCGGAGCGTCTCGAGGGATATGCTCTCGCGAGCATATGCGTCGAATCGCACCGGCACGTCGACCATCCCGCCCGCCACGGCCGGTCGAGCAGCGCCGAGCAGCGCGGCGATCGCCCGACTCACGAGTCCGGAGGCGGAGCTCGTCACCGGGAGCACGCCGACGGTGCCAGGCCCGATCGCCGCGAGGACGTCGTCGAAGCCGCCGAGCGCCTCGAGCACCGCCCCGGGCGCCCGCAGCGCGGCGGCGGCCCGACTCGCGGCGTCCTCCGAGAAGGTGCCGGCCGGGCCGAGGTAGACGACTCGCTCGACGGGCGCCGCCGGGCGCCGCGCGAGGCCCGACGGCCAGGTGTACGCCTCGGCGACCTGGCGCTGCAGCCGGTCGACGAATGCGGCGGGGTCGAGGTCGGCCCGGATCGCCATGCGGATGACGACGGAGCGCTGCCCGGTGCGGACCACCTCGTCGACGAGCGCGACGTCTCGGAGCCCCCGGTGGACGCGGACCACCTGAAGCACGCCCTCGCCGGCGACCGACTCCGGGACGAGGAACCGCACGTCGCGGCGCAGATGCGCGAGGCGGTCGTCGAGCGCCGTCTCGAGCTCCTCGCCCGTCACGAGGTCGACGTGGCCGAGCCCGAAGGTCGTCGGCTTCGGCCGCCCGGACACCCCGAGCTTCGCGGCGTTCGCGAGGCCGGGGCCATCGAGGAGCGCCGCGCGCCCAGGTCGGCCGACGACGAGCTCCTCGAGCGTCACCGTCGTCGAGGTGAGCTCCGTGATCCGCCCGATCCGCACGCGCCGGTCGCCGAGGGCCCGGAGGCCGACGACCTGCCCGGAGCGGCGGTGGCCCGCGAGCGCGAGGCGCTTCGACTGCGCGGCCGTCACCGCCGCGGCGGCGGTGCCCCGGATCGTGTCGTAGAGGCTGCCGGGGAAGCGGTCGCGGATCGCCGCGAGCTCGGCGGCGTCGATCGTCGTCTCGCGCGAGTCGATCGCGCGCACCGCGAGGCCGAAGAGCGTCTCGAAGAGCGGTGTCCGCGCCTCCCAGATGTCGTGCTCGAGGTCGAGCCCGCTGCCCGTCACCCGGTCCGCGAAGTCGGTGAGCACGCGATGCGCGAGGTCCTGCACGAGCTCCATCGTCCGGTCGTGCTGCGCCGCGGAGCCCGTCTTGAGGATGCCGCCGGCGCGGGCGATCGCGTCGGCGAGCCACGCGGGTGCGGAGGAATGCGCGTCCTCGCCTCCCGCATTCGTCCGGCCGTCCCGCGGATCCGGCACGACGTAGAGGATCTGTCCGGCGAGGCTCGGCATCGTCGCGTCGAAGAGGGGGTGGACGCCGACGACCTCGCGTCCGCCGGCGGCCGCGCGGGTCGCCGCGAGCGCGGGGCCGAGGCGCGGCGCGGAGACGAGGACGGTCGTCTCGGCCGGCAGCAGCGGGATCGTCTCCGCGACGGCGTGGACGAGCACCGCCTGCGGCAGCGCGAACCACGCGACCGTCGGCCCGGTCGGCAGCGGCAGCGGCTCGGTCGAGCCCTCGAGGACGAGGCGATCGCCGTCAGGGCTCTCGACGGACTCGCCGTAGACGATGGGGGCCTGGGCCGCGAGCCGCCACTGCTGCGAGCGCTGCGAGGTCTTCGTCGTCTTCGAGTCGACGAGGGTGACGCTCGACCAGCCGGCGTGCGGCAGCAGGTGCTCGGCGAGCCAGCGGCCCGTGCCGAGGGCCGCGCCCACGAGGACGAGCGCCGGGGCGACCCCGGCGGACTCCTCGGCCGCGCTCACCCGTCCATCATTCCGCAGGCGGGGAGGAATGCGGGCCGCACCGCCGCCGCCCGGATCGCCGGCCGCGTGGCCCGGCTCAGTCCTTCGGCAGCGGGGAGTAGAAGACGAGCCCGTTGCCCTTGCTGTCGTAGACGACGGCGCGGCGCTCGTGCGCGTCGTTGTACGGCGCCCGGACGATGCCGCCGCCGGCGTCCTCGATCGCCTTCGCCGCGGCGTCGACGTCGTCGGTCTTGATGCCGACGACGACCTGTCCGGGGATCGGGTGGTCGATCGAGGTCGCGAGTGCGAGCGTGAGGCCCCCGCCGTCGAGCGCGGCGAAGTGCGTGCCGTCCCGGAACTTCAGCGCGAAGCCGAGCGTCTCGGTGTAGAAGCGGATCGATTCGTCGATGTCGTCCGTCGACAGGACGATCATGCGGACCTGCGGCTCGGCCATGAGCTCCTCCTCGTGCGGGCGGCGACCTCGCCGGCCCGCAGGATCCACAGTAGAGGCCCGCGTAGCGGCGCACGAGGGGTGCGCGCGCCTAGACTCGACGAGCCTCCGTAGCTCACTCGGGAGAGCAGCTGACTTTTAATCAGCGGGTAGCGGGATCGAAACCCGCCGGGGGCACCACGCGCGACTCCGCGCCGCTCGCGCGATGCCACACCGCGTGTGCGGTGTCAAGCGCATTCCTCCGGCGCCGCCGGCGTGGTCGCCTGGATCGGGTTCGGCGCCGCACGGGCGCCGGGAACCGGCGGGAGACGATGCGCATGCAGGGCAGGCAGTGGGTCTGGCTCGGGGTCCACCTCGTCGCGGTCGCGGCCGTCGCCGTCGGCGGCAGCCTCGCGACGACGGCGAACGTCGAGGGCTGGTATGCGGCGGCGGCGCAGCCGGCGTGGACGCCGCCGAACCGGCTCTTCGGCCCGGTCTGGACCGTGCTCTACGCGGGCATGGCACTCGCGGGCTGGCTCGTGCAGCGCCGGGCCGGAGCCGACCGAGACGAGCCGCAGCGGCGCCGGGCCGTCGCGCTCTACTGGCTGCAGCTGCTGCTCAACGCCGCGTGGTCGCCCGTCTTCTTCGCCGGATATCCGCTGTGGGGACCCGCCGCGCTCTGGGTCGCCGCCGTCATCATCGTCGTCCTCGTCGTCCTCGTCGCCTGGTGCGCCGCCGAGTTCTCGCGCCGCAACCGATTCGCGGGCGCCGTCATGGTCGTCTACCTGCTCTGGCTCCTGTACGCGACGACGCTCAACGTCGGGGTCGCGGTGCTCAACAGCTGAGGCTGCCGACGTAGGCTGACCGGGTGCCGCGCCGAGAGTTCCACAAGCCGACGCGCTTCGAGCCGCATCGCTTCGATGGGGTGATCGGCGCGGAGGATCCCGCACGGCTGCGCGCGATCGCCCACGAGACGGCGCAGGCGCTCGTCGACCACGGGCACCGGCCGGGGTCGACCGAGACGGTCGACCGGCTCCTCGCGTTCGCCGACGAGCACGGCATCGACGCGATCGCGGAGCTCTGGGCCCAGGCCGCGGCCGACTCGCTGCCGGGGGCGCTGTGGCGGCTGCACCTGCTCCGCGCATTCATCCGCGACGGCGGCGGGGAGGTCTCGGCGCAGACGTTCCGGCGGGGCGCGGCAAGGCTGCGGACCGCGGACCAGGCGATCGCGGGGGCGCCGGAGGGCGCCGGCCCGGCCGAGGTGCACGCGCTCGCGGACGCGATCCTCCACGGCGCGTACCGGGGCGATCTCGCGGATGCGCTCGACCGCGCGGCGGCGTGCTGCCGCATCCTCGCGGCGGGGAGCCTCGACGACGCGGACGCGAGCGATGTCGGCGACGACGAGCGGGCGACCCGCCTCACGACGCGCGCCGCGCGGCTCGCGACGATTGGCGCCGAGCTCGCGGCGTGCGCCCGCCGCCAGCGGGCGGGCACGCTCGACTGACCGCTGCCGCGCGGTCGTGACAACAGGCGGTTTCGCCGAACACAGGCACCTTCACGCCGATTCCGGCTGCATTCGGCGACATCGCCTGCCCTGCCGCACGCGGCTCGTGCTCAGGCGCGCCCAGTACACTCGTCCGGTCAGGTCGGGGTGACCCCGGGCTCCAACTTCAGCCGCTTCGAGCGGCCTTGCGCCGAGAGGCGTCGACCCCGGCCTGGCATACCCCCGCTCCCGCGCGCCCCCGCCGCCCCCTCCGTGCATACGTTTTTGCCGCGTCCCTACGAATAAACGTGTGCATCGAGCAAAAACGTATGCAATGAATGGGGGAGGGGGCGGCGGGGTCAGCCGGCGCGGTGGAGTTCGGACTCGACGAGCCGGCCGTCTTCGGCGATGTGGAAGACGGAGAAGTCGCCCGGCTCGGGGAACGCGGCCTGCCGGATCGTCTCGGTCACCTCGGCGCTCGTCGCCTCGACGACCGCCTGCACGAGCTGCGGGATGACCGGCCCGTGGCTGCACAGCACGACGGCTTCGCGGCGCTCGAGCCGCTTTGCGATCTGCTTGCCGGCACGGCTGCGGCCGTCCTCATAGGCGTCCTGCGAGATGCCGGTCGACTCCCGGATCGGCAGCCCGAGCTGCCGCGCGACCGGGCCGATCGTGTTGAGGCAGCGCACCGCCGACGAGGAGACGATCTTGACGGGGGCGAATGCGGCGAGCGACGGCGCGAGCCGCTCGGCCTGCTCGATGCCCTTCGGCACGAGCGGCCGAGTGCGATCGCTGCCCTTCCACTGCGACGGCGACATCGCCTTGCCGTGTCGCGCGACGATGATCGGGAACGTCGTCGCGGTGCCGGCCGCGAGCCGCGCCTCGAGGGTATCGAGGAGGTCGCGGTCGAAGTCGTACGTGACGAGCGACTTCGCCTTCGCGAGCGTCACCCACTCGGTCGCGGAGATCTCCCCATTCGGCACGAATGCGACGTCCCCCGCCCGCGCGGCGGTCTCGTCGACCTCGGCGAGCCAGTAGTGCACGACCTTGGGGCCCGAGCGGATGCGGTACTCCGCGGTGCCGATCGGCGCGCCGAGCGTCGCCCGCATGCCCGTCTCCTCGAGCAGCTCGCGGACCGCGGTCTGCGGCAGGAGCTCGCCCGTGTCGACTTTGCCTTTGGGGATCGAGACGTCCTCGTAGTCGGGTCGTCGCACGAGGAGCACCCGGACGCCGGACTTGGTCCGCCGCCAGCAGAGGACGCCTGCGGCGTAGGTCGTCGAGCTGGCCACAGGGGTACGTTACCGGACGGATTCAGCGGATCACGGCGGGGAACTGGTCCGTGCGGATGACGGGGATCGCCCCAGTGCGCACCCCACGGAGGTCGGCGCGACGCCGCGAGGCGATCTGGGTCATGCGCACATCCTGCGCGTCCCGGAGGCGGGCGCCGTCCGGACCGCGGTGCCGCCTCTCCCATTCACCGGTCTCGCCGTCGAGATGCCAGCTCGCGATGTCGTCCGAGAGCTGGAGCTCGAAGTAGTCGTCGAGCTCCTGGAGGTGGGCGGGGTCGGTGACGCGGACGAGGACCTCGATGCGCCGGTCGAGGTTGCGGTGCATCATGTCGGCGCTGCCGATGTAGGTCTGCGGGTCGCCACCGCCCCGGAAGGCGAAGATCCGGGAGTGCTCGAGATAGCGGCCGAGGATCGAGCGGACGCGGATCGTCTCGCTGTAGCCGGGGACGCCGGGGCGCACGCCGCAGATGCCGCGGACGACGAGGTCGATCGGGACGCCAGCCTGGGAGGCGCGGTAGAGCTCGTCGATGATCGCCTCGTCGACGATCGAGTTCATCTTGAGCCGGATGCCGGAGGGGCGGCCTTCGCGCGCGTGCACCGCTTCCTTGCGGATGCGCTTGATGAGCCCCTTGCGGAGGTGGAGGGGTGCGACGAGGAGCCGCTTGAACTTCTTCTCGATCGCGTAGCCGGACAGCTCGTTGAAGAGCCGGGTGAGGTCGTCGCCGACCTGCTCGTCGCAGGTGAGCAGGCCGAGGTCCTCGTAGATCCGCGCCGTCTTCGGGTTGTAGTTGCCGGTGCCGATGTGGGCGTAGCGGCGCAGCGTGCCGCCCTCCTGGCGGACGACGAGCGCGAGCTTCGAGTGGGTCTTGAGCCCGACCAGGCCGTAGACGACGTGCACGCCCGCCTTCTCGAGCTTGCGCGCCCACTGGATGTTCGCCGACTCGTCGAAGCGCGCCTTCACCTCGACGAGCGCGAGCACGGCCTTGCCCGACTGGGCCGCGTCGATGAGGGCCTGGATGATCGGGGAGTCGCCGCTCGTGCGGTAGAGGGTCTGCTTGATCGCGAGCACCTGCGGGTCGTGCGCGGCGGCCTCGATGAAGGCCTGCACGCTCGTCGAGAACGACTCGTAGGGGTGATGGAGCAGGATGTCGCCACGGCTGATCGCGGTGAAGACGTCGGCCTCGGAGTTCGCCTCGCTCGGCAGCAGCGCGACGGCGGTCGTCGGCACGTGCTTCGGGTACTTGAGGCTCGGACGGTTGATCGCGCCGAACTGGAACAGGCCGCGGAGGTCGAGCGGCGCCGGAAGCCGGTAGACCTCCTGCTCAGTGATCTGCAGTTCGCTCATGAGCAGCTCGAGCGTGCGCGCGTCCATGCCCTCGGTGATCTCGAGCCGGATGGGCGGGCCGAAGCGCCGGTTGAGGATCTGCTGCTCGAGCGCCTGGATGAGGTTCTCCGACTCGTCCTCGTCGACCTGGACGTCCTCGTTGCGCGTCACCCGGAACTCGTGCTGCGCGAGGATCTCCATGCCGGGGAAGAGCTCGTGGAGGAGGTTGCCGATGAGGTCCTCGAGCGCGATGAAGCGCAGCATCCCGCTGTCGTCCTCCGGCAGCTGCACGAATCGCGGCAGGTTCGTCGGCACCTTGACGCGCGCGAACTCCTCGCGCTCGCTGCGCGGGTCGCGCACCCGCACGCTCAGGCTGAGCGACAGCCCGGAGATGTAGGGGAACGGGTGCGCCGGATCGACCGCGAGCGGCATGAGGACGGGGAAGATCTGCTCGCGGAAGATCTCGCCGACCTGCCGCCGGTCCTCCTCGGTGAGGTCTGACCACATCTCGATGTGGATGCCGGCGTCGTCGAGCGCGGGCTTCACCTGGTCGCGGAAGGCGATGGCGTGCCGCTCCTGGAGCTCGTGCGCGAGCGCGGAGATCTGCGCGTAGACCTCGAGCGGCGCGACGCCGGTGTTCGTCGGCACGGCGAGCCCGGTCGCGAGTCGCCGTTTGAGGCCGGCGACGCGGACCATGAAGAACTCGTCGAGGTTGCTCGCGAAGATCGCGAGGAAGTTCGCTCGCTCGAGGAGCGGGAGTTCGGGGTCCTCCGCGAGCTCGAGCACGCGCTGGTTGAAGCGCAGCCAGGAGATCTCGCGGTCGAGGAACCGGTCGGTCGGCAGGTCGTCGGCATCGAAGGCGCCGAGGTCCGCGTCGTCCCATTCGTCGAGCAGGTCAGTCGTCGTCTGCTCGAGGTTCGCGCCGTCCATCGCACCATTGTGCCGCGCGCGAGGTGATCAGGATATGAATGCGTGGGGTCGCGATGGTGGCTCAGTGCCCCGCGGGCGCCCGCGCAGCCGGCTCGGCGGCTTCATCGTCATCGTCGTCGAAGACGTTGAAGCGGTACCCGACGTTGCGGACCGTGCCGATGAGCGAGTCGAGGTCGCCGAGCTTCGCGCGCAGTCGCCGGACGTGGACGTCGACCGTGCGGGTGCCGCCGAAGTAGTCGTAGCCCCACACCTCGCTGAGCAGCTGCTCGCGGGTGAACACGCGCGAGGGGTGCGCCGCGAGGAAGCGCAGCAGCTCGAACTCCTTGTAGGTGAGGTCGAGGGGTCGGCCGTTCGCCTTCGCCGCGTAGCTCGCCTCGTCGATCGTGACGCCGGAGGTCTGGATCTTCGTCGGCGTCGGCTCCTGCGGGGTGCGGCCGAGCGAGAGCCGAATGCGCGCGTCGACCTCGGCGGGACCGGCGGTCGTGAGGATGACGTCGTCGATGCCCCAGTCGGCCTGCACGGCAGCGAGCCCGCCCTCGGTGAGGATGAGCAGGAGCGGCGCGTCGACGCCCGTCGTCGTGAGGATCCGGCACAGGGATTTCGCGCTCGCGAGGTCCTGGCGGGCGTCGACGAGCACGAGGTCCGCGGGTGGCGCCGACACGAGCGAGGCGGGGGAGGCCGGGATGGTGCTGACGGCGTGGCTGAGAAGGCCGAGCGCCGGTAAGGCCTCGGTCTCCCCTGTCGACGACAGGATCAGCAGCTTGGCCACGCAACCTCCGTCAGTGCGCGGCAATTCTACTCACGGCGTTCCGCGCCGCGCGGTCGGTACGATGCACGCATGACCGCCGAGCTCCTGCTGCCCCTGGCGCTCGTCGTCGTCCTCGTCGCGGTCTTCCTGCTGCTCGTCCTGCTCGGGCGCCCGCAGGGCTTCGTGCGGATCGCCTCGCTCGTCGTCGGCTTCGCCGTCGTCGTCCTCGGTGCCGCGACGCTCGCGGTGTGGCTTTCGGGTGGGGCGCCGGTCGTCTGACCGGCATCCGGGGGTAGACTGACTTCGTGCTGTTCGCGCTCGAGCTCTTCTTCATCGGCCTCCTCGGCCTCGCGACGCTCGCCATCGGCTTCTCGGCGGTCGTCGTGATCGTCAACCTGTTCCGCGGGCAGCACTGATCCGGTCGACGGTGCGAGGCGCGCGGCGGCCATGATCACCCTCGACGCCAGCCTCCCGGCGGAGATCGCCCCCCTGTCCTGGTTGCTGGGCGTGTGGGAGGGCTCTGGCGTCGTCGACTACGAGATCGGCCCGGGCGAGGGCGAGCACCGCACCGCCGAGTTCGGCCAGCGCGTCTCGTTCTCGCAGGACGGCGGACCGTACCTCAACTACAGCTCGACGACCTGGCTGCTGCCATCCGCCGAGGGCGGATCTCCGGTCCCGCTCGTCGCCGAGTCGGGCTACTGGCGCCTCGCTCGCCCGCTCGCGGCGACCGACCCGGGGCCGGGACTGCTCCCGGGGATCGGCGAGCGCGCATTCACGACCGTCGATGAGGTCGAGACGCTGCGGAATGCGGCGGGCGGCTTCGATCTCGAGGTCGCGATCGTGCATCCCGGCGGCGTCGCCGAGCTGTACCTCGGGCAGGTCCAGGGCCCGCGGATCGACCTCGCGACCGATGCGGTCGTGCGATCGGCCACCGCGAAGGACTACGCCGCGGCGACGCGTCTCTACGGGCTCGTCGAGGGCCACCTGCTCTGGGCGTGGGACATGGCCGCGCTCGGCCAGGGGCTGCGCACGCACGCCTCCGCCAGACTCGCGAGGGCAGAGTGATGCAGCCATTCCTCGAGCAGCGGGCGCTCGCCGCCGGCGAGGCGATCACCGTCCTGCCGGGCCGCGGCGTCGTGACGGTGCAGGGTCCCGACCGGCTCAGCTGGCTCGACTCGCTCACCTCGCAGTCGATCGCCCGGCTCGCGCCGGGGGCCTCCGCCGAGACCCTGCTCCTCGACCCGAACGGGCGAATCGAGCACGTCATCCGGGTGCTCGACGATGGCGAGACGGCCTGGCTGCTCGTCGACGAGGGCGAGGGGCCCGCGCTCGCGGCCTGGCTCGACCGGATGCGGTTCCTGCTGCGCGTCGAGGTCGCAGATCGCTCCGAGGACTACGTCACGTACGGCTATCTCGGGGACGCGGACCGGCCGCACGCGACCGCCGCCGGCCGCGCGCTCGTCTGGGCGGACCCGTGGGTCGCCGTGCAGGACGGCGGCTGGCAGTACGCCACGGCCGCCGACCATCCCGCCGGCGCCTGGGCGTGGCGCGAGGCGCTGCTCGAGCGCAGCCGGCTCGCCGAGCTCGCCGAGCTGCCGCAGGTCGACCCGTCCGCGGCGGAGGCGCTGCGGGCCGCCGCCTGGCGGCCGCGGTGGGCGGCGGAGGTCGACGAGCGCACGATCCCCCACGAGCTCGACTGGCTGCGCTCCGCCGTCCACCTCTCGAAGGGCTGCTACCGCGGCCAGGAGACCGTCGCGAAGGTCCACAACCTCGGCCGCCCACCGCGACGGCTCGCATTCCTCCATCTCGACGGCTCGGACAACGTCGCGGCGGCGCCTGCCGACGAGGTCGTCCTCGCGGGCACCGACGATGTCGTCGGCCGCGTGACGACGCCCGCGAACCACTACGAGCTCGGACCCATCGCGCTCGCGGTCCTCAAGCGCTCGCTCGACCCGGCCGCCGCGCTCGAGGTGCGGCACGGTGCCGGGCGCATCGCGGCGGCGCAGGAGGTCATCGTGCCGACCGACGCCGGCGCGACGGCCGACGTGCCGCGCCTCCCGCGGCTGGGGGCCGTCCGGCGGTGAGCTGGACCGAGCCGACGCACACGGGGCCGATCACCCCCGATCTCGAGGGCCTGCGTCGGCTCGAGCGCCGGATCAAGCGCTCCGTCTCGCTCAAGGCCGCCGGCCGCCGGGTCTGGACCTCGCTGCCGGCCATCGTGCAGATCACGGTCGCCGCGGTCGCCTCGTACGCGATCGCCCACTTCTGGCTCGGCCACCCCGTGCCGATCGTCGCGGTGACGGTGACGATCACCTCGCTCGGCTTCAACCGCGACGCGCGTCCCGTCCGCGTGCTGCGCAGCGTCCTCGCGATCCTGCTCGGCGTCGTGCTCGCGACGGGTGTCCTGCTGGTCGCCGGCAGCGGCATCTGGCAGCTCGTGCTCGTCCTCATCATCGTGCTCGTCGCGGCGCGGCTGCTCGTCGAGGACCTCGTCTTCCCGGTCGCCGCCGCGGTGCCCGCGGCGCTGACGGTCCTGCTCGGCGACATGTACGGCGACCCGTTCCTCCGCGTCTTCGACGCCTCGGTCGCCGGCGCGATCGCCCTGCTCGTCACCGCGCTCATCCCCCGGGCGCCGGGCCGCGATGCCGCGCGCGACGGGCGGGCCGCGACGTCCGCGGTGCTCGAGGGCCTGCGCGCGCTCGTCGACGCGCTCCGGCTCGGCAGCCCCGCCGCCGCCGAGCTCGCCAATGCGCGGCTCGCGAAGGCGCCCGCGCTCGCCACCGCGTGGGGCGATTCGCTCGCGACGGCGCGGGCGGTGAGCCGCATCTCACCGTTCCTGCGCCGCCGCCTGCCGGAGCTCGACCGCGCGAGGCGACTCCAGCACGGGATCGTCGCGGCGCAGCGCCACCTCGCGCTCATCGCGCGCCGGGTCAGCGCCATGGTGCGCGAGGGGGATCGGCATGTGCCGCTCGCCGGCCTCGTCGAGGAGGTCGAGCGCGGCCTGGCCCTCCTCGTCGAGGAGCAGCACGACCTCGAGCTCACCGGCGCGGCGCGCAGCGTGCTCACGGGCGTCGCGGCGAGACTCCGGCCCGACCTCGCGACGCCGGACGCCGCGCTCTCGGAATCCGCGGTCGTGCTCCAGCTGCGTCCGCTCGTCGTCGACCTTCTCGCGACGAGCGGGCTGCCGCTCGAGGAGGCGCAGGCCAGGCTCGTCGACCTCTGAGCGGGACCGCGGCCGGCGGCACGCACGAGCGCAGGACGGATGCACGAGCGCAGGACGAATGCGCGGGATCCGTCCTGCTCCCGCGCATTCGTCCGGCATCGGGGTGGGTGCGCGGCGGGTGCAGCCGGCGAGGTGGGTGTGCGGCGGGTGCAGCCGGCGGGGTGTGTGCAGGGCGCGCGCGGGTGGCACGCCGATCGCGGCGCGCGGCGCGTTCGGGCGGCGAGCCGGGCCCTCGACTTCAGCCGGATGCCGCAGGATGTCCTGACCGAGCAGGCAGGTGAGCTGGAGCAGGGGGCGGCAATTGGCTGAGGTCGTCATCGTCGGGGCGCCCGAGGAGGCCGGGCGGATCGGGGCGGATGCGATCGAGCGGCTCGTCCGCGCGCGCCCGGACGCCGTCCTCGGGCTCGCGACGGGATCGAGCCCGCTGCCGATCTGGCAGGCGCTGCGCGACCGGGGTCTCGACCTCAGACGGGTGCACGGCTTCGCGCTCGACGAATACGTCGGACTGCCGGCGGGGCATCCCGAGTCGTACCGCGCCGTGCTGATGCGCGAGGTCGTCGAGCCGCTCGGGCTCGACCCCGCGCGCGTCGAGGTGCCGGGGGACGGGGCCGACGGGGCGGGGCTCGCGGGCGCGGGCGAGGCGTACGAGGCGCGCATCGAGGCGGCCGGCGGCATCGACCTCCAGGTGCTCGGCATCGGGAGCAACGGCCACATCGCCTTCAATGAGCCGGGCAGCGCATTCGACTCGCGCACCCGCATCGCCGAGCTGGCCGAGGCGACGCGGCGCGACAACGCGAGGTTCTTCGGCGGCGACATCGACCGGGTGCCGACCCAGTGCATCACGCAGGGCATCGGGACGATCCTCCGCGCGCGCCGGCTCGTGCTCATCGCGCAGGGCGAGTCGAAGGCCGAGGCGCTCGCGGCGGCCCTTGAGGGCCCGATGACGGTCGCGATGCCGGCGTCGGCGATCCGGCGCCACCCCGACGTCACGGTCATCGCCGACGAGGCCGCCGCGAGTCGGCTGCGGCATGCCGACGAGTACCGTGCGGCGTGGGCGGGGCGGTCCGGTCGGCGGTGACCCTCGCGAGGGTCTGCGGCCGTCAGCCGGTGAGTGCGCCGAGGCGCTTGCTGTAGGTCGCGAGCGCCTCCGCGATGAGGTGCAGCTCAGTCGTGCCGTCGTCGCTCGCCAGTCGCTCGATGATCCACGTCCGCGCCAGCGCGCTGACCGGGATGCCCGCCCGTTCGGCCGCCGCGGCGAGCATGGCGTGCTCATCCGCTGACAATCGGATGGAGAAGACGAGGCCGCGACCCGCTGGACCTCGGGTCGCGATCGTGCCCGGCTGCTCCGCCGCATCCGGATCCGCTTCCGCCGCCAAGGCTTCACGGCGGACCAGCTCGCCGATCTCGGTCATCTGTCCGCCTTTCTGTTCGCGTATCTCATCCGATCCGCCCGACTGGATGGCCACCCGGTAGCGCCGTACGTGATCCCGTCGTACTCGACGAGTATCAGCGTCAGCAATCGGGCGGTGCTGGTCGCCCACCCGATCACCCGAATGCTCCGCCCGGTCTGGCTGGCCGGGTCGGGCCTGAGGGTGAGCGCGTGCGGGTCGTCCAGCGCGTCGTTCGCCTCGACCGGAGTGACCTGGTGCCTGACGACCATGTGCTCGCCGCCGTGCGTCCAATCCACTCCGTCAGTATTCAATGTAGTACGGATGTCGGACAATTGGTTGATGTCTGGCGACTGCACTCAACCGATGAGGTAGATGAGTCCGCGACCGGTCCGGGCCAGCGCCGCGGTGAACTCCTGGGCCTTGGCGAGATACTCCATGACGTAGTCGAACTCTTCCGATCCATCCCGGTCCCACGAGGGGAGATCGGGCATCGCATCGCGGACGTGGGCCTCGCCCACGACAGCGAGGTCGACCGCGATCTCGCGCACCTCGGCAGGGCTCAGGACTTGCTCATGAGGCAGCCACCCCTCACCGGTCATCGTGACGTCTCCCTCGACGAGCCGCGAGGCGGGGCGGCGCTCCCCCTCGGTCGTCGGACCAAGCAGTACCTGCAAGTGCCGCCAGCACTTGTCCAGATACAGCATCTCGGGCTGCTCGGCGATCGGACCCCAGGCATCCATGAGCGGGTCGGCTCCATGGAAGGCGCAAGGGTTCTCGAGTGCCCGGGGGTAGTCCTCGGCAGTTATCGGATAGGCGTAGTAGCGGATTCCCATGCGTGCAGGATGTCGGCTGGGTCCGACGCGGACGTGTCTGAGCGCATCAGCGCGGTGGATGGGACGCCGAACGGTCGCGGTGTGGAGGAGTCATGGACGACCCCTCAGAGTACGAGCTCGACCCGCCCGACCGGCTCGATGCCGAGCACCCGCGCCGGGACGAAGGTCGCGGCGTCGACCGCGGCCGTCAGCGGGACGCCGGCCGCGACGAGCACGCGGATCGCACGGTCGAGGGTGAGCGTCGAGCCGGCGAGCTGCGCGGTCCCCGCGACGACCGCCCGGCCGCCGGCGACGTCGACGTCGAGACCGCCGAGCCGGTAGCGGCCCTCGGCCGCGCCCGCCGCCGCCATCGCGTCGGTCACCGCGGCGACGCGGCCCGGCGCGGCGTCGAGCAGCCAGCGGAGGTTGGCCGGGTGGACGTGGATGCCGTCGGCGATGACCTCGATCGTGACCCGCTCGTCCGCGAGCGCCGCGCCGAGCGGCCCCGGCGCACGCCCCGCGATGCCGGGCATCGCGTTGAAGGCATGGGTGAGCACGCGCGCGCCCGCGTCGACGGCCTCGCGGACCCGCTCGGCCGACGCCTCGGTGTGACCGACCGCGACGACGACCCCCGCGGCGACGAATGCGCGGATCGCCTCGAGTGCACCTGGCAGCTCGGGCGCGAGGGTCACCATGCGGAGCACACCGCGGCCCGCGTCGATGAGCTCGGAGACGCTCGCGGGGTCCGGCGCCACGAGGTGGGCGGGGTCGTGCGCGCCGTGCCGTGCCGGGGCGAGGAAGGGGCCCTCGAGGTGCGCGCCGACGAGCTGCGGCTCGCCCGCGGCGACCTCGCGGATCGTGGCGAGGCAGTCGGCGAGCGCGGGGATCGGGTTCGCGACGAGGCTGAGTAGCTGCCGGGTGGTGCCGTGGGCGCGATGTGCGGCGAGCACGCGGCGGATGCCATCCGGCCCGTCTTCCGCCGAACTGCCGCCGCCGCCATGGGCGTGCAGGTCGACGAAGCCCGGGACGCGCCAGCGGCCCTCGCCGGCGGGCTCGAGCACCGCATTCATGGCGAGCGCTGGGATCCCGCCCAGGGCGAGGCGTCGAGCCGTGCCGTGAAGTCGGCGAAGTCGTGACCGCCCTGCGGCGACCACATGAGCTCGGCGAGCGCGCACAGCTGCGGGAACGCCGTCTCGCGGATCGCCTCGAGCGTGCCGATCGTCTCCGTGAAGATGACCGCCTCGATGCCGAGGATGCGGTCCTCGCCGACGCCGGGCACGATCTCGGCCGGGTCCCAGTCGTAGGCGTCGCGGAGCGAGGTCGGGGCGATCCCCCGGCGCATGCCGTGCGCGTCGTCGTCCCAGCGCGGCATCTCGAGGCGGGCGACGTCGCCGGGGGACAGGATCGCCCAGCCGTCCTGCTCGACGAAGGACCGGAGGTGCGCATCGTGCGGGGGCTCGGGGGTCGTCCGATCCCGGTATTGACCGATCGTGCCGCGCGGCAGGCGACGGGAGCGGCCCAGCTCGTGCCAGCCGACGAGCTGCTTGCCGGTCCCGGCGGCGATCGCGGTGACCCGCTCGACGAAGTGGAGGGAGTCGGCCTCGTCCGTCGCGAGTGACTCGTCGCCGCCGAGGTGCAGCCACGGCCCGGGGGTGAGCTCGGCGACCTCCCGGATGACGTCCTCGACGAAGCGGTACGTCAGCTCGTTCCTCGTGTCGAGCCGCGAGAAGCCGACGTCGATCCCCTCGTCGGGGACCGGCCGCACCCCCGGCCGGGCGAGCTCGGGGTACGCGGCGAGCAGCGCCTTCGTGTGGCCCAGCAGGTCGATCTCCGGGACGACGACGATGTGGCGCTCGGCGGCGTACTCGACGATCCGGCGGTAGTCGTCCTTCGAGTAGCAGGCCGGCGATGCCGGTCCCCCGCCGACCTGGGTCGAGGCGCCGATCTCCGTGAGCCGCGGCCAGGAGTCGATCCGGATCCGCCAGCCCAGGTCGTCGGTGAGATGCAGGTGGAGGCGGTTGAGCTTGAGCGCCGCGAGATCGTCGAGGCAGGCGAGGACCGTCTCGACCGGATGGAAGCGCCGCGCGACGTCGAGCATCGCCCCGCGCCACGGATAGCGCGGCCGGTCCTCGATCGTGACGGCGGGCAGCCGACCGCCGATCACCGGCAGCTGCCCGAGCGTCGTGAGCGCGTAGGCGACGCCGGCCGCATCCTGGGCACGAATGCGCGGCGCCGGCCCGGTCGTGTCGAGCCGGTAGCCCTCGGGCGGGCCGAAGGGCAGCAGCTCGAGGTCGGGCTCCCTGCCCGCGGCGGCGCCGAGCCCGTCGAGCACCTGCATGCGCGCCGGGCGCGGGATGACCAAGTCGGCCTTCCGTCAGGCGCTCAGCCGCTCGCCGCTCGTGGCGTCGAAGCGGTGCATCTGATCGGCGCGCGGCACGAGGACCACGGTCTCGCCTGCGGCGGGATGGGTCCGGCCGTCGACGCGGGCGACGATCTCGACCGGCGATCCCTCGATCGTCGTGTGGCCGTAGAGGTAGCCGTCCGCGCCGAGCTCCTCGATGACGTCGATGGTCACGCGGTGGCCGAGCGCGCCGGCCTCGGCCTCGGTGCTCAGCGCGAGATCCTCGGGGCGCACCCCGTAGGTCACGCCGTCGGCGGTCCACAGGTTCATCGCCGGGGAGCCGATGAAGCCCGCCACGAAGGTGTTCCGCGGGGTCTCGTAGAGGTCCCGCGGGGTGCCGATCTGCTGGAGCACGCCGTCCTTGAGCACCGCGATCCGGTCGCCCATCGTGAGTGCCTCGGTCTGGTCGTGGGTGACGTAGACCGTGGTGACGCCGAGGCGCCGCTGCAGCTGCGCGATCTGCGTGCGGGTCTGCACGCGGAGCTTGGCGTCGAGGTTCGACAGCGGCTCGTCCATGAGGAAGACCTGGGGGGCCCGGACGATCGCCCGGCCCATCGCCACCCGCTGGCGCTGGCCGCCCGAGAGGGCCTTCGGCTTGCGGTCGAGGTAGGCCTCGAGGCCGAGGAGCTTCGCCGCCTCGAGCACTCGCGTCGCCCGCTCCCCCTTCGCGACACCGGCGATCTTGAGCGCGAAGCCCATGTTCTCCGCGACGGTCATGTGCGGGTAGAGCGCGTAGTTCTGGAAGACCATCGCGATGTCGCGGTCCTTCGGCGGCATGTCGGTGACGTCGCGCTCGCCGATGAGGATGCGGCCGGAGTCGACCTCTTCGAGGCCGGCGAGCATGCGGAGGGTGGTGGACTTGCCGCAGCCGGAGGGGCCGACCAGGACGAGGAACTCCCCGTCCGCGATCTCGATGTCGATCTGGTCGACGGCCGGGCGGGTCGAGCCGGGATAGATGCGACTCGCGTTGTCGAAAGTGACGCTGGACATAGGGCAGTGACTCCATTCACCGGCAGGTACGTGCCGGACGATCCGTTGTGAAGGTGGGCTCAGCCTAGCGGGCGCGACACGCCGGGCGACACGCCGTCGGGAAATCTGTTTCGACACGTTCTCCACACGTTCCTCCATAACGGAATGCTGTGGTGCAGCCGAAAAATGGCTGATGGCAGGCGCCGCCCGAAAAGTTCTCCCCAAGCGGGAATGACAACCATGTAGTTTTCCGTTGACTTCTGCACAACCACTACATCTCGTGCTGCCCCACGATGTCTGACCCCATATGTAGTATCTGAAGCCCGGATGCGAGAGAGGATCCAAGATGGCTGTCACCGTCTACACCAAGCCGTCCTGCGTGCAGTGCACGGCCACCTACCGCGCGCTCAACGCGAAGGGCATCGAGTTCGAGATCTTCGACGTCTCCGTCGACGAGAAGGCCCTCGACACCGTCAAGGAGCTCGGCTACCTGCAGGCGCCGGTCGTCATCGCCGACGACGAGCACTGGTCGGGCTTCCGCCCGGACAAGATCGACGAGCTCGCGACGAAGCTCGCGTCCTAGGGCCGTCGCGATGTCCGTCTCGATGGTCTCGCGCCGGCCGACGGCCGGCGTGGTCGAGCGCGGCTCGACCGGCGAGCCGCGCGTCGAGACGACCGAGTCGGACCTCATCTACTTCTCCTCGGTCTCGGGCTACACCGCCCGATTCGTCGAGAAGGTGGTGGCGCGCACCGGCCGGCCGGCCGCGCGCATTCCTCTCCACGCCGCCGACCCCGAGCTGCGGGCGACCCGCCCGTTCATCCTCATCCTGCCGACGTACGGCAGCGGCAACGGGCAGGGCGCGGTCCCGAAGCAGGTCATCCGGTTCCTCAACCACCCGGACAACCGGGCGCTCATCCGGGGCGTCATCGCGGGGGGCAACACCAATTTCGGCAAGGGCTACGGACTGGCCGGCGACATCGTCGCCGCCAAGTGCGACGTGCCCTGCCTCTACCGATTCGAACTCTTTGGCACACAGGACGACGTGGAAGCCGTCGTGACAGGAATGGAGCAGTTTTGGACGCGGCAGTAATCGACGCCCCCGTCAGCACCGGGGAGCGGGCAAAGATGGACTACCACTCGCTGAATGCGATGCTCAACCTGTATGGGCCGGATGGGGAGATCCAGTTCGACAAGGACCGTGAGGCGGCCAGGGAGTACTTCCTGCAGCACGTCAACCAGAACACGGTGTTCTTCCACTCCCTCCAGGAGCGCCTCGACTACCTCGTCGAGAAGGGCTACTACGAGCAGGCGGTGCTCGACCAGTACACGCCGGCATTCGTCCAGCGGCTGCACGACCTCGCGTACTCGAAGAAGTTCCGGTTCCCGACCTTCCTCGGCGCGTTCAAGTACTACACGAGCTACACGCTCAAGACGTTCGACGGCTCGCGCTACCTCGAGCGCTTCGAGGACCGCGTCGTCATGACGGCCCTCACGCTCGCCGCCGGCGAGGAGCAGGTCGCGATCGAGATGGTCGAGGAGATCATCGCCGGCCGCTTCCAGCCCGCGACCCCGACCTTCCTGAACGCCGGCAAGGCGCAGCGCGGCGAGCTCGTCAGCTGCTTCCTGCTGCGCGTCGAGGACAACATGGAGTCGATCG
>CAKUJB010000001.1 GCA_934661165.1 uncultured Microbacteriaceae bacterium | reverse complement strand
ACGAGAAGATGGGGCTCACCGAGCCCGAGGCGTTCCGCTGGATCCAGAAGGCCTCGATGGACCGCCGCCTCACGATGTTCGAGGTCGCCCAGACGATCGTCGAGCAGCTCGCCCCCAAGAAGTAGCGGGAGGAATGCGCGGGTCCGATCAGGCGCGGAGCTCGCGGAGGTAGTTCGTCATCCGGACCGTCGAGAGCCGGTTGCCGTCGTCGTCGGTCATGACGATCTCGTGGGTGCACAGCGTCCGTCCCAGCGCGATCGCGCGGCAGGTGCCGGTGACCCAGCCGGAGTCCACCGATCGCGAATGCGTGGCATTGATCTCGATGCCGACCGGGAAGCGGGTGGCGCCGCCGTGCACCGCGGAGGAGAGACTGCCGAGCGACTCGCCGAGCACGACGTGCGCGCCGCCGTGGAGGATGCCGATCGTCTGGGTGTTGCCCTCGACGGGCATGCGCGCGACCGAGTACTCGGCGGAGAGCTCCACGAGCTCGATGCCCATCTTCGCGGCGAGCGCGCCGCCCTCGGAGCGCATCAGCCGCTCGCGAAGGGCGGGGTGGATGTCGTCGGGCAGCTTGACCATGTCGTCCTTCGAGGTATGTCGGCGAGCGTGCCTAGGCTGGCAGGTATGGAGTCCGCGTCGAAGCCTACGCTTCTGGTCCTCGACGGCCACTCGCTCGCGTTCCGCGCCTTCTTCGCACTGAGTCCGACCGGGCGCTTCGTCACGAGCGGCGGTCAGCACACCGAGGTGCCGTACGGCTTCATCACGACGCTGCTCAAGTTCATCAAGGAGCACGCGCCGACCCACATCGCCGTCGCCTTCGACATCTCCCGCTACTCGTTCCGCACCCGGGAGTACCCCGCCTACAAGGACGGCCGCGGCGAGACGCCGCCAGAGTTCATCGGCCAGGTGCCGCTCCTCCAGGAGGCGCTCGACGCGATGCGCGTCAAGTGGATCGTCAAGGAGGACTACGAGGCCGACGACATCCTCGCGACGCTCGCGACGCGGGGCGCCGAGGCCGGCTTCCAAGTGCTCGTCGTCTCAGGGGATCGCGACACCTTCCAGCTCGTCGACGACCACGTGACGGTGCTGTACCCCTCGAGCCTCGGGGTCGGCGACTTCAAGCACTACGACGCCGAGGCCGTCCACGCGAAGTACCAGGTCTGGCCGCAGCAGTATCCCGAGCTCGCGGCGCTCGTCGGCGAGAAGGCCGACAACCTGCCGGGCATCACCAAGGTCGGCCCCGTGACGGCCGCCAAGTGGATCGCCCAGTGGGGGACGGTCGAGGGCATCCTCGAGCACGCCGACGAGATCAAGGGCGTCGCGGGGGAGAACCTGCGCAACGAGCGGGAGAATGCGCTGCGCAACCGGCGACTCAACGCGCTCGTGCGCGATCTCGAGCTCTCGTACGAGCTCGACGAGCTCGCGCGGGGCCCGATCGACGAGGCGGCCCTGCGCGATGTGTTCCGCAGGCTCGAGTTCAACACGCTCACCGACCGCGTGCTGAAGTCCGGGCCGGTCGAGGCCGCCGCGGCGGATGCCGGCGGGACCGACGGCGCGGGGTTCCCCGCGGTGCGCCAGCTCGTCGACGAGGAGCTCGCCCACTGGCTCAGCGCCACGAGCGGGACCATCGCGGTCCAGGTCGCGGAGCACGACGGCGAGCTCACCGGCATCGGGCTCGCGTCGCAGGATGAGAGCGTCTGGGTGCCGTGGGGGCCGCATCGCCCCGACTACGCGGCGCTCGAGGCGTGGTTCGCGAGTCCCGCGCCGAAGGTCTTCAGCGCCGCGAAGCGGCAGCTGCGACTGCTCACGGCGCACGGCATCGAGGTCGGCGGTCTCGCGGGGGACTCGGCGCTGGCCTCCTGGCTGCTCGAGCCGTGGACGAAGGGCTTCTCGCTGCAGCAGCAGGTGCTCCGCCGGCTGGGCGAGGAGGTCCCGTCGGGCGACGCGAATCAACTCGTGCCCGAGGTCGGGCCGCTGTCCCCGGCGACCGAGGCCTGGTACATCCGGCGGATCGAGGCCGCCACGCGCGAGGCGCTCGACGACGGCTCCCGCTCGATCTACACGGAGATCGAGGTGCCGCTCGTCCCGGTGATCGGGCGGATGGAGACGGCCGGGGTCGCGGTCTCCCGCGAGGTGCTCGACGGCATCCACACCAGGCTCAAGACGCAGTCCGCCGAGCTCGCCGCGGCGGCGTTCGAGTCGATCGGCCGCGAGGTCAACCTCAGCAGCCCGAAGCAGCTGCAGGCGGTGCTCTTCGACGAGCTCGGGATGCCGAAGACGCGGCGGACGGCGACGGGCTACTCGACGGACGCCGATGCCATCGCCGACCTGCAGGAGCAGCACCCGCACCCGTTCCTCGACCTGCTGCTCAGCCACCGCGAGTCGACGAAGCTCGGCTCGATCGTCGAGACGCTGTCGACCGCGATCGGTCCCGACGGCCGCATCCACACGAACTACGAGCAGACCGGGGCCGCGACGGGTCGGCTCAGCTCGAACGACCCGAATCTGCAGAACATCCCGGCACGCACGGATGTCGGGCGGGAGATCCGCAGCGCATTCATCGCGGGCGACGGCGCCGAGACGCTGCTCACCGCGGACTACTCGCAGATCGAGATGCGCATCATGGCGCACCTCTCGGGCGACGAGGCGCTCATCGAGGCGTTCCGCTCGGGGGAGGACCTGCACCGCTTCGTCGGCGCGCGCATCTTCGGCGTTGCGCCGGAGCAGGTGACCCCCGAGCAGCGCGTCAAGGTGAAGGCGATGTCCTACGGGCTGGTCTACGGGCTCTCGGCCTTCGGCCTCGCGAAGCAGCTGCGGATCGACCAGAAGGAGGCGCGGGCCCTCATGGAAGACTACTTCGCGCGCTTCGGCGGGGTGCGCGACTACCTCCGGGCCGGCGTCGCGCAGGCGAAGGTCGACGGCTACACGACGACGATCTTCGGCCGCCGCCGCTCGTTCCCGGACTTCACGTCGTCGAACCGGGTGGCGAGGGACAACGCGGAGCGCGCGGCGCTCAACTCGCCCATCCAGGGCAGCGCCGCCGACATCATCAAGCGCGCGATGATCGCGATCGACGGCGACCTCCGCGAGCAGGGACTCGGCAGCCGGATGCTGCTGCAGGTGCACGACGAGCTCGTCTTCGAGGTCGCCGCAGGCGAGCTCGAAACGCTGCAGGAGCTCGTCGTCACCCGCATGGCGGGCGCCGCCTCGCTCGCGGTCCCGCTCGACGTCCAGCTCGGCGTCGGGCCGGACTGGGACGCGGCCGGCCACTGAGGCCTGGTTAGGGTGGATCGGTGACTGCCGCCCGGGTGCCGACCGCGATCGACGCGATCGCGGAGGACTGGGTCGACCGCGAGCTCGACCTCCACCCCGAGGCTCGCGTGATGCTCGGCCGGGCCGGGCGTGAGGGCGAGTACGGCGACTACTCGCCGGCCGGGGCCGAGGCGTATGCGGACGCGGCACGGCAGGCGCTGAGCCGGCTGCGCGAGGCCCGCGCGGCGGACGAGGTGGACGAGGTCACGCAGCGCGACCTCGGGCGCGAGCTCGAGCTCGTCCTGGCGCGCCACGAGGCCCGACTTGAGCTGCGGGACCTCGACGTCATCGCCTCCCCGGCGCAGTGCATCCGCGAGGTCTTCGATCTCGTCCCGGCCGAGACCGAGCAGGACTGGTCCTGGATCGCCGAGCGGATGCGCCGCGTCGGCGGCGCGGTCGACGGCTATGCCGAGACGCTGCGGGCCGGCATCGACGCGGGCGTCGTGCCCGCGCTGCGGCAGGTTGAGGGCGTCATGCGGCAGCTCGAGGCGCAGCTCGCGCCGGAGGGCTTCTTCCGTGCCTTCGCGAGGCAGGGCGCGGCCTCGCACCCGCGGCTCGCGCGTGAGCTCGCGGCGGGCGGCGAGCAGGCCGATGCCGCATACGGCCGGCTCCACGCATTCCTCCGAGAGGAGCTCGCGCCTCGCGCGAGTCCCGTCGACGCCGTCGGTCGCGAGGCGTACGCGCTCGCCTCCCGCGGATTCCTCGGCGCGGAGATCGATCTCGACGAGACCTACGAATGGGGTGTCGCGGAGCTCGCGCGGATGGCCGCGGAGCAGGAGTCGATCGCGAGGCAGATCGTGCCCGGCGCGAGCGTCGCCGAGGCGATCGCAGTGCTCGAGCAGGACCCGACCCGCAAGCTGCACGGCACCGAGGCGCTCCGCGACTGGATGCAGGAGGTCTCCGACCGGGCGATCGCCGAGCTCGGCGCGAGCCACTTCGACATCCCGGAGCCGCTCACCCGCCTGGAGTGCATGATCGCGCCGACGCAGACCGGCGGCATCTACTACACGCCGCCGAGCGAGGACTTCGCCCGGCCGGGTCGGATGTGGTGGAGCGTGCCGGAGGGCGTCACGGAGTTCGACACCTGGCGCGAGCTCACGACCGTCTACCACGAGGGCGTGCCGGGACATCACCTGCAGAACGGCCACGCGATCCACCGCAGCGCGGTGCTCAACACCTGGCGGCGACAGCACTTCGTCTCCGGGCACGGCGAGGGCTGGGCGCTGTACGCCGAGCGGCTCATGGCCGAGCTCGGCTACCTCGACGATCCCGCCGACCGGCTCGGGATGCTCGACGGCCAGCGGCTCAGGGCGCTGCGGGTCGTCCTCGACATCGGCGTCCACCTCGGCAAGCCGCGCCTCGACGGCACGGGCGTGTGGGACTACGAGTACGCGCTCGGGCAGATGCGCGAGCATGTCCACATGCCCGACCCGTTCCTCGTCTTCGAGACGAATCGCTACCTCGGCTGGCCTGGGCAGGCGCCGTCGTACAAGATCGGGCAGCGCATCTGGGAGGAGCTCCGCGAGGACGCACGGCACCGAGCCGGCGCGGAGTGGGATGTCAAGGCGTGGCACTCGCGCGCGCTCGATCTGGGCGGTGTCGGGCTCGACACCCTGCGCTGGGCGCTGTCTCGATGAGCCGCGTGGTCCTCGGCGGCGCCTCGGGATTCCTCGGGGCGCGACTGCACGCGGACTTCCGCGACGAGGGTCTCGAGGTCGTCACGGTTGGGCGGGGTGCCGGAAGCGATCTGCGCTGGGATGACGCCCGCGGGCTCGCGGCGGCGGTCGACGGCGCGGAGCTCGTCGTCGGCCTCGCCGGCAAGAGCGTGAACTGCCGCTACACCGCACGCAATCGCGCCGAGCTGCTGCGCTCGCGCCTCGCGACGACCCGCGCCCTGCGCGAGGCGATCTCGGCGGCCGCAGCGCCGCCGCCGCTGTGGCTCAACGCCTCGACGGCGACGATCTACCGCCATGCGGATGACGCGGCGCAGACCGAGTCGACGGGGGAGCTCGGGATGGAGCTCTTCTCGGAGGACCTCGCGCGCGCCTGGGAGGCCGAGCTCATGGCCGGCGAGCTCCCCGGGACGCGACGGATCCCGCTGCGCATCACGATCGTGCTCGGCGCGGGCGGTGCGCTCGGTCCGCTCGCCCGCCTGGCGCGGCTCGGGCTCGGCGGGGCGAACCACGACGGCTGGTGGCTGCCGCTGCCAGGGCGTCGAGCGGCCCGGACCTGGCTGCCGCCGCGCACCCGGCGCGGGGCGCAGCGCTTCAGCTGGGCCCATATCGACGACGTCTCCGGTATCGTCCGCCACCTTCGGGAGCATCCCGAGATCGACGGGCCGGTGATCATCGGGACGCCGACCCCGACCGACAACCGGGAGTTCATGGCGGCCCTGCGACGGGCGGTGGGCACCGCATTCGGGCCGCCGACGCCGCGCTGGGTGCTCGAGCTCGGCAGCCTCGCGATGCGCACCGAGGCCGAGCTCGTGCTCAAGAGCCGCTGGGTGCTCCCCGAGACGCTGCTGCGCAGCGGCTACGAGTTCCGGCACACCGACCTCGAGGAGGCGATCCGTGCATCCCTCGCTCGCTGAGGCCTCGGCGGTGCTCTTCGACCTCGACGGCGTGCTCACCCCGACCGCGATCGCGCACGAGCACGCCTGGGAGCGCACCTTCGTCGAGGTGCTCGCCGAGCTCGGGATCGACAGGCCGTACACGCCGGCCGACTACTTCGCGCAGCTGGACGGCAAGCCCCGCTACGAGGGCGTCGCCGCGATGCTCGCCTCGCGCGACGTCACGCTGCCGTGGGGCGAGCCGAGCGACGCGCCCTCGATGCTCACCGTCTGCGGGATCGGCAATCGGAAGAACACCGCCTTCGCCGCGGTGCTCGCCGAGGAGGGCGTGACCGCGTATCCCGGCTCCGTCGCGCTGCTCGATGCGCTCCAGGCGGCCGCGATCCCGGTGGCAGTGGTCTCGAGCTCGCGCAATGCGCGGGCGGTGCTCGGTGCCGCGGGGCTGCTGCCGCGGTTCTCCGTCATCGTCGACGGCGCGTACGCGACCGAGCACGGGCTGCCGGGCAAACCGGCCCCGGACACCTTCCTCGAGGCGGCGAGGCTGCTCGGCACCGAGCCGAGCCGGGCCGCGGTCGTCGAGGACGCGATCTCCGGGGTGCGCGCAGGGGCCGCCGGCGGCTTCGCGCCGGTCATCGGCGTCGACCGCGGCGCCGGAGGCCCCGCGCTGCGGGCCGCCGGCGCGGACCTCGTGGTCGAGGATCTCGGGGCACTGGCAGGGAGTGCGACATGATCGACCGGAGCACCTACCCCATCGACCCGTGGCGGCTCATCCAGTCCCGCCGCGATCTCGGCGGCAGCCGCATCGACGAGACGCTGTTCGCGATCGGCAACGGCTACCTCGGGATGCGGGCGAATGCGGCGGACGGCCGGCAGGCGCACGAGCACGGCACCTTCATCAACGGGCTCCACGAGACCTGGCGGATCAAGCACGCCGAGCAGGCCTTCGGCTTCGCGGAGGTCGGGCAGACGATCGTGAACGCGCCGGATCCGAAGGTGATCCGGCTCTACGTCGACGACGAGCCGCTCAATGCGGATCTCTCCGAGTTCCTCGAGTACGAGCAGCGGCTCGACTACCGCAGCGGCATCCTGTCGCGGCGCGTGCTGTGGCGCACCCCGAGCGGCAAGCGCGTGCGCGTCGTGGCGACGCGGATGGTGTCCTTCGTCGAGCGGCATCTCGCGCTGCTCACCTTCGAGGTGGAGCTGCTCGACGCCGCGGCGCCGATCACGATCTCCTCGCAGCTGCTCAATCGGCAGGACGAGCAGACCGAGTTCGGCCGCTCCGGGAGCCCGGATCCGCGGAAGGCCGAGCCGATGACCGACCGCGTGCTCGTGCCGGGGGAGCACTGGCAGGACGGGCCGTTCAGCGCGCTGAGCTACCGGGTCGCGAACTCCGGGATGCGGGTGGGGGTCATGGTCCACCAGGAGCTCGAGACCACGGCCCCCTTCGATCTCGAGCGCTCGATCGGCCCCGACCTCGCCAAGGACGTGTTCCACGTGCGGGCCGAGCCGGGCCAGCCGGTGCGGCTCACGAAGTTCGTCAGCTACCACACGAGCGACGCGACGCCGACGCGGCAGCTGCTCGATCGCTGCCAGCGCACGCTGCACCGCGCGGTCGCGGAGGGCGCGGCGACGCAGCACGCCCGTCAGCGCGACTGGCTCGCCGACTTCTGGGACCGCTCGGACGTCCGCATTCAGCACGACGACGGCCTGCAGCAGGCGATCCGGTGGAACCTCTTCCAGCTCGCCCAGGCCAGCGCGCGGGCCGACGGCCTCGGCATCGCGGCGAAGGGCGTCACGGGCAGCGGCTACAGCGGTCACTACTTCTGGGATGGCGAGATCTACGCGCTGCCGTTTCTCATCTACACCGATCCGGTCGCCGCTCGCAACGCGCTGCGGATGCGCGAGGGCATGCTCCCGGCGGCGCGGCGTCGCGCGCGGGAGCTCAGCGAGGACGGCGCGCTCTTCCCCTGGCGGACGATCAACGGGGAGGAGGCATCCGCCTACTACGCGGCGGGCACCGCGCAGTACCACATCAACGCGGACGTGACCTACAGCCTCGCGAAGTACCTGCGGGCCACGGGCGACCTCGACTTCCTCGCGGGCGGCGCGATCGACATCGCGGTCGAGACGGCCCGGCTCTGGCGCACGCTCGGCTTCTGGCGAGCCTCGGAGGTCGCGGAGAGCTTCCACATCCACGGCGTGACCGGGCCCGACGAGTACACGACGGTCGTCAACGACAACCTGTACACGAATGTGATGGCGCGCTTCAATCTCCGCTTCGCCGCGCAGATGCTCGACGAGCTCGTCGAGGCGCGGCCGGAGGCCTACGCGCTCGCGGTCGAGCGGCTCGGCATCACCCCGGACGAGCCGGCGGAGTGGCGGCGCATCGCCGACGCGGTCCACATCCCATACGCGGCGCACCTCGGCGTGCACCCGCAGGATGAGCACTTCCTGGAGCGCGAGGTCTGGGACCTCGCGAACATGCCGCAGGACCAGCGCCCGCTGCTGCTGCACTTCCACCCGCTCGTCATCTACCGCTTCCAGGTGCTCAAGCAGGCGGACGTCGTGCTCGCGCTGCTCCTCCAGGGCGATCACTTCACGCCGGAGCACAAGCGCGCCGACTTCGACTACTACGACCCGCTCACGACCGGCGACTCGACGCTCTCCGCCGTGGTGCAGGCGATCATCGCCGCGGAGATCGGCTATCAGGACCTCGCGCTCGAGTACTTCGCCGAGGCGGCCTACGTCGACCTCGCCGACCGGCACGGCAACACCGCCGACGGGGTCCACGTCGCCTCGGTCGGCGGCGTCTGGATGGCGCTCGTCAACGGATTCGCAGGAATGCGCGACTACCACGGCCGGCTCTCCTTCGACCCGCGGCTCCCGGCCTCCTGGCCCTCGCTCGCGTTCCGGGTGCGCTGGCAGGACAGCCGTTTCGAGGTGCGGATCTCGCAGGACGCCTTCGAGGCGGAGCTGCTCGAGGGGCCGCCGCTCGAGTTCAGCGTCCGCGGCGTCGAGCATCGGCTCGGGGATGGCGTGCTCCGGGTGCCGCTGGCCGGCCAGGGACCGCGACTGGAGGGCCGGCCCACGCTGCGCCGGGTGACCCGGCACCGCCGCGAGGACGGCACCCAGCTCACGGCCTCCATCCCGATGACCATGCCCGTGCCGGTCACCGGCGTGGAGGAGGCGCCGGTGGCGGAGCGGGACGCCGCCGAAGCCGCCGACTTGGCCGATCCAAGGGGCGAGCGGTAGTCTGAAGGGTCGCATTTGCGACGCCCTATCAGCCTGCCCGGCGCGCGTCCCGCATTCCTGGTCCTGCGTCCGGCCCGACCCACCCCCGAAAGCACACCCACTCAATGACCATCACCACGCCGGCAACGGCCCCCAAGCAGATCGCGATCAATGACATCGGCTCTGCTGACGACTTCCTGGCTGCCGTCGAGCAGACCCTGAAGAACTTCAAAGACGGCGACATCATCTCCGGCACCGTCGTCAAGATCGACCGCGACGAGGTCCTCCTCGACGTCGGCTTCAAGACCGAGGGCGTCATCCCCTCCCGCGAGCTCTCCATCAAGCACGACATCGACCCCCACGAGGTCGTGGCGGTCGGCGACCTCGTCGAGGCGCTCGTCAAGCAGAAGGAGGACAAGGAGGGTCGACTGATCCTCTCGAAGAAGGCGGCCCAGACCGAGCGCGCCTGGGGCGACGTCGAGAAGATCAAGGAAGACGACGGCGTCGTGACCGGCAAGGTCATCGAGGTCGTCAAGGGCGGCCTCATCGTCGACATCGGCCTCCGCGGCTTCCTCCCGGCCTCGCTCATCGACCTCCGCCGGGTGCGCGACCTCACGCCGTTCCTCGACATGGAGATCGAGGCCAAGATCCTCGAGCTCGACAAGAACCGCAACAACGTGGTCCTCTCCCGTCGCGCGCTCCTCGAGCAGACGCAGTCGGAGTCCCGCTCGACGTTCCTCGCGAACCTCAAGCCGGGCCAGGTCCGCAAGGGCGTCATCTCCTCGATCGTCAACTTCGGCGCATTCGTCGACCTCGGCGGGGTCGACGGCCTCGTCCACGTCTCCGAGCTGTCCTGGAAGCACATCGAGCACGCCTCCGAGGTCGTCGAGGTCGGCCAGGAGGTCACCGTCGAGGTGCTCTCCGTCGAGCTCGACCGCGAGCGCGTCTCCCTCTCGCTCAAGGCGACGCAGGAGGACCCGTGGCAGGTCTTCGCCCGCACCCACGCGATCGGCCAGGTCGCACCGGGCAAGGTCACCAAGCTCGTCCCGTTCGGCGCCTTCGTCCGCGTCGCGGACGGCATCGAGGGCCTCGTGCACATCTCGGAGCTCTCCGCGAAGCACGTCGAGCTCGCCGAGCAGGTCGTGTCGGTCGGCGAGGAGGTCTTCGTCAAGGTCATCGACATCGACCTCGAGCGTCGCCGCATCTCGCTCTCCCTCAAGCAGGCGAACGAGGGCGTCGACCCGGAGGGCACCGAGTTCGACCCGGCGCTCTACGGCATGCCGACCGAGTACGACGACCAGGGCAACTACAAGTACCCGGAGGGCTTCGACCCGGAGACGGGCGAGTGGCTCGACGGCTTCGACGAGCAGCGCGCGAAGTGGGAGGCGGACTACGCCGCGGCCCAGGCGCGCTGGGAGGCGCACAAGAAGCAGGTCGCCACGGCGGCCGAGGCCGACGCGGCCGCGCCCGCGGGCGGCGACGTCGCCTCCTACTCGAGCGAGTCGGGCGGCTCCGGCACGCTCGCGGACGACGAGGCGCTCGCCGCGCTCCGCGACCAGCTCGCGAGCAACTGAGCACCTGCGCCCCGCGCATCAGGACGGGTCGGGACCTTCGGGTCCCGGCCCGTTCTCGCATCTGGGGAGGAATGCGCGTTGCCGCGTCCGCCTGACGCCTCCCGTGCTGTTAGCGTCTCCACCATGTCCTCCCCGTCGAGCGCGTTGACGTACCGGGCGACCGTCGCCGACGCGCACAGCGTTCGCCTCATCCAGCTCCTCATCGGCGGCACCCTGCTCATCGGCTGCGTCCTCGTGCTGCTCGACGGCGCCGAGGATCGTGTCGACCTGCTCCTCATCGGGATCGCCATCGCATTCGTGACGACGGGCGCCGCGGTCGCGCTGCCGTGGCACCGCTGGCCGCTGTGGGTGAGCTGTCTCATCCCCGCGACCGACATCATCGCGATCACGGTGCTGCGCGAGGCGAGCCCTGCCGCCGGATTCACGCTGCTCTGGGTGTTCCCCGCGATGTGGGCCGCCTGGGTGTGGGGCGTGCCCGGCGCCGTCGGCGCGACACTCGAGATCACCCTCATCTACTGGACGATGACCGCCGTCATCGTGTCCCGCGAGTTCACGGCCGCCGCGGTCCTGCTGCCGGTGTGCATCGCCGCGGCGGCGGCGCTCGCGCATCTGTACGCGCAGCGGACGAGGGCGCAGCGGCAGCTGCTCGAGCGGCAGTCGGACGCGCTGCGCGCCGCGGTCGCCCGCGCCACGCGGGAGGAGTCGATGCTCGCGGAGGTGCTCGACGCGGTCGACTTCGGTGTCGCGAAGGTGAGCGCGAGCGGCGAGGTGCTCCTCGCGAACTCGACGAGCTCCGCGTTCCGCCGGATGCGCCAGGAGGCGGGGGAGGCGGCGTTCGAGTCGGACGGGCTCACCCGCATCGACCCCGGCCGCACGCCGAGCCTCCGCGCGCTGCGGGGCGAGCTCTTCGAGCGCGAGCTCGCGTGGTACGGGGAGACGGGCGACGAGCGTCGCGCGCTCCTCACGTCGTCCCGGCTGCTGTCGGCGGGCGACGCGGGGGAGCGGCTCATCATCACGACGGACGTGACCGAGGAGCAGCTCGCGCTGCGGGCGCGCAATGACCTCGTGTCCTCCGTGTCGCACGAGCTGCGCACCCCGCTCACCTCGATCCTCGGCTATCTCGAGCTCGCGATCGACAACCCGGCGCTGCCGGAGACGATCCGCCCGAATCTCGAGGTGGCCCAGCGCGGTGCAGACCGACTGCTCGAGATCGTCACGAACATCCTCACGGTTCCGGCCTACTCGCGCACCGGGGTCGACATCCGCATCGAGCCGAAGGTCTTCGAGCTCGGCGGGCTCGTCGCCGACTGCGTCGCGGAGCTGCGCAGCCGCATCGAGGAGGCCGGACTCGCGCTCGACGTCTCGGGGATCGAGGAGGCGCCCGTGTACGGCGATCCGAAGCGCATCGCGCAGGTCGTCGAGAATCTCGTCACGAATGCGATCAAGTACAGCAACGGGCAGGGCAGCATCGACCTCGGGGTGACGACGGACGGTCAGCACTCCTGGTTCGTCGTGCGGGACTGCGGACGCGGCATCTCCGAGGCGGAGCTGCCGAAGATCTTCGACCGGTTCTTCCGCTCCGACGCGGTGCGCAACACCTCGACGCACGGACACGGGCTCGGCCTCGCGATCACGCGGGACATCGTGCGGGCGCACGGCGGGGAGATCACGGTGCGCTCGACGCTCGGCGTCGGCACCACCTTCATCGTGCGCCTCCCGGCGCAGGACCCGAGAGGAGTCGACGCGTGAGCGAGCTGTTCGACCCGACAACGACCGCATTCGCGGCGAGCATCGTCTCGCTCACGGCAGTCGTCGTCTTCCTCGTCGACACGAGCATGCGCCGATCGCGCGGCGCCGCGCGGATCTGGGGGTTCGCATTCCTCGCGCTCGGCGTCGCCGCATTCAGCCGCCTCGCGTCGTACACGAGCGAGCCGGAAGCCTGGATCGCACTTGCACTGGCCGACGCGTGCTTCGTGAGCTTCCTCGGTGCCCTGTGGAGCGGCATGCGCCGCTACAACGGCCGCTCGAGCAGGTGGGCGACGTTCGCCTGGGCCGTGCCCGCGGTCGTGCTGCTCGCCGCGTCGCCGACCGTCGTGGCCACCGGCATCCCGGCGCTGCGCCTCGCACCGCTTACGGCGACGGTCGGCGCCCTCGCCGTCATGGCGGCGATCGAGTCGCGTCGGGGCCGACTGGGTCGACGCGACACCCAGGTCCTCACGATCGTGCTCGGCGCGGTCGGCCTGCTCAACGCGGTCTGGTTCCTCTGGGTGCTGCTCGATCCGGCGCATCACCGCGCCGGCGGCTACGGCGCGTACCCGATCGCGACGGCGGTGAGCGCGATGGTGCTCGCGGTCGTCGCGGTCACGACGCTCGTGGCGCGTCGCGCGGCGGACGACGTGCCCCCGGCGGCACAGCTCGACGCGAGGGAGTTCCAGGTGGACGTCGACGGCGCGCTCGTCGCCGGCTCACTCGGCCCGATCGTCGAGCTGCTCGGAACGCGGGCGCAGGACAAGGGCGAGCAGATCGCGGTGCTCGCGATGACCGCCGCGGATCTGCCGGGGATCGCGACCGCCCTCGGCGCCGACGTCCAGCAGCGCCTCGAGCGCGTCTGGCGGGCGAGCTGGCTGCAGCATCTCCCGGTCGCTGCGATTCCGGGTGCGGGCGGTCCCGGTGCGCTCATCGCCATTCTCGCCCCGTCGACCGTCGGCGAGGCGAACCGGATCGGCAATCGCGTGTACGGGCGGGTTGTCGAGGACCTCTCCCGGCTGGAGGGCTCGGTGCTGCCCGTCACGGGCTTCGGCGTCGCGATGAGCGGCTCGATCCCGCTGGCGACGCTCATCGAGTCGGCGTGCGAGGCGGCGAGGCGCTCGGCGACGGGGGAGGATCGCGGACGGCTCGTCGTGTCGGGCGAGGACATCGTCGAGCGGACGCTGCCGCCGCGGGCCTGAGCCGCGCGGTCAGCCGGCCGTGAGCCGGTAGCCGATGCCGCGGATCGTCTCGATCCAGGTCGGGCTGATCGCGGACTCGCCGAGCTTGCGCCGGATGTTCGCGACGTGGACCTCGATGGCGCGGGTGTCGTGCTCGCTCACGTAGCCGCCGTATCCTCGGTCGCCGTGCAGATGGAGGACGAGATCCTCCTTGCCGACGATTCGCCGGCCGGCGCGGAAGAACTCGTGGAGGATGTCGAACTCGCTCTTCGTGAGCTCGACGTCGCGGCCGCCGACCGTGACGAGCCGGAGCTCGGGGTGGAGGCGCAGGTCGCGGTGCTCGAGCCAGCCGGGGTACTGGCTCGCCTCGCGCGTCGCACCCGTCGGTGTCGGCGCCGGCGAGTCCGCTTGGGGATCGACAGTCGTGCGGGGGCGGCGGAGCATCGCCTCGATGCGCGCCCGCAGCTCGCGGGGGCGGAACGGCTTCGTGACGTAGTCGTCGGCGCCGGCCTGCAGGCCCTGGAGCACGTCGATTTCGTCCGCGCGGGCCGTCAGCATGACGAGGTAGGTGTCGCTCACCGCGCGGATCCGCTTCGCCGTCTCGAACCCGTCCATGCCCGGCATGCTCACATCGAGGGTCGTGACCGTCGGCCGGTGGGTCTCGACGAGCTCAAGGCCCTCGATCCCGCTCGCCGCGGTGTGCACGACGAATCCCGCCTGCTGGAGCACCTCCGCGAGGAGGCCGCGGATGTCCGCCTCGTCCTCGATCACGACGGCGGTCTGCGGCGCATTCATCGGCTCGGCCTCCCGGTGCGGGTCGCTCGTCCTCGCGGGGGACGTCTCCGTGATGATATCGCGGAAGCGAGCGCGGAATGCGCCTTCCGCGGCGAGGCCGGGCGGCAGCCGTGGCGGGGCATCGCGGCGGGCGTCTTGATCCTGCACTGGGCCTCGCTTCCTCGCGTCGCCGAGCAGGTCGGCGGTGCTCCGCGGTGGAGCCGCAGCACGCCCGGGACACGCGCCAGCGACTTCACGCTAGCGACGCGGCCTCAGTCGAGGCTCAGCGGAGCCTCAGGATCTCCTCAGTTCTCGGGCGCCGGCGCGGCTGGCGCGTCCGCGGATCTCCGTCGCCGACGGATCCCGCGCAGCGCGAGCCACACCGCGAGGGCGATCCCCGCGAGGACGACGATGACGGCGAGTGGGAAGAGGATGGCGCTGAGGCTCAGCGAGACCGCCGCGCCGTCCTCGGCGACCGATGCGGCGGGCGCGGCGGCGCCGCCGGTGACGGTGTTGAGCGCCGCGCGTCCGAGCAGCTTCGCGACGTGGGTCGCGAGCGCGATGACGACGCCGATGACAACGGGCACCCACTGGTTCGAGGCGAAGAACGTCGCGGGGTCCTCGACGAGCGCCGTCGTCGCCCCGCTGCTCGCGCCGAAGACGATGCCGCCAGCGGCGGGCCGGACGATCGTCTGGATGACGTCGTTGATCGAGTCGACCCAGGGCACCTTGTCCGCGACGATGTCGATGATGAGGAGCACGAGCATGATGACGATGACCCACTCGTGCTCGAGCCACCGCCAGGCCTCGGGGAGGTCGAATCCCGGGATGAAGTGCCCGGCGATGCCCAGCGCGACCATCGGGAGGAATGCGCGGAAGCCCGCGGCGATCGCGAGCCCGGTCCCCATGAGCGAGCCGAGCAGGGCCTCCATGGCGGGAACGCTAGCACGCGCTCCTAGGCTGGGGGGATGCAGCTCATCGCGCTGACCGGGGGCATCGCCTCGGGCAAGTCCCTCGTCGCCGATCGGCTCCGCGAGCTCGGCGCGGTCGTCATCGACGCCGACGTGCTCGCCCGCGAAGCGGTTGCACCCGGGACCCCGGGACTCGAGCGGATCCTCGCCGAGTTCGGCGCCTCGCTGCGGCTGCCGGACGGCTCGCTCGATCGCCCGGCGCTCGGCGCGCTCGTCTTCGGCGATCCCGCGCGGCTCGCGGCACTCAACGCGATCGTGCATCCGGAGGTCGTGCGCCTGTCGCGCGCCGCGATCGAGGCGGCCGCCGCGGCCGATCCGGACGCGGTCATCGTCTACGACATCCCGCTGCTCGTTGAGACCGGGCGCCACCGCGAGGAGCCCTTCGATCGGATCATCACGGTCGCCGCCGACGAAGCGACGCGGGTGCGGCGCATGGTCGAGCACCGCGGCCTGGACGAGGCCGCCGCGCTCGCGCGCATCGCGGCGCAGGCGAGCGAGGCCGAGCGCCAGACGATCGCGACGGACGTCATCGACAACGACGGCACGATCGAAGCGACACTCGCCCAGGTCGATTCGCTCTGGGCGGATCTCACGGCCTGATGTCAGAGGCTGCGCCTAGCCTGGTCGGGTGGACGCGACACGGGCGGTACGCCCTTTCGAGGTCATCAGCGAGTACTCGCCGAGCGGCGACCAGCCGCAGGCGATCGCGGAGCTCGCCGCCCGGGTGCGCGCGGGGGAGACCGACATCGTGCTCCTCGGCGCGACCGGCACGGGCAAGTCGGCGACGACCGCGTGGCTCATCGAGCAGGTGCAGCGTCCGACGCTCGTGCTCAGCCACAACAAGACGCTCGCCGCGCAGCTCGCGAACGAGTTCCGTGAGCTGCTCCCGCAGAATGCGGTCGAGTACTTCGTGAGCTATTACGACTACTACCAGCCCGAGGCGTACGTCCCGCAGACGGACACCTTCATCGAGAAGGACTCCTCGATCAACGCCGAGGTCGAGCGGCTGCGGCACTCGACGACGAATGCGCTGCTCTCGCGCCGCGACGTCGTCGTCGTGTCGACCGTGTCGTGCATCTACGGGCTCGGCGCCGCGGAGGACTACCTCGCGGCGATGATCGCGCTCCAGGTCGGCGATCGCATCGATCGCGACCGGCTCATCCGACGCTTCATCGACATGCAGTACGAACGCAACGACTACGACTTCTCGCGCGGCAAGTTCCGGGTCAAGGGCGACACGATCGAGATCATCCCCGTCTACGAGGAGCTCGCGGTACGCATCGAGCTCTTCGGCGACGAGATCGAGGCGATCCATCACCTGCATCCCATCACGGGTGCCGTGCTCGAGCGGCTCGACGCCGTGTCGATCTTCCCCGGCACGCACTACGCCGCGAGCCCGGACACCGTGCGACGCGCGACCGTCACGATCCGGCAGGAGCTCGAGGAGCGGCTCGCGGAGTTCGAGCGGCAGGGCAAGCTGCTCGAGGCCCAGCGGCTGCGGATGCGCACGACGTTCGACCTCGAGATGCTCGAGCAGATCGGCTTCTGCTCCGGCATCGAGAACTACTCGCGGCATTTCGAGGACCGGCGTCCCGGCGAGCCGCCGCACACCCTCCTCGACTACTTCCCGGAGGACTTCCTCGTCGTCATCGACGAGTCGCACGTGACGGTCCCGCAGATCGGTGCGATGTACGAGGGCGACGCCTCGCGCAAGCGCACGCTCGTCGAGCACGGCTTCCGCCTGCCGAGCGCGCTCGACAACCGGCCGCTCAAGTTCGACGAGTTCCTCGCGCGAGTCGGGCAGAAGGTCTACCTCTCCGCGACGCCCGCGGCCTACGAGCTCGGACTGGCGGACGGCGTCGTCGAGCAGGTCATCCGGCCGACCGGTCTCGTCGACCCGCTCGTGGTCGTCAAGCCGTCGCAGGGCCAGATCGACGATCTCCTCGAGCAGATCCGGCTGCGCGTCGAGCGCGACGAGCGGGTGCTCGTCACGACGCTCACGAAGAAGATGGCGGAGGAGCTCACCGAGTTCCTCGCCGAGCACGGCGTCCGCGTGCGCTACCTGCACTCCGACGTCGACACGCTGCGGCGGGTGGAGCTGCTGACGGAGCTGCGCGCCGGCGTGTACGACGTGCTCGTCGGCATCAACCTCCTGCGCGAGGGACTCGACCTCCCGGAGGTATCGCTCGTGGCAATCCTCGACGCCGACAAGGAGGGCTTCCTCCGCTCGGCGACCTCGCTCATCCAGACCATCGGTCGCGCCGCCCGAAATGTGAACGGCGAGGTGCACATGTACGCCGATCACGTGACGCGCGCCATGGCCGCGGCGCTCGACGAGACGAACCGCCGGCGCGAGAAGCAGATCGCCTACAACACGGAGCGCGGCATCGACCCGCAGCCGCTGCGCAAACGGATCCGTGACATCACCGAGGTCCTCGCGCGCGAGCAGGCCGACACCGCGGCGCTGCTCGGCGAGCGCCCCCGCAAGGGGGCCGCCGCACCGCTGCGCTCCGGCATCTCCGCGAGCGGCGCGGCCGAGCTCGAGAGCCAGATCGCCGACCTCACCGCGCAGATGCTGTCGGCAGCGGAGGAGCTCAAGTTCGAGCTCGCCGCGCGCCTGCGCGACGAGCTTCAGGACCTCAAGAAGGCGCTGCGCCAGCTCGAGGCCGCGGGGCATGTCACCTGACACTCAGGAATCGAAGATATCTTCGAGTCGCTCCCTGTCCGCACGTCCCCGCCTGCTTAGGATGCTCCAGTGTCGATCGCCCCGGTGAAGAGCCAGCACCAGCTCAGCGTGCGCGGGGCGCGCGTGCACAACCTCAAGGACCTCGACGTCGATCTGCCGCGCGACGCGCTCATCGTCTTCACGGGGCTGAGCGGCTCGGGGAAGTCCTCACTCGCATTCGACACGATCTTCGCCGAGGGACAGCGCCGCTACGTCGAGTCGCTGTCCGCCTATGCGCGGCAGTTCCTCGGCCAGGTCGACCGGCCCGACGTCGACTTCATCGAGGGACTGTCCCCGGCGGTCTCGATCGACCAGAAGTCGACGAACCGCAATCCGCGCTCGACCGTCGGCACGATCACCGAGATCTACGACTACATGCGGCTGCTGTGGGCGCGCGTCGGCGTACCGCACTGCCCGGTGTGCGGGGAGCGCATCCAGCGCCAGACGGTGCAGCAGATCGCCGACTCGCTCATGGAGCTCGCGGAGGGCACCCGCTACCAGGTCGTCGCCCCCGTCGTCTCGCAGAAGAAGGGCGAGTTCGTCGACCTGTTCCAGGACCTCAGCGCGCAGGGCTTCTCGCGGGCGATCGTCGACGGGGCGACGGTGCAGCTCGCCGAGCCGCCGAGCCTCGCGAAGTCGCGGAAGCACGACATCGCGGTCGTCGTCGACCGGCTCGTGGCGGGCCCCGACCTGCTCACGCGCCTCACCGACTCGCTTGAAACCGCGCTCCGGCTCACGGACGGCACCGTCTCGATCAACCTCGTCGACGAGACGGGCGACGCCGCGTGGCGCACCTTCAGTGAGCGGCTGTCGTGCCCGAACCGCCATCCGATCGCGCTCACGGAGATCGAGCCGCGCACCTTCTCCTTCAACGCGCCGTTCGGTGCGTGTCCCGCGTGCGACGGGATCGGCCATCGCATGGCCGTCGACACCGATCTCGCGATCGGCGACCCGCGCAAGTCGATCGCGCAGGGCGTCATCCTCCCGTGGTCCCAGGCCGGCGGCAAGAGCCTCTTCGAGTACTTCGAGCGCATCCTCGGCGGCCTCGCCGAGGACCTCGGGTTCTCGCTCGAGACCCCGTGGCGCGACCTGCCGGAGGACGTGCGCCACACGATCCTCCATGGCAAGGACTTCAAGGTCGTCGTGAAGTGGCGCAACCGCTTCGGCCGCGAGAACCGCTACACCGCCGGCTACGAGGGCGTCATCCCGTACGTCGAGCGCAAGTGGCTCGAGGTGCAGCAGGCCGGCGGCGGCTGGGCGGAGAAGCTCCAGGAGTTCCTCCGCGAGGTCGCGTGCGAGACCTGCGGCGGCAAGCGGCTCAAGCCCGAGGTGCTCGGCGTCCTCGTCGGCGGCAGCTCGATCTCGGACGTCACCGAGGTGAGCCTCGCCGAGGCCGCCGAGTTCTTCGCGACCGTCCGGCTCGACGACCGTCAGACGATGATCGCGGCCGCCGTCCTCCGCGAGATCCGCGCGAGACTCGACTTCCTGCTCGAGGTGGGGCTCGGCTACCTCGATCTCGGCCGCGCCGCGGCGACGCTCTCGGGCGGCGAGGCGCAGCGCATCAGGCTCGCGACGCAGATCGGCTCCGGACTCACGGGCGTGCTCTACGTCCTCGACGAGCCCTCGATCGGTCTCCACCAGCGCGACAACCGGCGGCTCATCGACACGCTCATCAAGCTCAAGGCGCTCGGCAACACGCTCATCGTCGTGGAGCACGACGAGGACACGATCCGCACCGCGGACTGGATCGTCGACATCGGACCGCTCGCGGGCGAGCACGGCGGCGAGGTCGTGCACTCCGGCGACCTCGACTCGCTGCTGACGAATGCGCGGTCCATCACCGCCGACTATCTCACCGGCCGCCGCGTCGTCCACACGCCGGGGGCTCGGCGCCGGATCGATCCGTCGAGGGTCATCACGGTCGAGGGCGCGAGGGCGAACAACCTCAAGGACGTCACCGTCGACTTCCCGCTCGGCGTGCTCACCGCGGTGACCGGGGTCTCGGGCTCGGGCAAGTCGAGTCTCGTCAACGACATCCTGTACAAGGTGCTCGCGAACGAGCTCAACGGCGCGCGACAGGTCGCCGGCCGCCACAGCGCGGTGCACGGCCTCGAGCAGCTCGACAAGGTCGTGCACGTCGACCAGGCGCCCATCGGCCGCACCCCGCGCTCGAACCCCGCCACCTACACGGGGGTCTTCGACAAGATCCGCGCCCTGTTCGCCGACACGCCGGACGCGAAGATGCGCGGCTACCTGCAGGGCCGCTTCTCCTTCAACGTCAAGGGCGGGAGATGCGAGCACTGCGCTGGCGACGGCACGATCAAGATCGAGATGAACTTCCTGCCCGACGTGTACGTCGCCTGCGAGGTCTGCGGCGGCGCGCGGTACAACCGCGACACCCTCGCCGTGCGCTACAAGGGCCGGAACATCGCCGAGATCCTCGACATGCCGATCGACGAGGCCGCCGAGTTCTTCGAGCCGATCAGCAGCATCCACCGCTACCTCAAGACCCTCGTCGACGTCGGGCTCGGCTATGTCCGTCTCGGCCAGTCGGCGACGACGCTCTCGGGCGGCGAGGCGCAGCGCGTGAAGCTCGCGACGGAGCTCCAGAAGCGCTCGAGCGGGCGGAGCGTCTACGTGCTCGACGAGCCGACGACGGGGCTGCACTTCGAGGACGTGCGCAAGCTCCTCGAGGTGCTCGACGGACTCGTCGACAAGGGCAACACCGTCATCGTCATCGAGCACAACCTCGACGTCATCGCGGCCGCGGACTGGCTCATCGATCTCGGCCCTGAGGGCGGTTCCGGGGGCGGGGTCATCGTCGCGACGGGCACGCCCGAGCAGGTCGCGCGCGTGCCGAACAGCCACACCGGCGCATTCCTCCGAGAGCTGCTGCCCGCGAAGGCGGGCTGAGGTGGCCGAGGAGCTGGCCTGGCGGCCCAGGTCGGGGGAGATCCCCACGAGCCCGGGGGTCTATCGCTTCCGCGACGCCGATCAGCGCATCCTCTACGTCGGCAAGGCGAAGAACCTGCGGAACCGGCTCGCGAACTACTTCGCGCCGCTGTCGACCCTCCACGACCGGACGCGGCACATGGTGCTCACGGCGCGGAGCGTCGAGTGGACCGTCGTGGGCTCCGACTTCGAGGCGCTGCAGCTCGAGTGGACGTGGATCAAGGAGTTCGATCCGCCGTTCAACGTCCAGTACAAGGACGACAAGAGCTACCCGTACCTCGCGATCACTCTCGGCGCCGACGTGCCGCGCGTCTTCGTCACGCGGACCCGGGGGATCCGGCACGCCCGGTACTTCGGCCCGTACTCGCGGGCCTGGGCGATCCGCGACACCGTCGACACCCTGCTCAAGGCGTTCCCGATGCGCTCGTGCACCGATGGCGTGTACGCGCGCGCCAAGCGCAGCGGCCGGCCCTGCCTGCTCGGCGACATCGGCAAGTGCGCGGCGCCGTGCGTCGGACGCGTGAGCCAGGCGGAGCACAAGGCGATCGCCATCGACTTCGCGAGCTTCGTCGAGGGCGGCGACCAGCGGTTCATCCGGGAGGCGCGGCGGCGGATGACCGAGGCCGCCGAGGCGCAGGACTACGAATCCGCGGCGCGCTACCGCGACCAGCTGCAGGCCATGCAGTGGGCCCTGGAGCGCAACGCCGTCGTGCTCGACGAGGAGCTCGACGCCGACTTCTTCGGCGTCGCCGACGACGAGCTCGCGGCCGCCGTCCAGCAGTTCATGGTGCGCGGCGGCCGTGTGCGCGGCGTGCGGGCCTGGACGGTCGACAAGGAGCTCGACGTGCCGCTCCCGGAGCTCATCGAGACCGTCCTCGAGACCGCGTACGCCGAGGATCAGGCGCCACCGAAGCTCGTCTACGTGCCGGCGATGCCGACGGACCGCGCGGTGCTTGAGGAGTGGCTCGGCACCCGGCGCATCGAAGGGCGCGGCGGACGAGTCGAGCTCGGGGTGGCTCGCCGTGGGGAGAAGGCGGCCCTCGCCCAGACGGCCGCCGTCAACGCGCAGCAGGCGCTGCAGCTCTACAAGACGCGGCGCAGCGCCGACTTCATCGCCAGGACGGCGGCGCTCACCGAGCTCCAGGAGGCGCTCGGGCTGGCCGAGGCGCCCCTGCGCATCGAATGCTTCGACGTCTCGCACCTCGGCGGCACGAACATCGTCGCCTCGATGGTCGTCTTCGAGGATGCGCTGCCGCGCAAGGACCAGTACCGCAAGTTCTCGATCGCCGAGGCGGCAGATGACACCGACGCGATCCATCAGACGCTCGCCCGCCGCCTCGCCCGGCTCGACGATGCGCCGGGCGGCCGATTCGCCTACCGGCCGCAGCTGCTCGTCGTCGACGGGGGCCAGCCACAGGTCGCGGCCGCCGCGCGGGCCCTCGCGGAGGCGGGGGTCGAGGACATCGCGCTCGTCGGCATCGCGAAGCGCCTCGAGGAGCTGTGGCTGCCGGGCGAGGCGCACCCCGTCGTGCTGCCGCGATCGAGTGACGCGCTCTTCCTCATCCAGCGGCTGCGCGACGAGGCGCACCGCTTCGCAATCGGCTACCAGCGCACCCGGCGCCGCCGCGACCTGCGATCCGTGCTCGACGAGGTGCCGGGGCTCGGGCCCGCGAGGATCAAGGAGATCCTGCGTCACTTCGGATCGGTGACCGCCGTGCGGCAGGCCGACGCGGCGCAGCTCGCTGAGGTCAAGGGCGTCGGCCCCGCGATGGCCCAGCGCATCGTCGACCGGCTGGCCGAGCGCACCGGCTGACCCGATACGATGGGTCGCGATGTCGAGCACGCCGGAAGCCCAGGAGCTGCTCATCGTCACCGGAATGTCCGGTGCCGGCCGCTCCACGGTCGCGGACGCGCTCGAGGACCTCGGCTGGTACGTCGTCGACAATCTCCCGCCGCTCATGCTCGGCCCGCTCGTCGAGCTCGGCGGCCAGGAGGGCACCGCGTTCCCGCGCATCGCCGCGGTCGTCGACATCCGCGGCGGTCGACTCCTCGACGACCTCGCGGCCGCGCTCGGCTCCCTCCGCGACAGCCGACTGCCGATCCGCACGCTCTTCCTCGACGCCGACGACGACGTGCTCGTGCAGCGCTTCGAGCAGGTGCGCCGCCCGCATCCGCTCCAGGGCGACGGCACGCTGCTCGACGGCATCCGCGCCGAGCGGACGCGGATCGCCGACATCCGCGAGTCCAGCGACCTCATCATCGACACCTCGCGGCTCAACGTGCACCAGCTCACCGATCGCGTGCGTGACGCCTTCGCGGCGGAGGACAGCTCCTCGGTGCATCTCACGATCGTGAGCTTCGGCTTCAAGTACGGGCTGCCGTCGGACGTCGACACCATCGCCGACGCGCGCTTCCTGCCGAACCCGCACTGGCGCCCCGAGCTGCGCCCGCTCACCGGGCAGGACGAGGCCGTCCAGGACTTCGTCCTCGGGCAGCCCGGAGCGGCGGAGTTCCTCGCGGCCTACGGCACGGCACTCGAGGTGACGCTCGACGGCTACCAGCGCGAGAACAAGCGCAACGCCGCCTTCGCGATCGGCTGCACGGGCGGCAAGCACCGCTCCGTGGCGATCGCCGAGCGCCTCGCGGATCGGCTCCGGGCGCTGCCGGGCATCGCGGTCACGGTACGCCACCGCGACCTGGGAAAGGAATGACGTGACACTGACGGATCGCCTCAAGGCGGAGCTCATCGCGCTCCCGGCGCAGACGACACCGATCCGGGCCGCGGAACTCGCCTCGCTCCTCAGGTTCGCGGGGGGACTGCACACCATCTCGGGGCGCATCGCGGTCGAGGTCGACCTCGACTCCGCGGTGCTCGCCGACCGCGTCGCGGGCGAGATCGCGACGATCTACGGCATCCGCCCGCAGCGCGGCACGCTGCCGGCCGGCGGGGCCGGCAAACCGGAGCGGCACCTCGTCCGCGTCGTCGAGGACGGCGAGACCCTCGCCCGCCAGACCGGGCTGCTCGACCAGCGCCGGCGGCCGATCCGTGGCCTGCCGAACCGGTTGACGACCGGGAACGCGGCGGAGCTCGCCGCGATCTGGCGCGGCGCATTCCTCGCCGCGGGGACGCTCACGGATCCGGGCCGCTCCGCGGCGCTCGAGGTAGGCTGTCCGACCCAGGAGTCCGCGATGGCCCTCGTCGGCGCCGCGGGGCGCCTCGGCGTCGCGGCGAAGGCCCGCGACGTGCGCGGCCAGCCGCGGGTGCTCGTGCGCGAGGGCGAGGCGATCGGCCGGCTCATCGGGCGGATGGGCGCCGGTCGCACGCTCGCGGACTGGGAGTCGCAGCGCAGCGTGCGCGAGGTCCGGGCGAAGACGAACCGACTCGTCAACTTCGACGACGCGAATCTCCGCCGCTCCGCGCAGGCCGCGGTCGCCGCCTGCGCTCGCGTCGAGCGCGCGCTCGAGATCCTCGGCCCCGACATCCCCGAGCACCTCGCCTACGCGGGCGAGCTGCGACTCACGCACCGGGAGGCGAGCCTCGACGAACTCGGGCACTACGCGGACCCGCCCATGACGAAGGACGCGGTCGCGGGTCGGATCCGACGCCTGCTGGCGATGGCCGACAAGCTCGCCGTCGAGCAGGGGATCCCCGGCACCGAGGCCAGCGTCCCCCCAGAAGCCGCCCAACTAGACTGAACGCGTCCCGATCGACGCAGAACGGAGGCCACCGATGGCTGATTACACACTGCCGGAGCTCGCATACGATTACGCGGCGCTCGAACCGCACATCAGCGCGACGATCATGGAGCTGCACCACAGCAAGCACCATGCCGCGTACGTGAGCGGTGCGAACGCGGCCCTCGCGGGCCTCGCCGCGGCGCGCGAGTCCGGGGACTTCGCCAACGTCAACAAGCTCGAGAAGGACCTCGCCTTCAACCTCGGCGGGCACACGAACCACTCGATCTTCTGGACGAACCTCTCGCCGAACGGCGGCGACAAGCCGGTCGGCGACCTCGCGTCGGCGATCGACGACCACTTCGGCTCGTTCGACAAGTTCCAGGCCCACTTCACGGCCGCGGCGCTCGGCGTGCAGGGCTCCGGCTGGGCCGGGCTCTTCTACGACTCGATCGGCGGCAACGTCATCATCCAGCAGTTCTTCGACCAGCAGTCGCAGTTCGCGGCCGGCACCGTGCCGCTGCTGCTCCTCGACGTCTGGGAGCACGCGTACTACCTCGACTACAAGAACGTCCGCGCGGACTACGTCAAGGCGTTCTGGAACATCGTCGACTGGAGCAACGTGCAGTCCCGCCTCGCGAACGCGATCGACAAGACGCCGGGCCTGCTCGTCTGAGTCCCCACGCACCCTCGCGGCGGCCGCGTTTCGGAGGCCGGCCGCCGGGAGGGTTGCGTCCCCAGCTCCGCACCACCCCACCACCACTGCATCAGAATTGGAGCGCGCATGACCACCAAGGTCGGCATCAACGGATTCGGCCGCATCGGCCGGAACTTCATCCGGGCCCGCATCGAGCAGGGCGCGGACCTCGAGATCGTCGCGGTCAACGACCTCACCGACAATCGCACGCTCGCGCACCTGCTCAAGTACGACACCGTCCTCGGCCCGTTCCGCGGCGAGGTCGAGTACGACGACGAGTCGATCACGGTCGACGGGCACCGCATCCAGACGTTCGAGCAGCGGGATCCCGCGCTCCTGCCGTGGGGCGACCTCGGCGTGGAGATCGTCGTCGAATCGACCGGGCACTTCACGAAGGCCGAGGCGGCGCGCCAGCACATCGATCGAGGCGGCGCCCGCAAGGTCATCATCTCAGCGCCCGCGACGGGCGAGGACGGGACGTTCGTCCTCGGCGTCAACGAGCACCTCTACGACCCCGAGCGCCACGACGTCATCTCCAACTCGTCGTGCACGACGAACTGCATGGCGCCGCTGGCCAAGGTCTTCCACGACGAGTTCGGCATCGTGAGCGGCATGATGACCACCGTCCACGCCTACACGGCGGATCAGAACCTCCAGGACGGCCCGCACCGCGACCTGCGGCGCGCCCGTGCCGCCGCGGCGAACATCATCCCCACCTCGACCGGGGCCGCTCGCTCGATCGGCCTCGTGCTGCCCGAACTGCAGGGCCGCCTCGACGGCGTCGCGCTGCGCGTCCCCGTCACGACGGGCTCGATCACCGACCTCACGGTGACCGCTGCGCGCGAGGTGACGCTCGACGAGGTCAAGGACGCCTACCGGCGCGCCGCGGCGGCGGGTCCCCTGGCCGGGATCCTGCGCTACACGGACGACGAGATCGTCTCGAGCGACATCGTCGGCGATGCGCATTCGTCCATCGTCGACGGCGACCTGCTCCGTGTGCTCGGGACGACGGTCAAGCTCTTCGGCTGGTACGACAACGAATGGGGCTACGCGAACCGCCTCGTCGACATCACCGAGTACGTCGCCGAGCGACTCTGACCGAAGGACGGCACGACACGGCATGACGCTGCGCACCATCTCCTCCCTCGGAGACCTCGAGGGCACGCGGGTCTTCGTCCGCTGCGATCTCAACGTCCCGATGGACGCGGGCAGGATCACCGACGACGGCCGGGTGCGGGCGACCCTGCCGACGCTCCGCGCGCTGCTGCAGGCGGGGGCCGGGCTCGTCCTCGGCTCCCATCTCGGTCGGCCCGACGGCGCCCCCGATCCGCGCTACACGCTGAAGCCCGTGGCGCTGCGACTCGGCGAGCTGCTCGGGCAGACCGTCGGCGTCGCGGGCGATACCGCGGGCCCCGAGGCAGCAGGCGCGGCCGAGCGCCTCGCCCCCGGCGAGGTGCTCCTGCTCGAGAACCTGCGCTTCGAGCCGGGAGAGACCTCGAAGGACGAGGCGGAGCGACGGGAGTTCGCGAGCCGACTCGCGGGCTTCGCCGACGCGTACGTCGGCGACGGCTTCGGCGTCATGCATCGCCGTCAGGCGAGCGTCACGGAGCTCGCCGCACTGCTGCCGAGCGCGGCGGGGCTGCTCGTCGAGCAGGAGGTGGGCGTGCTCGAGCGGCTCACGACCTCGCCGGAGCGGCCGTACACCGTCGTCCTCGGCGGTGCGAAGGTCTCCGACAAGCTCGCTGTCATCGACGCCCTGCTGCCGAAGGTCGACACGCTCGTCATCGGCGGGGGCATGCTCTTCACCTTCCTCGCCGCGCAGGGGCATGCCGTCGGCGCGAGTCTCCTCGAGCGCGAGCAGATCCCGACGGTCGCCGGCTACCTGCGACGCGCCGCGGAGCTCGGCGTCACGGTCGAGCTGCCGAGCGACATCGTCCTCGCGGACCGCTTCGCGGCCGACGCCGAGGTCGAGACCGTCGCCGCCGACGCGATCGAGTCGAGCCGCTTCGGGGCCGCGGGGATCGGACTCGACATCGGCCCGGAGTCCAGCGCGCGATTCGCCGAGCGCATCGCGCAATCGCGGACCGTGTTCTGGAACGGCCCCATGGGCGTTTTCGAGTTCCCCTCGTTCGCGGCCGGCACCCGCGCGGTCGCGCAGGCGCTCACCTCGACCGCCGGCTTCTCGGTCGTCGGCGGCGGCGACTCGGCCGCGGCCGTGCGCCGGCTCGGGTTCGGCGACCACGAGTTCGGCCACATCTCGACCGGGGGCGGGGCGAGCCTCGAGTTCCTCGAGGGCAAGCCGCTGCCCGGGCTGGAGGCGCTCGGATGGCGCTGACGCGGATCCCGCTCATCGCGGGCAACTGGAAGATGCATCTCGATCACTTCCAGGCGATCGCCGTCGTGCAGAAGCTCGGCTACACGCTGCAGGACGCGCGCCACATCTACGGCGCCGAAGGCGCGGAGGTCGTCGTGTTCCCGCCGTTCACGGATCTGCGCTCGGTGCAGAACGTCGTGGCGGGGGAGAAGGTGCTCCGGGATCTCCGGTACGGCGCGCAGGATCTCTCGGTGCACGACAGCGGCGCGTACACGGGCGAGGTGAGCGGCGCATTCCTCAAGGCGCTCGGCTGCGGGTACGTCATCGTCGGACACTCCGAGCGTCGCACGCACCACGCCGAGACGGACGAGGTCGTCGCGGCGAAGGCCCTCGCGGCGATCCGGCACAACCTCGTGCCCGTCGTGTGCGTCGGCGAGACCGCCGACGACCTCGAGACGCGCGGCGCGGCCGCGGTCCCGCTCGAGCAGCTGCGTGCGGTGCTCGATGCGGTGCGCGCCACGGCGCCGGAGGCCGAGCTGGTCATCGCCTACGAGCCGGTCTGGGCGATCGGATCGGGCCAGGCGGCGACGCCGGAGCAGGCCCAGCAGGTCGCCGCGGCACTCCGTGGTCTCGTCGGCGAGTTGCTGGGAGACTCGCGGGCGGCGGCGACGCGGATCCTGTACGGCGGCTCTGTGAAGTCCTCGAACATCGCCGCCTTCCTCCGCGAGTCGGACCTCGACGGCGCCCTCGTCGGCGGGGCGAGCCTCGATCCGCAGGAGTTCGCCGCGATCGCGCGCTTCCAGAAGCACGTCGGCGTCTGAAGTAAGCTAGATCACCATGAGCGTCCTGCAAGTCGTGCTCCAGATCCTGCTCGGGGTCACGAGCCTCCTGCTCACCCTGATGATCCTGCTGCACAAGGGTCGTGGCGGTGGGCTCTCCGACATGTTCGGCGGCGGCGTCACCTCCAACCTCGGCGCCTCCGGCGTCGCCGAGCGGAATCTGAATCGGGTCACGATCCTGCTCGGGGTGACCTGGCTCGTGTGCATCGTGCTGCTCGGCCTCATCACCAAGTTCGCCGTCGTCTGACGGCCGCAGCATCGCAACAGGAAGCGTAAGGGGGCTCCGTTGGCAGTCGGGGGCAGTGCTATTCGTGGGTCGCGCGTCGGCGCCGGCCCGATGGGGGAGCAGGACCGGGGGATCACCGCGGACCGTCGCGCGGTCTCGTACTGGGACGCCCTGGGCAACGAGACGATCCGGTACTTCGCCGCCGATCTCCCCGATGAGGAGCTCCCGGAGACGATCGACTCGCCGATGAGCGGGCTTCCGGCCGGCCGCGATCGCGAGCACCCGCCGAGCCTCGCGAAGAACGAGCCGTACAAGACGCACCTCGCCTACGTGAAGGAGCGCCGCACCGACCAGGAGGCGGCGCAGATCCTTCAGGACGCGCTCCAGCAGGTCCGGGACCGCCGCGGCGGTCACTGAGCCGGGTTCCGGCGCCCCCGTCAGTCGTCGGAGGCGGTCCAGTACTGCTCGCCCTCGATGAGCGACGGCGGCACCTGGGCGGCGGCGCTCGCGTCGACGTGGAAGAGTGTGCTGCGCCGGCCGAGCACGCCCGCGAGCGGCACCTCGTCGACGCTCGCCCCCGCGAGCCCGAGTCCGAGGGCGCCCGCCTTCTCCGCGCCCGCGAGGAGCACGATGACCCGGGCGGCCGAGTTGATCACCGGGAAGGTCAGGGTCAGCCGCTCTGGCGGCGGCTTCGGCGAGTTGCGGATCGGGAGCACCGTGCGCACGCGCTCGCGCACGGCGTCGCTGCCGGGGAACATCGACGCGACGTGCCCATCGGGGCCGACGCCGAGGAACACGACGTCGAAGGCCGGGAGCGACTGGCCGAGCGGGGCGGCGGCGCGCAGCTCCGCGGCGTAGCGCTCCGCGCCCGCGTCGAGGTCGATCCCGTCGTCGGAGGCGGGGAACTCATGCACGCGCGTGGGATCCAGCGGCACGTGGTCGAGGAGCGCCTGCCGCGCCTGCACCGCGTTGCGGTCGGGATGCGCGCGTGGCACCCACCGCTCGTCGCCCCACCACACGTTGACCCTGGACCAGTCGATCGAGTCGCATTCCGGATGCTCGCGAACTGCCGCGAGCGAGGCGATGCCGAGCGTGCCGCCCGTGAGGGCGACGGTGAACTCTCCGAACTCCGCCATGACGCCCCGCGCCCGCTTGATGAAGCGGCGCGCGTGGACCTGCAGGAGCGCTTCCGTGTCCGCGTGGACGATCACCCTGGGTTCGTTGCTCACGAGTCCACCGTACGTGTCGGGCCGAGCCCGAGCGTCAGGACGCGTTCGTAGAGCTCGTCGGGGTCCAGGCGTCGCAGCTCCTCCGCCAGGCACTCGCGTGTCGTGCGCAGCGGCAGCGCGACCTCGTGGACCGGCTGCCCAGGCTGTCGGAGCTCCGCCGCGGCGTCCGTGACGCGGGTGAGCTCGATCGCGCCGCTCGCGCGATGCAGCGTCACGGAGGCGATACCGTACCCCTCCTGGAGCGAGTACCTGCTGTGGCGTTCGAGGGGCGCCTCGAGCTCCAGGCCGAGCCACGAAGCGAGCAGGACCGCGGACGCGGAGTCGGCGGCGCCGTCGACCTCGATCCGTTCGACGGGCTCGTACGGCGGCTGGTCGAGGACCGCCGCGAGCTGCGAGCGCCACAGCGTGATCCGTGTCCAGGCGAGGTCCGTGTCGCCCCGGGTGAAGTGCTCGGCGAGGTCCGCGAGCGTCTCGCCGGTGCCGCCGGTCGACTTCACGTCGGTGATGCGCCGGGTCGCGATCCGGCCGATCGGCGACCGTGCGACGCACTCGGGGGCGGCAGACGACCACCAGGCGACGATCGGGGCATCGGGCAGCAGGAGACCGGTGACGAGCGACTCGGGATCGCTCGCGGCGTCGCCGTGCGCCCGCAGCACGATGACCTCGCTGGCGCCAGCGTCGCCGCCGACCCGGATCTCCGCATCGACCCGTGCCGCGGCGCCGCTCGCCTCGGCAGGCTCGATGAGGACGAGGACGCGCATCGGATGCTCGCGGCTGGCCGCGTTCGCCGCCGCGATGGCGGCCTCCGCCTCGCTCGGGCTCGTCACGATGATGAGCGTGAGCACGCGCCCGAGGGCGACCGCGCCGCCCTCCTCGCGCAGCCGCACGAGCTCCTTCGAGATCGCGGCGACCGTCGTGTTCGGCAGATCGACTCTCATGGCAGCCTCCAGCTGCGGCCGTCGGCCGCCATGAGCCGGTCCGCGGAGGACGGCCCCCAGGTCCCGGGGCGGTACTGCTCGGGCTGCCCCTGCGTCGCCCAGAACTCCTCGATCGGGTCGAGAATCTGCCAGGACAGCTCGACCTCCTCGTGCCGGGGGAACAGCGGCGGGTCGCCGAGCAGCACGTCGAGGATGAGCCGCTCGTAGGCCTCCGGGCTCTGCTCCGTGAACGCGTGCCCGTAGCCGAAGTCCATCGTGACGTCCCGCACCTGCATCCCCGCGCCGGGGACCTTCGAACCGAATCGGATCGTCACGCCCTCGTCGGGCTGCACGCGGATGACGAGCGCATTCGATCCGAGCGCCGTCGTCTGCGCGGCGTCGAAGAGGTACTGCGGGGCGCGCTTGAAGACGACCGCGATCTCCGTGACGCGGCGGCCGAGCCGTTTGCCGGTGCGAAGGTAGAAGGGGACACCGGCCCAGCGGCGCGTGTCGATGTCGAGTCGCATCGCGGCGTACGTCTCGGTCGTCGACTGCGGGTGCATGCCCGCTTCCTCGAGGAAGCCGACGACCTGCTCGCCGCCCTGCCAACCGCCGCGGTACTGACCCCGAGCGGTGTACCGCCCGAGATCGGTCGGCAGCCGCACCGCCGACAGCACCTTCTCCTTCTCGGCGCGCAGATGCTTCGCAGCGAACGACACCGGCTCCTCCATCGCGGTGAGCGCGAGCAGCTGGAGCAGGTGATTCTGGATCACGTCGCGGGCGGCGCCGACGCCGTCGTAATAGCCGGCGCGGCCGCCGACGCCGACGTCCTCGGCCATGGTGATCTGCACGTGATCGACGTGCTCCGCGCGCCACAGCGGCTCGAACAGCTCGTTCGCGAAGCGCAGCGCGAGAATGTTCTGCACCGTCTCCTTGCCGAGATAGTGGTCGATGCGGAAGACGGAGTCGGGTGGGAAGACGGAGCCGACGACGTCGTTGAGTTCGCGCGCCGTGCGCAGATCGCTGCCGAACGGCTTCTCGACGACGACCCGTCGCCACTGACCGTTCGCGGGGCTCGCGAGTCCGGAGTCGCGCAGCCGCTCCGTCACGACCGGGAACGACTTCGGCGGGATCGACAGGTAGAAGACGTGGTTGCCCATCGTGCCGCGGTCGCGGTCGAGCCGCTCGACCGTGTGGCGAAGTCGCGCGAACGCGTCGGCGTCGTCGAACTCGCCGGAGACGAAGCGGATGCCCTTCGCGAGCTGGCGCCAGACCTCCTCGTCGAAGTGCGTGCGCGCATGGCGCCGCACCGCCTCGTGCACGACCTCGGTGAAGGTCGCGTCGTCCCAGTCGCGCCGGGCGAAGCCGACGAGCCCGAACCCGGGGGAGAGCAAACCGCGATTCGCGAGATCGTAGACGGCGGGCAGCAGCTTCTTCCGGCTGAGGTCGCCGGTGACGCCGAAGATGATGAGCGAGCTCGGGCCCGCGATGCGCCCGAGCCGGCGGTCCGCCTCGACGCGCAGGGGGTTGCGCCCGGCGGCGATCTCCGCCGGCATCAGCCCACGAGCTCCAGCAGCCGTCGGAGTCCGACCTCCGCGTCCGGCAGCTCGAGTGCGAGGACCGGACGGCCGTGCTCGCGCAGCACGGAGGCGTCGCCCGCGGCCTGGGCCGCGATGAGGCGACCGAAGCCGAACTCCCGACCCGGGATGGCCAGCTCGGTCGCCGTCGGCGCGAGCAGCTGGAGGAAGACGCCGGTGCGCGGGCCGCCCTTGTGGTACTGCCCCGTGGAGTGGAGGAAGCGCGGGCCCCAGCCGAACGTGACCGGCCGGCCGATCTTCGCGGCGATCCGGTCCCGGAGCTCGGCGAACCCGGGATCCGTCTCCCGGTCGAGGTAGGCGTGGATCGCGAGGTAGCCGTCGTCTGGGACGCTGCCGAGCAGCTCGTTGAGCTCCGCGCCGGCCGCGTCGACGGGCAGGCCCGCGGGCGGCTCGGCGAGCTCGTCGATGAGAGCGCGGGCCGCCGCCTTCGCGGATTCGACATCCGGCTGGTCGAAGGGGTTCGTCCCGAGCAGGCGACCGGCCACCGCGGTCGCGACCTCCCAGACGAGGAGCTGCGCGCCGAGGGTGCCGGCGATCTCGACCTCGCCCTCGAGCACCTCCCGCGTGTCCTCGTACCGGCCGACGAGGCGCACGATCTGCAGGTCGGAGAGGCCCGCGCGCACCTCGGGGGAGTCCGGGCGGAGCACGACGGGGAGGATGCCGCTGCCCTCCTTGCCGGTGGATTCCGCGATGAGCTGCTCCGCCCATTCGCCGAAGCCGAGGATGTGGGTGCCGTCCGCGACGATCCCGAGCTTGTCCTTGAGCGGCCGCGTGCCCGCGATGACGGCCCCGAGGATGAGGCCAGGGTTGGTCGGCGCGTCGAGCGCGAGCTCGAGGGCGACCGCCTCGGCCTCGTCGAGGAGCTCGTCGACGTCGACGCCGGCGAGTCCCGCCGGGACGAGGCCGAATGCTGTGAGCGCGCTGTAGCGTCCGCCGACGTTCGGGTCGGCGTTGAAGACGCGATAGCCGTCGGCGCGAGCCGCGACGTCGAGCGGCGAGCCCGGATCGGTCACCACGATGACCCGGTCGACCGGGTCGATGCCCGCCGCGCGGAATGCCGCCTCGAAGGCGCGCTTCTGACTGTCGGTCTCGAGCGTCGAGCCCGACTTCGAGGCGACGACGACCGCGGTGCGCTCGAGCTCGACGATCGCGGCGACGACCTGCGCGGGGTGCGTCGAGTCGAGCACGACGAGCGGGGCGCCGTATGTGCCGGTGATGACCTCGGGGGCGAGCGAGGATCCGCCCATGCCGCACAGCACGATCCGATCGACGCCGAGTCCCGTGAGTCGCTCGCGAAGCGCGACGATGTCGTCCACGAGCTGCCGGGAGACGGAGATCGCCTCGGTCCATCCGAGACGATTGCGCGCCTCGGCCTCCGCCTCGCGGCCCCAGAGCGTCTCGTCCTGCGCGAGGAGCCGGCTCGCGACGAGATCGCTCACGAGCTGCGGGACGACGCGGGCGACCGCCTCGGCCGCGGCGCCGGTCGCGACGATGCGGACGGTCATCTCAACGCGCCTTCGCGGCGGCGAGCGCCTGGCGGACGGTCTCGAGCAGCTCGTGCCAGGAGACGATGAACTTGTCGACGCCCTCGCGCTCGAGGAGCGCCGTGACCTCGTCGATGTCGATGCCGGCGGCGGCGAGCGACTCGAGGACCTCGTGCGCCTCGTCGACCGCGCCGGTCACGGCGTCGCCGCGGACCGGCGCGTGGTCGAACGTCGCCTCGAGCGTCTTCTCCGGCATCGTGTTCACCGTGTCGGCGACCGCGAGCTCCGTGACGTAGAGCGTGTCGGGCAGCGCGGGATCCTTCACGCCCGTCGAGGCCCAGAGCGGGCGCTGGCGATGTGCGCCTGCCTCGAGCAGGGCCTGCGCGCGCTCGCCGGCGAATGCTCGCTGGTAGGCGTCATAGGCCAGACGCGCATTCGCGATGCCGGCGCGCGATCGCAGCTCGGGGTGGGTCTCGCCCAGGCGCCGGTCGACCTCGGTGTCGACGCGCGAGACGAAGAAGGAGGCGACGCTGCGGATGCTCGCGAGGTCGTGCCCGTTCGCACGCGCGAGCTCGAGCCCCGCGAGATAGGCGTCGACGACCTCGGCGTAGCGGTCGAGCGAGAAGATGAGGGTCACATTGACCGGGATGCCGCGGCCGAGCACCTCGGTGATCGCGGGGATCCCCGGCGCGGTGGCGGGGATCTTGATCATCGCGTTCGGGCGGTCGACCGCCGCCCACAGCTCGAACGCCTGGGCGATCGTGCCGGCGGTGTCGAAGGCGAGGTCGGGGGAGACCTCGATGGAGACCCGGCCGTCCAGGCCGTCGGTCGCGTCGAAGACCGGTCGCAGCACGTCGCAGGCGGCGCGCACGTCATCGGTCGTGATGCGGAAGACGGCGTCCTCGGCGTCGAGCCCCTCCGCGGCGAGGTCGGCGAGCTGGGCCGCGTACTGCTCGCCCTTCGAGATCGCGGCCGCGAAGATCGTCGGGTTGGTCGTGACGCCGACGACGTCGCGGGTGCGGACGAGCTCGGCGAGGCCGCCGGAGGCGATGCGCTCGCGCGACAGGTCGTCGAGCCAGATGCTCACCCCGAGATCGCGCAGGGCCCTGGTGGGCGTGGTCATCCGAGTGCCTCCTTCACCGCCGCGACGACGGCCTCCGTGGTGATGCCGAACTCCCGCAGGAGCTGCGCGCCGTCCGCCGACGCGCCGAAGTGCTCGATCGAGACGGTGCGGCCGCGGCTGCCGACATAGCGGTGCCAGCTGAGCGCGAGTCCCGCTTCGACCGAGACGCGGGCGGTGGTGGCCGTCGGCAGCACCGACTCCCGGTAGGCCTCGTCCTGCTCCTCGAACCACTCGAGGCAGGGCGCGGACACGACGCGGACGCCGATGCCCTCGGCCGCGAGCACGTCACGGGCCTCGAGCGCGAGCTGCACCTCGGAGCCCGTCGCGATGACGATGGCCTGGGGCTGCCCGTCGGCGGCGTCGGCGAGGACATAGGCGCCACGAGCCGTCTGCTCGCCCGTGGTCACGACGGGGAGGTTCTGCCGCGACAGCGCGATGCCGGCGGGGCCGCCGCGACGCTCGAGCATGGTGCGCCAGGCCCATGCGGTCTCGTTGGCATCCGCGGGCCGGATGACGTCGAGCCCCGGGATCGCCCGGAGCGCCGCGAGGTGCTCGATGGGCTGGTGCGTGGGACCGTCGCCGCCGAGCGCGACCGAGTCGTGAGTCCAGACGAAGATCGACGGGATGCCCATGAGCGCCGCGAGTCGGACGGCCGGGCGCATGTAGTCGCTGAAGATGAGGAATGTGCCGCCGAACGGCCGCGTCGGGCCGTGGAGCACGATGCCGTTGAGGATCGTGCCCATCGCGAACTCGCGGATGCCGAAGTGCAGCACGCGGCCGTACGGCGATCCGGTCCACTCCTCGGTCGAGCGGCCGATGGGCAGGAACGAGGGGGCGCCGGTGATCGTCGTGTTGTTCGAGCCGGCGAGATCGGCCGAGCCGCCCCAGAGCTCGGGCAGCACGGGGGCGAGGGCGTTGATGACCTTGCCGCTCGCGGCCCGCGTCGCGACGGACGCGCCCTGCTCCCACGTCGGCAGCACGGCGTCGAGCCCGTCGGGGAGCTCGCCCGCCTCGAGCCGGTCGAGGAGCGCCCGGCGCTCGGGGTTCGCCGCGGACCAGGCGTCGAACTCGGCCTGCCAGTCCGCGCGAGCGCGCGCGCCGCGAGCGGCGAGCGCCCGCGTGTGCGCGAGGACCTCGGGCTCGACGTCGAAGTCGCGCGCCGGGTCGAAGCCGAGCAGCGCCTTCGTCGCGGCGACCTCGTCCGCGCCGAGCGCGGCGCCGTGGACCGACTCCGTGCCCCGCTTCGCCGGTGCCGGCCAGCCGATGATCGTCTTGAGCACGATGAGGGAGGGGCGACCGAAATCGTCCTGCGCGTCGACGATCGCGTCGTGCAGCGCGTGGACGTCCTCCGAGTATTCGCCGGTGCGCAGCCAGTCGACCTCGATGACCTGCCAGCCGTACGCCCGGTAGCGGGCGACGACGTCCTCGGTGAAGGAGACGTCGGTGTCGCCCTCGATCGAGATCCGATTCGAGTCGTAGATCGCGATGAGGTTGCCGAGGCGCTGGTGCCCCGCGAGGCTCGAGGCCTCCGCCGACACGCCCTCCTGGAGATCGCCGTCACCGGCAATCACGTAGATGAAGTGGTCGAAGGGGCTCGTGCCCGGGGCGGCCTGCGGGTCGAAGAGGCCGCGCTCGTACCGCGCCGCGTACGCGAAGCCGACGGCGGAGGCGATGCCGGTGCCCAGCGGTCCCGTTGTGATCTCGATCCCCGCCGTGTGCCGGTACTCGGGGTGGCCCGGGGTCTTGGAGCCGAGCGTGCGCAGCGCCTCGAGGTCCTCGAGCTCGAGGCCGAACCCGCCGAGGTAGAGCTGGATGTACTGCGTGAGGCTCGCGTGGCCGGCCGACAGGATGAAGCGATCCCGGCCGATCCACTCGGGCGCCGCCGGGTCGTGGCGCATGATCCGCTGGTAGAGGAGATACGCCGCGGGCGCGAGGCTCATCGCGGTCCCCGGATGGCCGCTTCCCGCGCGCTCGACGGCGTCGGCCGCGAGGATCCTGGCGGTGTCGACCGCCCGCCTGTCGATGTCGGTCCAGCTCAGCGATGCCACGATCCCCCATCCTAGACGGGGGCGCTCAGCTGCGCGGCGTAGACTGCGGCACGTGACTCAGACCCTGATCTCGGAACCGACGACCGGGGTCCGAGCGACCGGTCTCGCCCGGGTGCGGGCCTTCGTCGCGCTCACCAAGCCCCGCGTCATCGAGCTGCTGCTCATCACGACGGTGCCGGTCATGTTCCTCGCCGCCCGGGGCGTCCCCGACCTCCGGCTCGTGCTCGCGACGCTCGTCGGCGGCACGCTGGCCGCCGGTTCTGCGAACGCCTTCAACATGTGGTTCGACCGCGACATCGACAGGCTCATGAGCCGCACGAAGTCGCGACCGCTCGCCATCGGGTCGATCGGGGACCGCGAGGCGATCGTCTTCGCCTGGGTCCTCGGCGTCGTCGCGACCGCCTGGCTGTGGCTGCTCACCGGCTGGCTGCCGGCGGTCCTCGCCGTCGCGGCGATCGCGTTCTACGTGCTCGTGTACACGATGCTCCTCAAGCGCCGGACGCCGCAGAACATCGTCTGGGGCGGGGCCGCGGGCTGCATGCCGGTGCTCATCGGGTGGTCGGCGGTCACCGGGGGACTGACCTGGGAGCCGCTCATCCTCTTCGGAGTCATCTTCCTCTGGACCCCGCCCCACTACTGGCCGCTGTCCATGCGCTATCGCGAGGACTACCGCGCGGCCGGGGTGCCCATGCTCTCCGTCGTCCGGAACGACCAGGTCGTCGGGCTGCAGATCATCCTCTACGCCTGGGCGACCGTCATCTGCTCGCTGCTGCTCGTCCCCGTCGGCGGCATGGGCTGGATCTACACCGCGGCGGCCGCGCTCGCCGGCGCCTGGTTCATCATCGAGGCCCACGTCCTGTACGCGACGGCGCTGCGCGATGCCGAGGTGAAGCCGATGCGGCTGTTCCACGGCTCGAACTCGTACCTCGCGCTCGTGTTCGTCGCGGTGGCCGTCGACCCGCTCGTCCACCTGCCGGTGTAGCGGCCGGTCGCGCGCGACTCAGGCGGCGGGCTCGTCGCCCGGACGCACCCACTCGCCGTCGCGCAGGTACTCGACCTTCTTCGCGATCTTGACCGCGTGGTCGGCGAATCGTTCGTAGTAGCGCGAGGCGAGCGTCGCATCCACCGTGTCCATCGGCTCGCCCTTCCACTTCTCGCCGAGCATGCGCTCGAGCACGGCCTCGCGCAGCGCGTCGACCTTGTCGTCCTCGCGCTGGATCTCCCGCGCGATCTTGACGTCGTTCGTCTCGAGCAGGCGGATGAGGCGGCGCGCGATCGCGGTGTCGATCGCGCCGAGCTCCTCGAAGTGGGGACGCAGCGACTTACGGGCGACCTTCTCGGGGAATCGGTAGCGGGCGAGCTGCGCGATGTGACCGGCCATGTCGCCCATCCGCTCCAGGGATGCGCTGATGCGCAGCGCGCTCACGACGATCCGGAGGTCGCGAGCGACCGGCTGCTGCCTCGCGAGGATGTCGATCGCGAGCTCGTCGAGGGTCGCGGTGGCCGCATCGATGACGCGGTCGCCCGCGATGACGCGCTCGGCGAGGGTGATGTCGGACTCGTCGAACGCCTTCGCGGCGTCCTCGATGGAGTCGGCCACAAGGGTCGCGAGCTCGACGAGGCGGGCCTGCACCTCGCTGAGCTCCTGCTGGAACACTTCGCGCACGTCGACGGTCCTCTCTCGGGTCGGCTCCATCGATTCTCCCGCACCCGCGCGCCCGAGGTCGAGCCGCCAGATGAACGCGGCGCGTCCGCCGGGTGAACATCGGGTGCTGCGGGCCGGATCGGGGCCGTCCCGGGTGAACGGGAGCCGTACCCTTGACGGCATGGTGCAGGCCTGGCTCATCGCCGTCGCGCTGGGCTTCGGGCTCCTCCTCGGGGTGCTCATGGCCACGCTCGCCGTCTGGGCGGCGCGGCGCGGGGAGCAGGCGAGGCAGCTCGCGGAGCAGCGCGTCCCGGACGGCGTCGAGTCGGTGCTGCGAGTGCTCGGGCCGCCGGCGATCCTCGTCGACGGCTCCAATCTCGTGCTCGCGCGGTCGGCGAGCGCCGTGACCGCGGGGCTCGTGCAGGAGCGGGTGCACCCCGGACTCGTCGAGATCCTCGACGAGGTCCGCGCGACCGGCGCCCGCGTCGCGCGGGACGTCGAGCTCGTGGGGCGGTCGCGCCGGGAACCGACACGGCACCTCAGCGTCACCGCGGCGCAGATCGGCGTGCGCTACATCCTGCTCGTCGCCGAGGACCGCACCGACGCCGTCCGGCTCGACGCGGTCCGACGCGATTTCATCGCGAACGTGAGTCACGAGCTCAAGACGCCCATCGGCGCGGTGAGCCTCCTCGCCGAGGCACTCGACTCCGCGGCCGACGATCCGGAGCAGGTGCGCCGCTTCGCCAGCCGGCTGAGCGCGGAGGCCCAGCGGCTCGCGGGCCTCACGCAGGACATCATCGAGCTCTCCCGCGTGCAGGGCGCCGGCCCGCTCGGCGAGTCGGAGCCGATCGCCGTCGACCGCCTCCTGACGAAGGCGATCGAGCAGAACCACGTCGTCGCCGAGGCGAAGCGCATCGAGCTCGTGCGCGGCGGCGAGCGGGGCCTCGTCGTGCGCGGGCACGAGGCGACGCTCGTCGTCGCCGTCCACAATCTCGTCCTCAACGCCGTGCAGTACTCGCCCGAGCTCTCGCGCGTCGGGATCGGTGTCGCGGCGCGCGGCGACACGATCGAGATCTCGGTGACCGATCACGGACCGGGCATCCCCGTCGAGGAGCAGGACCGCATCTTCGAGCGGTTCTTCCGCAGCGATCCCGCGCGGAGCCGGCAGACGGGCGGCACGGGGCTCGGCCTGTCGATCGTCAAGCACGCCGTCGCGAACCACGGCGGCGACGTGACCGTGTGGTCGCAGCCCGGCAGCGGCGCGACCTTCACCATCCGCCTGCCGCGCGCGGACGCCGCGGACACGGCCGGACCGACCGAGGGAGCAGCGCATTGACCCGGATACTCGTCGTCGAGGACGAAGCGTCGCTGAGCGAGCCGCTCGCGTACCTGCTCGAGCGCGAGGGGTACGAGGTCGCGGTCGCGCCGGACGGGCCGAGCGCGCTGCGCGAGTTCGATCAGCGCGGCGCCGACCTCGTCCTGCTCGACCTCATGCTGCCGGGGATGAGCGGCACCGACGTCTGCCGCGACCTCCGGTCGCGCAGCCAGGTCCCGATCATCATGCTCACCGCGAAGGACGGCGAGGTCGACATCGTCGTCGGGCTCGAGCTCGGCGCCGACGACTACGTCACGAAGCCGTACAAGTCGCGTGAGCTGCTCGCCCGGATCAAGGCGGTCCTGCGCCGTCGGGTCGAGGACCTCGACGACGACGCGATCGTCGCCGCGGGCCCGGTCCGGATGGACGTCGACCGGCACACGGTCGAGGTCGACGGTGCGGAGGTGGCGATGCCGCTCAAGGAGTTCGAGCTGCTCGAGCTCCTCATGCGCAACGCGGGCAAGGTCCTCACGCGCGGCCAGCTCATCGACCGGGTGTGGGGAAGCGACTACTACGGCGACACGAAGACGCTCGACGTGCACATCAAGCGGCTCCGGGCCAAGGTCGAGCCGGTGCCGAGCGAGCCGCGGCACCTCGTCACGGTGCGGGGGCTCGGCTACCGATTCGAGGCCTGAGGCTCAGCCGAACTTCCCCGAGACGTAGTCCTCGGTCGCCTGGACCGCCGGGGTGCTGAAGATCTTCCGGGTGTCGTCGTACTCGATGAGGCGGCCGGGCTTGCCGGTGCCCGCGATGTTGAAGAACGCCGTCCGGTCGGAGACCCGCGAGGCCTGCTGCATGTTGTGCGTGACGATCACGATGGTGTAGTCGCGCTTGAGCTCCTCGATGAGGTCCTCGATCGCGAGGGTCGAGATCGGGTCGAGCGCGGAGCAGGGCTCGTCCATGAGGATGACCTGGGGAGACACCGCGATGGCCCGCGCGATGCACAGCCGCTGCTGCTGGCCGCCGGAGAGGCCCGAGCCCGGCTTGTCGAGTCGGTCCTTCACCTCCTCCCACAGGTTCGCGCCGCGCAGCGACCGCTCGGCGAGATCGTCCTGCTCCGACCTCGTGAGCCGCTGGTTGTTGAGCTTCACGCCCGCGAGGACGTTGTCGCGGATCGACATCGTCGGGAACGGGTTCGGACGCTGGAAGACCATGCCGACCTGTCGCCGCACGAGGACCGGGTCGACGCCCGGCGCGTAGAGGTCCTCGCCGTCGATGAGCACCTGGCCCTCGACCCAGGCGCCGGGGATGACCTCGTGCATGCGGTTGAGCGTGCGGAGGAAGGTCGACTTGCCGCAGCCGGAGGGGCCGATGAACGCGGTGACGCTGCGGGGCTCGATGACGAGCTCGACGTCCTCGACCGCCTTGAACTTGCCGTAGTGGACGTTGAGGTCCTTGACCTCGATGCGCTTGGACATATCGGATCCCTTGGTGCGGTCAGCGGCCGGTCTTCGGCGCGAAGAGCTTCGCGATGAGCCGGGCGATCAGGTTGAGGGCGAGCACGATGAGGATGAGGACGAGCGCGCCGGTCCAGGCCCGGTCGATGTCCTCCTGGATCATGCCGCCCGACGAGCGGTAGCTCGTGTAGACGAAGAGGGGGAGGGTCTGCATCGGACCCTCGAGCATGTTGTAGTTCATGTTGTTCGTGAACCCCGCCGCGAGCAGCAGCGGCGCGGTCTCGCCGATGACGCGGGCGATCGCGAGCACGACGCCCGTCGCGATGCCGGCGATGGAGGTCGGCAGCACGACCTTCATGACCGTCGCCCACTTCGGCACCCCGAGCGCGTAGGAGGCCTCGCGGAGCTCGTTCGGCACGATCCGCAGCATCTCCTCGCTCGAGCGCACGACGACGGGGATCATGAGCACGCTCAGCGCGATCGCCCCGGCGAGCCCCGACTGCGCCCGCGGCCCGACGATCACTGTGAACAGCGCGAAGGCGAAGAGGCCCGCGACGATCGAGGGGATTCCGGTCATGACGTCGACGAGGAAGGTGATCGCCTGGGCGAGCCGGCCCCGCCCGTACTCGACGAGGTAGATCGACGTGAGCAGCCCGATCGGCACCGAGATGAGCGTCGAGACGAGCGTGATCTGGAGCGTGCCCATGATCGCGTGCAGCGCGCCGCCGCCCGGCCCGTTGACGCTGCGCATCGAGTGGGTGAAGAACTCGAGGTCGAAGCGGGGGAGTCCGGCGGCGATGACGGTCCAGGTGACCGACACGAGCGGCGCCATGGCGATGAGGAATGCGCCGATGACGATCGCGGTGACGAACCGGTCGGTCGCGCGGCGGCGCCCCTCGGCGAGCGCCGAGATCGTCACCATCGCGACGACGTCGACGACGGCTGCGACGACCGCGGCGCCGGCGAAGGAGAACTCGCTCCCGTTCGACGCCGCGACGATCGCGAAGAACGCGACGGAGAGGACGATCGAGCCGGCGAGGATCGCCCATGGCGCCCAGTTCGGCAGCCGGCCCGAGACGAGGGTGCTCTGCGCGCGCGGCGCGGATCGCGTGCCCTGCACGACAGCGGCCATGTCAGTTCGCTCCCGAGAAGTCCTTGCGGCGGTTGACGACCCACCGCGCCGCCGCGTTCACCGCGAAGGAGATGACGAACAGCACGAGCCCCGTGCCGATGAGGACGTTGACGTTGAGCCCGTGGCCCGCCTCCGCGAACTTCAGCGCGATGTTCGCCGGGATCGTCGACGGGTTCGCGCTCGTGAGGAGCTGGAAGGTGACGACGCCCGTCGCCGACAGCACCATCGCGACGGCCATCGTCTCGCCGAGCGCGCGCCCGAGCCCGAGCATCGCGCCGGAGACGATGCCCGCCCGGCCGAACGGGAGGACGGCCATCCGGATCATCTCCCAGCGGGTCGCCCCGAGGGCGAGCGCCGCCTCCTCGTGGAGCGAGGGGGTCTGCAGGAAGATCTCGCGGCAGATCGCGGTGACGATCGGCAGGATCATGACGGCGAGGACGAGCGCCGCGGTGAGGATGGTGCGCCCGGTGGGGGACAGCACGCCGCCGAAGAGCGGGATCCAGCCCAGGTACTCGTTGAGCCAGGCGTAGATCGGCAGCAGCGCATTCGCGAAGACGAGATAGCCCCACAGGCCGTAGACGACCGACGGCACCGCGGCGAGCAGGTCGATGAGGTAGCCGATCGGCGTCGCGAGCCGGCGCGGCGCGTAGTGGGAGATGAAGAGCGCGATCGCGATCGCGAGCGGCACGGCGACGACGAGCGCGATGACCGACACCCACACGGTGCCGAAGACGAGCGGCCAGACGTACTCCCAGAAGCCGAGGCCCCGAAGCACGTCCGCCTCCGCGGGATCCGCGAAGAAGCCCGGGACGCCGCGGACGACGAGGAAGAGCGCGACCGCGGCGAGCACGATGAGGATCGTGATGCCGGCGCCGATCGCGGCGCCGGAGAACGCGCGGTCGGCGGGGCGCTGCTTCGCCTTGATGCGGCGGGCGACTGCTGCAGTCATTCGGGGGTCCCTGTCGCGAGGTGCGGGGGCAAGGAGCGGGGCTGTCGGTCCAACGCTACCCTGCGGGCGGCATCGGGCCGACAGCCCCACGGCCTCAGTTGATGACGGCGATCGCGGCCTCGGCCTTGGTGCGGAGCTCGGCCGAGATCGGCGCGGAGCCGGCGGCGGCCGCGGCGGCCGCCTGGCCGTCCTCGCTCGCCATGTACTCAAAGTACGCCTTCACGAGCGCACCCTGCGCCGGGTCCGCGTACTCGGTGCAGCCGATGAGGTAGCTGATCAGCACGAGCGGGTAGGCGCCGGGCGCGGTCGTGCTCCGGTCGAGCGCGACGGCGAGGTCGGTCGGCGCGCGACCGTCCTCGAGCGGGGAGGCGTCGACGACGGCCGCGGCGCCCTCCGGCGAGTACGGCACGAAGGCGTCGCCGACCTTGATCGCGGCGGTGGTGCCAGGGGCGCGCGAGGCGTCGAGGTAGCCGATGGTTCCCTCGAACTCGAGCGCCGCGGCGACGTCGCCGGTCTCGGCCGCCGCCTCGCCGGTCAGGCCCGCGGGCCAGTCGCCGCTCACGTCGAAGATCCAGGCGTCGGGCGCCGCGCCCTTGAGGTAGTGCGTGAAGTTCTCGGTCGTGCCCGAGTTCGTCGACCGGAAGACCGGCGTGATGGCGAGCGACGGGAGGTCGGCGCCCTCGTTGAGCGCGGCGATCGCCGGGTCGTTCCACGTCGTGATCTGGTTGCCGAAGATCTTCGCGAGGGTGTCCGCGTCGAGGTTGAGCTCGTCGACGCCCGGCAGGTTGTAGCCGATCGCGATGGGCGAGATGTAGAGCGGCAGCTCGACGAGGTCGGTGCCCGGCACGCAGGAGCCGAACTCGTTCTCGTCGATCTCGCTCGTCTTGAACGCGCGGTCGGAGCCGACGAAGTCAGCCGCGCCCTCGATGAAGGCGGTGCGGCCGACGCCGGAGCCGCCGGCGGAGTAGTTGATCGTGAGGCCCGGGTTCGCGGTCTGGATCTCGGCGATCCAGGCGGTCTGCGCCTTCTCCTGGCTCGAGGCGCCCGAGCCGGTCAGCGTGCCCTCGAGGGTCGACGCCGCGGGGGCGTCACCGGTCGGCGCGACCGGAGCGGCGGGCTCGTTGGCCGCGCAGGACGCGAGCAGCAGGCTGCCCGCGATGGCGATCGCACCGACGGTGCCGATTCGCTTGATGTTCACAAGGATTCCCTTCGGACTGTGACTGCAGGTGATCGATTCCCGATCGCCCGCCACGCTACGAAGCCCCGATGACGCGACACGGTCGGCAAGGTGAACCCGAGGTGAACGGCTCGCAACCACTCACACGTTGTGCGGGTTGTGCACAACGGGTTGATCAGCGGCTCGCGGGCCGCTTCGTCGCGTCGACGAGGACGACGCCGAGCGCGACGGTGACCGCCGCGAGCACCATGTGAATGCTGACGAGCAGCGGCGGGATGCCGAGCCGCGCCTGGATGATGCCGACCGCGATCTGGATCCCGACGACGAGCACGACCGCGAGGACCGCGATCACGTAGCGACGCACGCGCACGGCGAGTCCGCCGACGAGCAGGACGAGCACGACGGCCACGAATGCGTAGCTGAGCCACGCGTGAATGTGGACGAGCTGCTCCCATGCGGCCGAGTCCCGGATGACCTCGGCGTCCCCGGAGTGCGGGCCGTTGCCGGTCGTGACGACGCCGCCGACGACGACGGCCGCGAGCAGGAGGCTCGCGACGTGCGTCGCGATGACGAGCCACCGGGGGAGGGCGCGCTCGCGAGGCCCCGCCGGCCGGCCGGCGCGCAGCACGAAGGAGGCGCAGACCCCGGCAAGCGCGGCGGAGATGAGGTAATGCCAGCCGACCGTCGACATGTCGAGCTGCGTGAGCACGACGATGCCGCCGAGCACGCCTTGGCCGACGACGCCGACGGCTATGACGACCGCGTGCGCCCACAGGTCGCGGCGCGTGTGACGCAGACCCCAGGTCCCGAGGAGCGCGAGTGCGGCGAGCACGAGGAGCACGGGCGACATGAGCCGGTTGCCAAATTCGATGATCCCGTGGATGCCATCCTCGGCCACCGGCACCCAGGAGGTGTCGGTGCACATCGGCCAGGTCGAGCAGCCGAGACCCGATCCGGTGAGCCGGACCGCGCCGCCCGTCGCGATGATGAGCACATTGCCGATGAGGTTGAGCCAGGCGATGGGCACGAGACCCCGGCGCAGGACTCCGGTCGCCGACGTCCAGAAGCCGCTCATGCCCCCAACCCTTCTGTCTCGCACCTGGGACCCAGCTGGGTGCTCTACGATTTTAGTGCCGCCGTTCAAGGCGGAATACCGACACGGACCTGATAGTTCGCTTCGGTGGAGAGTGAGTTGAACACATGACCGATGTACTCATCGATCGGCCGGAGATCGACGCCCTTGGGCAGTACGAGTTCGGCTGGCACGATTCGGATGTCGCCGGCGCCAGCGCGAAGCGCGGCCTGAGCGAGGCGGTGGTCCGAGACATCTCGGCCCTCAAGGAGGAGCCGGAGTCGATGCTCAAGCAGCGACTCCGCGGCCTCGCGCTCTTCCAGCGCAAACCGATGCCCTCGTGGGGCGCCGACCTGTCGGCGATCGACTTCGACAACATCAAATACTTCGTCCGCTCGACGGAGCGCCAGGCGGCGACCTGGGAGGAGCTGCCGGACGAGATCAAGGAGACGTACGAGCGCATCGGGATCCCCGAGGCCGAGCGGCAGCGGCTCGTCGCCGGGGTCGCGGCGCAGTACGAGTCCGAGGTCGTCTACCACCAGATCAACGAGGAGCTCGAGAAGCAGGGTGTCATCTTCATGGACACCGACACGGCGCTGCGCGAGCATCCGGAGTTCTTCGACGAGTACTTCGGCACCGTCATCCCGTCGGGCGACAACAAGTTCGCCGCGCTCAACACCGCGGTGTGGTCGGGCGGCTCCTTCGTCTACGTCCCGCCCGGCGTCCACGTCGAGATCCCGCTCCAGGCCTACTTCCGGATCAACACCGAGAACATGGGGCAGTTCGAGCGGACGCTCATCATCGCCGACGAGGGCTCGTACGTGCACTACATCGAGGGCTGCACGGCGCCGATCTACAAGTCGGACTCGCTGCACTCGGCCGTCGTCGAGATCATCGTGAAGAAGAATGCGCGGGTGCGCTACACGACCATCCAGAACTGGTCGACGAACGTCTACAACCTCGTCACGAAGCGCGCCGTTGCCCACGAGGGCGCGACCATGGAATGGGTCGACGGCAACATCGGCTCGAAGGTGACGATGAAGTACCCCTCGGTGTACCTCGTCGGCGAGCACGCGAAGGGGGAGACACTCTCCGTCGCCTTCGCCGGCCCCGGACAGCACCAGGACGCGGGCGCGAAGATGATCCACCTCGCCCCCCACACGCAGTCCTCGATCGTCTCGAAGTCCATCGCACGCGGTGGCGGTCGCACCGGCTATCGCGGCGAGGTGCGCATCGAGCCGAGCGCGCATCACGCCGCGAACTCCGTCGTGTGCGACGCGCTCCTCGTCGACACGATCTCCCGCTCCGACACCTACCCGGCGATCGACATCCGCGTCGACGACGCGCAGCTCGGCCACGAGGCGACGGTGTCGCGGGTGAGCGAGCAGCAGCTGTTCTACCTCATGTCGCGCGGCGTCCCGGAGGCCGAGGCGATGGCGATGATCGTGCGCGGCTTCATCGAGCCGATCGCGCGCGAGCTGCCGATGGAGTACGCGATGGAGCTCAACAAACTCATCGAGATGAACATGGAAGGCTCGGTGGGCTAGTCCCATGCAGCAGCACACACACGGCGGGAGCGCCGATGGTTGGATCGCGCCCGTCCAGACCCGCGACGAGCGCCCGTGGTCGCACGACCCCGCGGACTTCGACGCGGTCGACCGGCGCGACCCGATGTGGCGGCTGAGCGACATCGACCGGCTCCGTCCCCTCATCGACGCCGAGGCGCCAGAGGTCGTCGGCGACGCCCCGGAGGACTTCCGTCCGGAGGACGTCGTCAGCGCGAAGGCCTGGCGGCGCGGCGGCACGAGCGAGATCCGGGTGCGCGGCGACAACTCGGGCGAGACCCGCCACATCGCGCTCCAGGGCGAGGACCTCCCGCCGAACGTCCTCGTCGTCGCCGAGCCCCGGTCGGTCGGCACGATCGTCCTCGAGCACTCCGGGGCGGCCCGCTACGCGCAGAACGTGCGCATTCGTGTCGAAGAGGGCGCCGACCTCACGCTCCTGAGCGTGCAGGAATGGGACGACGACGCGGTGCACGCGTCCGCCCACCAGGCCTCCGTCGGCCGCGGCGCGAAGCTCACCCACATCGTCGTCTCGCTCGGCGGGGCCGTCGTGCGGCTCAACACGAGCGTGCGCCTCGAGGGCGAGGGTGCCGAGGGGCAGCTCCTCGGCCTCGCATTCGCCGACGAGGGCCAGCACCTCGAGTCCCAGGTCTTCCTCCACCACGTCGGCCGGCACACGAAGGGCAACGTCGTCTACAAGGGCGCGCTGCAGGGCGAGGGCGCCCGCACCGTCTGGGTCGGGGACGTCCTCATCGGCGCCGACGCGGTCGGCACCGACAGCTACGAGCAGAACCGCAACCTGCTCCTCACGGAGGGCGCACGGGCCGACTCGATCCCCAACCTCGAGATCGAGACGGGCGAGATCACCGGCGCCGGCCACGCGAGCGCGACCGGGCGCTTCGACGACGCCCAGCTCTTCTATCTCATGTCCCGCGGCATCCCCGAGTCCGAGGCGCGCCGGCTCGTCGTCATCGGGTTCCTCGCTGAGATCCTGCAGCACATCGAGGAGCCCGAGCTGCAGGCCCGGCTCGCCGCGGCCGTCGAGGCCGAGCTCGAGACGAGGCTCCCCGCCGTGGAGGCCGTGGCATGACCCGAGTGGAGGTCGCCCGCCTCGAGGAGCTCGCGCCGAACGAGGCGAAGTACTCGATGCTCGGCGACGTCCCCGTCTGCGTCGTGCTCGACGACCGCGGCGAGGTCCACTGCATCGGCGACCGCTGCTCCCACGGCGACGTCTCGCTCTCGGAGGGCTTCTTCGAGGACGGCACCGTCGAGTGCTGGGCCCACGGCGCGAAGTTCGACCTCCGCACCGGCGCCGCGCTCTCCCTGCCGGCCTACGAGCCGGTCCCCGCATTCCCCGTGACGATCATCGATGGCATCGTCTACGCCGACCCCACCCCGAAGGAATTCTGATGTCTGAACTCGTCATCCGCGACCTCCACGTCAGCGTCGAGACCGAGCAGGGCGCCAAGCCGATCCTGCGCGGCGTCGACCTCACGATCCGCTCCGGTGAGACCCACGCGATCATGGGCCCGAACGGCTCCGGCAAGTCGACGCTCGCCTACGCGCTCGCCGGCCACCCCAAGTACTCGATCGACGGCGGCACGGTCACGCTCGACGGCGAGGACGTCCTCGACATGAGCGTCGACGAGCGCGCCCGCGCCGGGCTCTTCCTCGCGATGCAGTACCCCGTGGAGATCCCCGGCGTCAAGGTCGCCGACTTCCTCCGCACGGCGAAGACCGCGCTGACGGGCGAGGCGCCCGCGATCCGGCCGTGGATCAAGGAGGTGCGCACCTCGATGGAGGAGCTGCGCATGGACCGCACCTTCGCGGAGCGCAACGTCAACGAGGGCTTCTCCGGCGGGGAGAAGAAGCGTCACGAGATCCTCCAGCTCGGCCTGCTCCGCCCGCGCTTCGCGATCCTCGACGAGACCGACTCCGGCCTCGACGTCGACGCGCTGAAGATCGTCTCGGAGGGCGTCAACCGCGCCCGTGAGACGAGCGACCTCGGCATCCTCCTCATCACGCACTACACGCGCATCCTGCGCTACATCCGACCCGACTTCGTCCACGTCTTCGTCGAGGGACGCATCGTCGAGGAGGGCGGCCCGGAGCTGGCCGACCGCCTCGAGGAGGAGGGCTACGACCGCTACCTCGTCTCGGCGGGAGACTCGAAGTAACCTGGAGGGACCATGCCCACCGAACTCGCACCCGAGCGCTTCGACGAGGCCGAGGAGGCGCTCAAGGAAGTCGTCGACCCGGAGCTCGGCGTCAACATCGTGGACCTCGGGCTCATCTACGACCTCTCGCTCGGGGACGAGGATGAGCTCCTCGTCTCGATGACGCTCACCTCCGCGGGCTGTCCGCTCACGGACGTCATCGAGGAGGAGATGGCGAATGCGCTCGACGGGGTGTTCGACGCGTTCCGGATCAACTGGGTCTGGATGCCGCCGTGGGGTCCCGAGCGGATCACCGAGGACGGGCGCGACATGATGCGCGCCCTCGGCTTCTCGATCTGAGTCGGCTCAGCGCCGACGGTCGATCGCGCGCACGCCGAGCCAGACGGCCGGGAGCAGCAGGGCGACCGCCGCGGCCTTGATGAGCCCCGGCACGATGAACGGCAGCAGGCCCGCCTCCATGACGCTGCCGAACGTGATCGGCTGGCCCAGTGCCGCGGCGAGGATGAGCGCCATGTACGGAACCCCGACGAGGAACGGCACGATGCTCGCGAGGACGAAGCCGACGAATGCGAGCCACGGCTTGCGATCCCAGGCCCGCTCCGCGAACCAGCCCGCGACGAATGCGGCGGGGATGAACCCGATGATGAAGCCGAACGAGGGCGAGAGCACGTAGAGCGGACCCGCGACGAGGCCGGCGAAGATCGGCAGTCCCGCGAGGCCCAGCAGCAGGTACGTCGTGAGCGCGACCGCGCCGCGCCGGGCGCCGAGCGCCGCGCCGACGAGGATGACGCCCGCGGTCTGGCCCGTGATCGGCACCGGGCCGATGAAGAACGCGACCTTCGCGAGCGCCGCGACGACGGCGACGCCGGCGAGCACGAGGCCGGCGTCGACCAGCAGCGCACGAGCCGCGGTCGTCGGCCTCGGAATGAGGTCGACGAGGACAGGACGGGCGACGGGGGCGGTGATCGTCATGGCAGTAGACTAGACGGTCGGCTCTCCCGTCGCCGTAACCGTCCGCTCCTCGTGTCGAAAGGTGCTGCCCGTGCTCGCCGTCAGCGACCTGGAGATCCGCGTGGGCGCGCGCACCCTCATGTCGGGCGTCACGTTCCGCGTCGACCGCGGCGACAAGATCGGGCTCGTCGGCCGCAACGGCGCCGGCAAGACGACGCTCACGAAGACGCTCGCGGGGGAGGCGCTGCCGACCGCGGGGCGCATCGATCGTCACGGCGAGATCGGCTACCTCCCGCAGGACCCGCGGTCCGGGGATCCCGAGCAGTCCGCGCGGACGCGTATTCTCGACGCCCGTGGACTCGGGACGCTCGCCGCCGAGATCGCGCGCGCGACCGAGGAGATGGGCGCGGCCGACTCGGACACCGCGGATCGGGCGATGCGCCGGTACACGCGTCTCAACGACGAGTTCGAGGCGCGCGGCGGGTACGCCGCGGAGGCGGAGGCCGCGACGATCTCCTCGCACCTCGCGCTGCCCGAGCGCATCCTCGATCAGCCGCTGCGGACGCTGTCGGGCGGGCAGCGTCGTCGGATCGAGCTCGCGCGCATCCTCTTCAGCGATGCCGACACGATGCTCCTCGACGAGCCGACGAACCACCTCGATGCGGACTCGGTCGTGTGGCTGCGCGAGTTCCTCAAGGGCTATCCGGGCGGGCTCGTCATCATCAGCCACGACGTCGAGCTCGTCGAGGAGACCGTCAACAAGGTCTTCTACCTCGACGCGAACCGGACGGTCATCGACCAGTACAACATGGGGTGGAAGCACTACCTCCGCCAGCGCGAGGCCGACGAGGAGCGCCGCCGCAAGGAGCGCGCGAACGCGGAGAAGAAGGCGACGGCACTCCAGCTCCAGGCGGCGAGGTTCGGCGCGAAGGCGACGAAGGCCGCGGCCGCGCACCAGATGGTCGCGCGCGCCGAGCGTCTCCTCGCGGGCCTCGAGGAGGTCCGCGTCGGCGACCGCGTCGCGAAGCTGCGCTTCCCCGAGCCGGCGGCGTGCGGCCGCACCCCGCTCATGGCGCACAACCTCTCGAAGTCCTACGGCTCGCTCGAGATCTTCACGGCCGTCGACCTCGCGATCGACCGCGGCTCGAAGGTCGTCGTGCTCGGCCTCAACGGCGCGGGGAAGACGACACTGCTGCGCATCCTCGCGGGCGTCGACGCGCCCGACACCGGTGGCGTCGATCACGGTCACGGCCTGCGCATCGGCTACTACGCGCAGGAGCACGAGACGATCGACGTGAAGCGCAGCGTGCTCGAGAACATGCTCACGGCCTCGCCCGACATCAGCTCGACCCAGGCGCGGAGCGTCCTCGGCTCGTTCCTCTTCGTCGGCGACGACGTCGACAAGCCGGCCGGGGTCCTCTCGGGCGGCGAGAAGACGCGCCTCGCCCTCGCGATGATCGTCGTGAGCGGGGCGAACGTGCTGCTGCTCGACGAACCCACGAACAACCTCGATCCCGCAAGTCGCCTCGAGGTACTCGGCGCGCTCGCCTCCTACTCGGGCGCGGTCGTCCTCGTCTCCCACGACCCCGGTGCGGTCGAGGCGCTGAACCCGGAGCGGGTGCTCATCCTGCCCGACGGCGTCGAGGACCTCTGGGGGCGCGACTACCAGGAGCTCGTCGAACTCGCCTGAGCCCGCTCAGGCGTCGAGCAGCGCGTCCTCGGCCTCGGCATCCGCGTCGCGCCGTGCGCCCCGCGAGGCGCGCTCCGCGGGGCTGAGGCGGCGCAGCCGCCGCTCGTTCCAGATGCCCCAGACCAGGGCGATCCCCGCCATGACCGCGAAGAGGATCCACTGCACCGCGTACGAGAGGTGCGGGCCCGGATCGGCGGCCGGCCGCGATGCGAGCGCCGGGGCCTCGGCGAGGTCGGCGTCGGGCTCGGCGGCGAGCACCCCGAACGCCCCGGTGTACACGGGCGCCGCGAGGAGCTCTGCGATGAGCGGGAGCTCGATCGTCGCGACCTGTCCCGCCGGCGCGGAGCGGCCCGGCACGGGTGGCTCGCCGGCCCGCAGCCGGACGATGACCGTCTGCGGCCCGCGCATCGGCTCGGGCAGGGTGTCCGGCGTCTCCGCCTGCCGTTCGCCGGCCGGGAGCCAGCCCCGGTTGACGATGAGCACGGTGCCGTCGAGCAGCCGGAAGGGGACGAGCACCTCATATCCCGGCAGACCGTCGCGCGGCCGGTTGCGCACGAGGAGCGTCTCGTCGACGAGGTACTCGCCGGTGAGCTCGACGGGCGTCCAGGTTTCGGTTCGGTCGAAGGCCGAGTCCGGCCCGGCGAGCACCTCGGCGAGCGGCACGGGTGCGGAGTCCCAGTTCTCCTCGATCTGGCGGATGCGCTCGGCGGCCTCCTCGTTCCGGCCGAACTGCCATGACGCGAGCCAGCCGCAGGCGACCGAGAAGGCGACGACGAGGGCGAGGTAGCCGAGCCAGCGACGTGCGCCGCTCATTCGTCATCCTGGCCGGCGGGCAGGCCGCGGCGGTCAGGGGACTCTGGGGTGACCCGATGGGGATCGCCGTGCACGTTCGCGCGCGTGACCGCGAGGTACGGGAGCAGGACGGCGCCGATGAGGCACACGAGCTGCCACCAGCCCTCGACGAAGAAGATCGCGATGAAGCAGGCGAAGCGGATCGCCATCATGATGGTGTAGCTCACCATCCGGCGATGCCGGTCGGCCTCGGGCGAGACCGGCGCGCTCGTGATGACCACGGGACGACCCATGCCTCCAGGCTACGCCCCTTCCCCAAGTAGGCTCTCAGCCATGTCTGAGCGCAGCGTCGTCCTCGTCACCGGCGGCAACCGCGGCATCGGCCGCGCGATCGCCGAGGCCTTCCTCGAGGCCGGGCACCCCGTCGCGGTGACCTCCCGCGGCGGTGCGGGGCCGGACGGCGCGCTCACCGTGACCGCCGACGTCACCGACGGCGCGAGCCTCGACGCCGCGTTCGCCGAGATCGAGTCCGCGCTCGGTCCGATCGGCATCCTCGTCGCGAATGCCGGGGTCACCAAGGACACGCTGCTGCTGCGGATGAGCGACGACGAGTTCGACTCCGTCGTCGATACGAACCTCGGCGGCGCGTTTCGCGTCGTCAAGCGCGCGACGAAGGGCATGCTCAAGGCCCGGTTCGGCCGCATCATCCTCATCTCGAGCGTCGTCGGGCTGCTCGGCTCCGCCGGGCAGGTGAACTACGCGGCCTCGAAGGCGGGCCTCATCGGCATCGCCCGCTCCGTGACGCGCGAGCTCGGCAGCCGCGGGATCACCGCGAACGTCGTCGCGCCCGGTTTCATCGAGACCGATATGACCGCCGCGCTGCCCGAGGCGCAGCAGTCCGCGTACCTCCGGCAGATCCCCGCAGGCCGCTTCGCGACGCCCGAGGAGGTCGCGAAGGTCGTGCGCTGGCTCGCCTCCGAGGAGGCGGGGTACATCTCGGGCGCCGTCATCCCCGTCGACGGCGGACTCGGCATGGGGCACTGAGCCGAATCCGCCCAGCCTCGCCGCTCAGCCGCGGAGGCCGAGGACGCCGAGCACGGCGGCGAGATCGCGTACCGGCAGCGAGAGGTCCGCAGACTCTCGCACGGCGGGCTTCGCGTCGAAGGCGATGCTGAGCCCCGCGGCGGCCATCATGCCGAGATCGTTCGCCCCGTCGCCGATCGCGACGGATCGCGACAGCGGGATGCCGGCCCCGGCCGCCCACTCCCGCAGCGCCGCCGCCTTCGCCGCGGCGTCGACGATCGGGCCGTCGACCTGACCGGTGAGCCGACCGTCGCGGACGGCGAGCCGGTTTGCCCGCCACCGATCGATGCCGAGCAAGGCCGCGAGCGGATCGAGGATCTCGTGGAAGCCGCCGGACACGACCGCGAACACGCCGCCGGCCGCCTGGACGCCCGCGATGAGCTCCGGCACGCCCGCGGTCACCCGGACGCGGTCGCGGACCTCGTCGAGCACCGAGACGGGGAGGCCCTCGAGCGTCGCCACGCGCTCGACGAGCGAGCCCGCGAAGTCGAGCTCACCGCGCATCGCCCGCGCCGTCACCGCCGCGACCTGCTCGCGCACGCCCGCGTGCTCCGCGATGAGCTCGATGACCTCGTCCTCGATGAGGGTCGAGTCGACGTCGAGGACGAGGAGGAAGCGGGCCACGGCTCCATTGTGCCGCGGAACATCGGGCTCAGCTGACGCTTGCGCCCTTCCCGACGACCGTGATGCCCTGCTCGGTCACGGTGAAGCCCCGCGCGAGATCGAGCCCGCGATCGACGCCGATCGTCCCGCCGGGCGCGACGTGCACGTCCTTGTCGAGGATCGCGCGGCGGATGACGGCACCCGCGCCGATCGTCGCGCGTTCGAAGACGACGGCGTCCGCCACGACCGCGCCGGAGTCGACCGCGACCGACGGGCCGAGGACGGTGCGGTCCACCCGCGCCCCGGAGATGACGACCCCGAGCGAGACGATCGAATCGGTGACGAGGCCGGCGTTGCCCTGCGCGTCGCGGATGAACTTCGCGGGCGGCTGGTTGATCTGCTGCGAGTGGATCGGCCACTGCTCGTTGTACAGGTTGAAGACCGGCAGCGGGGCGATGAGGTCCTGGTGCGCGTCGAAGAAGGACTCGATCGTGCCCACGTCGCGCCAGTACGCGCGATCCCGGTCGGTCGAGCCGGGCACCGCATTCCTGATGAAGTCGTAGACGCCGGCCTGACCGAGCTCGACGAAGTGCGGGACGATGTCGCCGCCCATGTCGTGCCGGGACTCCGGCCGGTCCGCGTCGTGGGAGACGGCGTCGACGAGGGCGTCGGCGTCGAAGACGTAGTTGCCCATCGAGGCGAGGACCTCGCCGGGGGAGTCGGCGAGGCCGACGGCGTCGGTCGGCTTCTCGCGGAAGCGCGCGATCCGCTCCGAGCGCACGCTGTCGGTCTCGATCACGCCGAACGAGGTCGCGAGCTCGATGGGCTGGCGGATGCCGGCGACCGTGGCTGGCGCCCCAGACTCGACATGCGCCTCGACCATCTGTGCGAAGTCCATGCGGTAGACGTGGTCCGCGCCGACGACGACGACGATGTCCGGCCGCTCGTCGTGCACGAGGTTGAGGCTCTGGTAGATCGCGTCCGCGGAGCCCATGAACCAGTGCTTGCCGCGCCGCTGCTGCGCGGGCACCGAGGCGACGTACGTGTCGAGCACGCCGGAGGAGCGCCACACCTTCGAGATGTGGCGGTCGAGGCTGTGCGACTTGTACTGGGTGAGGACGACGATCTGCCGCAGCCCCGAGTTGATGAGATTCGAGATCGCGAAGTCGATGAGCCGGTATTCCCCGCCGAACGGCACCGCCGGCTTCGCCCGGTCCGCGGTGAGCGGCATGAGGCGCTTGCCCTCGCCGCCGGCGAGCACGATCCCGAACACCTTCTGGGGCGCCATGACGCCACGATAGTCCTCCGGGGTGTCCGGCAGGTTACGAGCGCGACTAGGCTTCGGCACGTGCGCGTGGACCTCGTCACCAGGGAGTACCCGCCCGAGATCTACGGAGGCGCGGGCGTGCACGTCGCGGAGCTCGTCCGCGCGCTGCGTCCGGCGACCCGGGTCGTCGTGCGGGCATTCGGCGCGCCGCGCGACGAGCCCGATGTCGTGTCCTACGGCGCGCCGCCGGGGCTCGCCCGCGCGAACAGCGCGCTGCAGACCCTCGGCACCGATCTCGAGATCGCGGCGGACCTCGGCGAGGCCGATCTCGTCCACACGCACACCTGGTACGCGAACGGCGCTGGTCGGCTCGCGCAGCTGCTCCACGGGGTGCCGCACGTCATGACCGCGCACAGCCTCGAGCCGCTGCGACCGTGGAAGGCGGAGCAGCTCGGCGGCGGCTACCGCCTGTCGAGCCGGATCGAGCGCGAGGCGATCGAGCACGCGGACGCCGTCATCGCGGTGAGCGACGGCATGCGTCGCGACGTGCTCCGCAGCTACCCGTCGCTGGATCCGGACCGGGTCAGGGTCATCCGCAACGGCATCGACACCGAGCGGTGGCGGCCGCGCAGCGACGCCGCGGTGCTCGCGGCGCTCGGGATCGACAGCGACCGTCCCGCGGTGACCTTCGTCGGGAGGATCACCCGGCAGAAGGGGCTGCCCTACCTGCTGCGGGCCGCGGCCGAGCTGCCATCGGATGCGCAGCTCGTGCTCTGCGCGGGCTCGGCCGACACCCCGGAGCTCGAGGCGGACGTGTCGGCGACGATCGCGGAGCTCCAGGCGAGCCGCTCGGGCGTGGTGTGGATCCGCGAGCACCTGCCCGTCGATGACGTCATCGCCGTGCTCAGCGCATCGACCGTCTTCGTCTGTCCGTCCATCTACGAGCCGCTCGGCATCGTGAATCTCGAGGCGATGGCGTGCGAGGTCCCGGTCGTCGCCACCGCGACCGGCGGCATCCCCGAGGTCGTCGACGACGGCGTGACCGGCGTGCTCGTCCCGATCGAGCAGGCGCAGGACGGCACCGGGACGCCGCTGCACCCGGATCGATTCGTCGCCGACCTCGCCGCCGCCCTGCGCGGGGTGCTCGCTGATCCCGCCGGGGCGCGCCGGATGGGACTCGCGGGACGTCGCCGCGCCGCCGATCGCTTCTCCTGGGCGACGATCGCCGAGTCGACGCGCTCGCTCTACGAGGAGATCCTCCGAGGCTGAGCGAGCCGCGGGCGTCGTCTGCAAGGTCCGCCGTAGGCTGGGAGCGCCATGTCGAACGTCCTCGAATTCCACGACGCGACCGTCATCCGCGACGGTCGCGCCATCCTCGGCCCGCTCACCTGGAGCGTCGACTCCGCCGAGCGCTGGGTCATCCTCGGCCCGAACGGCGCCGGCAAGACGACGCTCCTGCAGCTCGCCGCGACCCTGATCCACCCGACGAGCGGTGTGGTCCGGGTCCTCGGGGAGGAGCTCGGCCGGGTCGACGTCTTCGAGATGCGGCCGCGCATCGGGCTCGCCTCGAGCGCCATGGCCCGACTCATCCCGGCGGGGGAGACGGTGCTCGACGCGGTCATGACCGCGGCGTACTCGGTCGCAGGGCGCTGGCGGGAGGTGTACGAGGACGTCGACGAGCGTCGCGCGCGACGTGTGCTGCGCCAGTGGCGCCTCGACCACCTCGAGGAGCGCCGCTTCGGCACGCTCTCCGACGGCGAGCAGAAGCGCGTGCAGATCGCGAGAGCGACGATGACCGATCCCGAGCTGCTGCTGCTCGACGAGCCGGCCGCGAGCCTCGACCTCGGAGCCCGCGAGGAGCTCATGGAACTGCTCGGCTGGTACGCCTCGAGTCCCGGATCGCCCGCGGTCGTCATGGTGACGCACCACGTCGAGGAGATCCCGCCGGGCTTCGGCCACGCGCTGCTGCTGCGCGACGCCGTCGCAGTGGCAACGGGCCCCATCGCGCACGTGCTCGACTCGGCGCACCTCAGCGAGGCCTTCGGCCGACCGCTGCGGGTGAGCGTCGACTCCGGCCGCTACGCGGCGCGCGGCGCCTGAGCCAGGCCCCGCACATCTGCTAGACTCGTTCGTCGGCCAGCCGCGGCGGCGGCCCGCCCCATCAGCCTCCAGGAGTCCATCCCATGAAGTCCGAGATCCACCCGACGTACGCCGAGATCGTCTTCCGCGACCTCGCGAGCGGCAAGGCGTTCCTCACGCGCTCGACGCGCACGAGTGAGAAGACGATCGAGTGGGAGGACGGGAACACGTACCCCGTCGTCGACGTGGAGATCTCCGCGGAGTCGCACCCGTTCTACACCGGCAAGCAGCGGATCATGGACTCCGCCGGCCGCGTCGAGAAGTTCAACCAGCGCTTCGGCGGGAAGTTCGGCGCGAAGTAGTCAGGCCTGGCGCCCGCCCGGCCAAGCCGGACGATCGCTGACCCAGTTCGGGTCCACCTGCCGCCGCATGTACGCGGCGAAATCGGCCTGCTGCGCCGCCGCCCACTTGACCTGGGCCGTGTGCAGCTCCATCGCCGTCGCCGGCAGCTGCTGCGCGTAGCGGCGCCCGATCGCCTGCGCGACGCGCCCCGCGGCAATGGCGTCGACCGCGGCGTCATGCGCGCCCTCGAGGGCGACGCCGTAGTGCGCGGCGGTGAGGTCGAGCGTGCGCTTGCCCTTGCGATACCGATCGACCTGCTTGTCGACGATGATCGGGTCGACGATCGGCGCGAGCCGTTCGATTTCGGAGACGCCGTGCCGCAGCGCCTCCCACGCGAGCAGCGAGAGATCGTACGGGGCGTTGTAGACGACCAGCCCGATACCCGCCTCGAGGACCTCGCGAACCGCCGCGACGATCTCCGGCACCGCGAGCCGCGCCGGCGCGCCCTCGGCCTGCACCCGGGCCGTCGTGATGCCGTGCACCTCGGTCGCCCGCTCGGGAATCGGCTCACCCGGATCGACGAGCCAGTCGCGCTGCGCGACGACGGCCCCGGACGCGTCGAGCCGGACCACGGAGGCCGAGACGATCTTCGCCGAGCGGACATCGATCCCGGTCGTCTCGAGGTCGAATGCGGCGATCGAATCGGTCCAGCTCGTCATGGCGCGAGCCTACCGGCGACCTCCGACATCGATCCGCGCACGACTCGGAGGAGGCTCAGGATCCGGGTCTTAGACTCGGTCACCGTGACGGACCGGACGGCGCAGCGCGAGGCGACGATCGCGGGCGCTCGCACGCGATGGTGGGAGACGTCACCGACCGCAGACACGGCCGCGCCGGGCACCGTCGTCGTCGTCCACGGCTTCCGCGGCGACCATCACGGGCTGCAGCGCGTCATCGACCTGCTCCCGGAACACCGCATTCTCGCCCCGGATCTGCCGGGCTATGGCGGCTCGAGCCCGCTGCCCGGCCCGCACACGATCACCGCGTATGCGGACTGGCTCATCGACTTCGCCTCGGCGACCGCGACCCGAGCACGCCCGTTCGTCGTCATCGGCCACAGCTTCGGCACCATCGTCACGGCCGCCGCGATCGATCGCGGCCTCGCACCGGACCGCGTCGTGCTCATCAATCCGATCGCGTCCGCACCGCTCGCCGGGTCGCAGGCGATCGGCGGCCTGCTCGTCAAGGCGCTCTACCGTGTCGGCGCCGCCCTCCCGCGGCGCATGGGGGAGCGTCTGCTGCGCTCGCGACTCGTGACGGACGGCATGAGCCTGCTCACCACGACGACCTCCGACCGGCGGCTGCGCCGGTGGATCAAGGAGGAGCATCGCCGCTACTTCTCGGGCTTCCGGACGCGCCGGGTCGTCGTGGAGGGGTTCGACGCGTCGCTGAGCGACTTCGTCACGCCGCACGCTGCCGCGCTCACGATGCCCACGCTCCTCATCGGGGCGGCGCAGGACCAGATCACGCCGACGCGCGACGTCGAAGCGCTGCGCGACCTCCTGCCGGCCGGCGAGCTCGTCGTCCTCGAGGACGTCGGCCATCTCATCCACTACGAGCGTCCCGCGGACGCCGCCGCGGCGATCCGCGACTTCCTCGGCGAGCGGGTGCCGGCGTGAGCGATCCCATGCAGCCGGGGGAGCCCTGGTCGCTCGGGGCTGCCGACGATGCGGCGGACGAGGCCGCCGCGGCTGAGTCGGCCGAGTCGGCGACGCCCCCAGAGGCGACCGGCGAGCACGATCTCGTCCGGGCGCTCGGGCTCGCCGACACCGGCGAGTCGACGAAGGCGCTCGCGATCATCCCCGGCGAGACGAGCACCGCGCCACCAGCCGGGGTCGCCTGGGCGGCGGGCGCCGTGCGCATCCTCGTCGACTGCCGCTACACGCGGCTCGAGCGCCACGACGGCATCAGCCGATTCACCTCGCGTCTCGTCGAGGAGCTCGGCAGGCGCCACCCGGTCGTCATGCTCGTGCACGACGTCCGCCAGCTCGCGATGCTCCCGGAGCTGCCCTGGACACTCGGCCCGAGCCCGACGAGCCCGCTCGAGCCGATCATCGGCCCCCTCGCGCTCAACCGCCTCGCGCCCGACATCGTCTACAGCCCCATGCAGACGATCGGCCCGATCGGGCGCCGCTACGCCCTCGTGACGACGGTGCACGACCTCATCTACTACTCGCACCCGAAGCCGCCGGCAGATCTGCCCTGGGCGGTGCGTGCCCTCTGGCGCGCGTATCACCTCACGCCCGTCTTCCAGCGCTGGGTCCTCGCCCTCGCCGACGCCCAGGTCACGATCAGCGAGACGACGAAGGCCCTCATGCTCGATCGGCGGATGGCGCCCCGGCCGCTCCGGGTCATCGCGAACGGCACGGACCACCCCGCGCTCACCCCCCGACGCCGGCCGCCGCGGGGTCGGGACCTGCTCTACGCCGGGTCGTTCATGCCGTACAAGAACGTCGAAGCGCTCGCCGCGGCGATGCACCATCTGCCCGGGTGGCGACTGCGACTGCTGAGCCGGGCCGACGAGGCCACCGTCGCGCGACTCACGGCGCTCGCCCCCGACGGCGCGCTCGACTTCATGCAGGGCGCCTCGGACGCCGAGTATCAGGCCGCGCTCACGAGCGCCCGCGCACTCGTGACGGCCTCCCGCGAGGAGGGCTTCGGCCTGCCCGTCGTCGAGGCGATGGCACTCGGCACGCCAGTGGCGGTTTCGGACATCCCCATCTTCCGGGAGGTGACCGGAGGTCACGCCGAGCTCTTCGACCAGGAGTCGCCCGAGGCCATCGCGCAGGCCGTGCTCCGGCTCGCCGACGACTCCCTCTGGCTCAAGCGCTCGGAGCACGGCGAGTCCTGGTCCCGGCGGTACGACTGGGGGACCGCGGCGGACGAGCTCCTCGCATTCCTCCTCCATGTCGTCGCGGCGCGACGCGACGGACGACGTCCGGAGTAGTCCGCTCAGTCCCGCGCGTCGCGGTCGAGCTCGCCCCGATACAGCGACTCGAAGACGTCGAGCGTGTGGTCGAGCGAGTGGATGCGGACCCCGTCGACCGAGGCCTGCTGCATCGCGACGCGCTCCTCGTGCGGGAGCCGGAGGATCGTCTCGATGCGCTCCGCGGCGGCCCGCGCGTCGTCGGGGGTGAAGAGATAGCCGTTGACGCCCTCCTGGACGAGGTGCGGCAGCGCCATCGCGTCCGCCGCGACGATCGGCAGCCCGGAGCTCATCGCCTCGAGCGTCGCGATCGACTGCAGCTCCGCGATGGAGGCGATCGCGAACAGGCTCGCCCTCGAGTAGAGGCGCCGCAGCCCCTCGTCGGTCACCGCGCCGTGGAAGACGACGCGATCGGCGACCCCGAGATCCGCGGCGAACTGCTCGAGATGGCGGCGGTGCTCCCCGGATCCGGCGATGTCGAGCGCGACCGGGAGATCCTTCGGCAGCAGTGTGAGCGCGCGGATGAGCACCTCGACGTGCTTCTCCTCGACGAGTCGGCCCACGAAGAGCAGGCGGTGCTCGTCGCGCGGCGTGAAGTCCGGCTCGTACCGCGAGGCGTCGATGCCGCAGGAGATCGCGAGCACGTCGCGGATCGAAGTGTTCTGCTCCAGGTAGTCGGCGGCGCGCCGCGTCGGGGTCGTGACCCAGCGAGCTTTCCCGAGCAGCCGGTCGATGTCCCACCAGGCCCACTTGAGGAATGCGCGGTTGAGGAACTGCGGCAGCGTCGTGTGCTCGCTGATGTTCTCCGACATGACGTGGTTCGTCGCGACGAGCCGGATGCCGCGCTTCGTCGCGGCATGGATGAGGTAGCGGCCGCCCATGATGTGCGAGTTGACGTGCACGGCGTCCGGCTTCACCCGGTCGAGCGTGCGTCCCGCGAGCACGGCGGCGACCTGTGGCCAGGTGTAGCGCACCCACTCGTGCGGGAGCCAGCGCAGACTAGGCCAGCGGTGGACGGTCATCGGCTGGCCCTCGACCACCTCCGTGAATGTGCCCGACCTGCCGAAGCCCGTCGAGGGCGCGACGATGTGCACGTCGTGGCCGCGCTGGACGAGGCCCGCGGCGAGTCGCTCGGCGAATCGTGCGGCCCCGTTGACGTTCGGGGTGAAGGTGTCGCAGCCGAGCAGGATCGTGAGTGGCGCCATGGCCCGACCAGCCTAGTGCGGCGATCCGGTGAACTCCGGCCGCCGCGCGCGAGACGTGCCGTCGGGACCGGTAGCGTGGCGGGGTGCCGAGCCTGCCGCGTCTCCTCGCCTACGTCGGGATCGGCGCCGTCGCCGGATTCCTCTCGGGACTGTTCGGCGTCGGGGGCGGCGTGCTCATCGTGCCCGGCCTCGTGCTCCTGCTCCACATGCCGCAGAAGCTCGCGTCCGGCACCTCGCTCCTCGCCGTCGCACCGCTCTCGGTCGGCGGGATGCTCGCGTACGCCGCCGGCGGCCACATCGACTGGGCCGCCTCGCTCGTCATCGCGATCGGCGCGGTCGTCGGCGGCGCCATCGGCAGCGCGCTGCTCCACCGACTGCCCTCGACCATCATCTCGTGGATCTTCATCGCGACGCTGCTCGTCGTCGCCGTGCAGCTCTTCCTCGAGGAGCCGACCCGCGGTGAGCCGCGGCTCCTCAGCCCGCTCGACCTCCTGCTCCTGCTCGGGCTCGGCCTGCTGGCCGGCGTGCTCTCCGGGCTGATCGGCGTCGGCGGCGGGATCATCATCGTGCCCGCGCTCATCATCGTCGCGGGATTCGGCGACCTCGCCGCGAAGGGCGGCTCCCTCGTCGCGCTCATGCCGAATGCGGTGACCACCTCGATCCTCAATCTCCGGCGACGCAACGCCGACCTCGTCGCCGGTCTCACGATCGGCATCGTCGGCGCCGGGGTGGCCGTGCTCGGCATGCACGCGGCGACCTGGATCGACCCGCGGACGGGCGCGATCCTCTTCGGCGCATTCCTACTCATCGTCGCCGCGCAGCTCACGGTGCGCACGATCCGGCGGATGCGGGGGCCTCAGGGCAGCAGCTGATCGCGCAGCGCCGTGAGGATCTCCGTCGTGCCGCCCTCGAGGCGCACTGAGGCGCGGTCGTCGGCCTTGGTCTCGCCGCGGTTGACGATGACGATCGGCGCGCGGCGGCGGCGAGCGAGCTCCACGATGCGGATGCCGCTGTTGACCACGAGCGACGAGCCGGCGACGAGGAGCGCGTCGGCGCCTCGGACGAGCGCGGCTGCCGCATCGAAGGTCGTCGGCGGCACGTACTCGCCGAAGAAGACGACGTCCGGCTTGAGCATCCCGCCGCAGATGCTGCAGTCCGGGACGACCGTCGCCCCGAACTCCGCGATGTCGACGTCGCCGTCCGGGGCGAGCTCACGCCGGACGAGATCATCGAGCCACGGATTCAGGCGCGCGAGTCGCTCCGCGATCGCCTGCCGGGCGAAGGTCTGCCCGCACTGCAGGCAGCTGACGGTGTGCATGCTGCCGTGGAGCTCGACGACGTGGCGGGTCCCCGCGCGCAGGTGGAGATCGTCGACGTTCTGCGTGACGACGCCGGCGACGAGCCCGGCGCGCTCGAGGTCGGTGATCGCGAGGTGCCCCTCGTTCGGCGTCGCGGCGTGGAAGCGTCGCCAGCCGAGGTGCGAACCGGCCCAATAGCGCCGCCGCGCATCGGGGTCGCCGCGGAACTGCTGGAACGACATCGGCGTGCGCACGGGGGCCCCGCGGCCACGGTAGTCCGGGATGCCGGAGTCGGTGCTGATGCCCGCCCCGGTGAGCACCGCGACACGCCGTCCGCGCAGCAGCTCCGCCGCGGTGGACACCGCCGCGGGGCCGAGGGTCGCGGTGCGCATGCCGTCAGCGTAGATCGCCTCCGTTGCGAGCATGTTTCGCGACTCGCGCGGGCCCGCGGCCGGCTCAGCGCAGCGGGTGCAGCTCCGGCCGCTTCGGTGGACGACCGTCGCCGGAGGAACGGCCGCGGAGTCGGCGCACCACCCACGGCATGAGGTGCTCGCGCGCCCACACCAGGTCTCCGACCCGCGCCTGACGCCAGGACTGCGGCGGCAGCGGCGGCGGCGCCATCGGCTCGAGGTCGTGCGCGACGCCGAGCGACTCGAGGACGTGGATCGCGATCGTGTGATGACCGAGCGGTGAGAAGTGCAGCCGGTCGTCGGACCACATGCGCGCGTCGGCGAGCTCCCGCAGGGCCCAGAGATCGATGACGATCGCGTCGTGCCGCCGCGCGATCGCGTAGACGTGCTGGTTGAAGATCGCGACCTTGCCGCGGATCGCCCGCATCACCGGCCGCATCCCGATGTCGGGGCCCGTGAAGATCGCGATCGTCGCGCCGTCGCGGCCGAGCAGGCCGAGCAGCTCATCGAGACGCCCCGCGACCTCGTCGGGGTCGGTCCCGGGCCGCAGGATGTCGTTGCCGCCTGCCGAGACGATGATGAGATCCGGCTGCAGCGCGAGCGCCGCCTCCGCCTGCTCCTCGCGGATGCCCCGCAGCAGCTTGCCCCGCACGGCGAGGTTCGCGTACGCGAAGTCGGGGTGCTGCGCGCTGAGCACCTCCGCGACACGATCGGCCCAGCCGCGGTAGCCGCCCTGGGCCTCGGGCTCGGGATCGCCGATGCCCTCCGCGAACGAGTCGCCGATCGCGACATAGCGGGACCACGGGTGCTGCGCCGGCATGTCTCTAGTATGGCGCTGGGATGAGCAAGCAGGACGGCAGCGACCGGCTCGTCAGCGCCCCGGACGCCGACGACCGCGGCGCCGTCGTGCTCCATGCCGACCTCGATGCGTTCTTCGCCTCCGTCGAACTCCTCGACCGCCCGGAGCTGCGCGGGCGGCCAGTCATCGTCGGCCATCGCTCGCCGCGGTCGGTCGTGACGGCGGCGACGTACGAGGCCCGCGCATTCGGCGTGAACTCGGCCATGCCGATGGCGACCGCGCTCCGGCGCTGCCCGACCGCGGTCGTCGTCGAGCCGCACTTCGACCGGTACCGGCACTGGTCCCGCGTGTTCTTCGAGGTCTGCCGGACGATCACGCCGCTCGTCGAGGAGGTCGGGATCGACGAGGGGTTCCTCGACGTGAGCGGCGCGCGACTCGCGATCGGCAGCCCGAAGGTCGCCGCGACGCTGCTGCGCGAACGCGTCCGCGAGGCGACGGGGCTCGTGTGCTCCGTCGGCGCGGCGGGGACGAAGTTCGTCGCGAAGCTGGCCTCGTCGCGGGCCAAGCCCGACGGGCTGCTCGTCGTGCCGGTTGAGGCGACCCTCGCATTCCTCCGACCCATGCCGGTCGGCGCGCTCTGGGGCGTCGGCGGTCGGACCGCGGAGCTGCTCCGGGCGCGGGCGATCTCGACGATCGGCGACCTCGCGGACACGCCGGTCGCCTCGCTCGAGCGCGCGCTCGGCACCGCGCTCGCGACGCGACTCCATGAGCTCGCGAACGGCTGCGACCCGCGACCGGTCCTCACCGAGCGGCCGGAGAAGTCGATCGGCCGGGAGCGGACCTTCGTGACCGACGTCGACGACGACGTCGTCCTGCGGCGGGAGCTCCTCGGCCTCGCGGACGACGTCGCGGCCCGCCTCCGGCGAGCGGGCACGAGGGCGCGCGGGGTGAGCCTCAAGGTGCGGTGGGCGGACCTCAGCATCGTCACGCGCTCGACGACGCTCGAGCGGGCCGCCTCGGGCGGACGCGACATCCACGACGCCGCGCTCGGCCTGTACACTGCGCTGCGCGACCACGGCGGCGTCCTGCCGCAGCGCATCCGGCTCATCGGCGTGCGCGCGGAGCGGCTCGAGTCGGCCGCCGGCGCCCCCGTGCTCTGGGAGGACGAGGACCCGTGGGCGGATGCGGACGCGGCGGTCGACGCCGCGCGTGCCCGATTCGGTCGGGAGGCGCTGCGGCCCGCACGGCTGCTGCCCGGCGAGGATGACGGACAATAGAGCCGTGAGCACGGAATGCATCCACGGCCTCGAGGCGGGCGCGTGCGACGTCTGCGCCCCGCGCCGCGCCCCGGAGCCGGCGCCCCGGCGGGCCGCGCCGCGCACACGGACTGCGGTCGCCCCGACGAGTCGTCCCGGCAAGCCGAGCCACGGACTCGCGGTGCGCACGACCTCGTCCCGCCGCTATCTCGTCGTCCACCGCGATCGACTCGAGGACCTGCTGTCCGCCGGACCGCTCACCGACGAGTCCGGGTGGCGGGCCGAGCTCGGCGAGGGGGGCGCCTTCGACCCGATCCGATGGGACGACGCCCGCGGCGCCGAGCGGGGCGCCGAGCTCGTCGTCCTCGTCGGCAGCGGCTCTGACCCCGACCACCTCGAGCTCGTGGCCGTCGCCAATCAGCCCGTGCGCTCGGCGGTCGCCGCGATCCTCGAGGCGGCGGGTCGCCGGCCCCGGCTCGTGCTCAACCCCGCCTGGTTCGCCTGATCAGGCGAGGGCGTCGGCGCGCTCGGGGTGCCGCTCGAACCAGCCCGCCGCGTACCAGCACACCGGGACGACCTTGCGGCCGTCCGCGACGATCTGGTCGACCGCGAACTCCGTGATGTCGGCGGCGATGCCCTGGCCGCGGTGCGTCGGCCGCGTGAACACGCGCGTGATGGCGACCGAGTCACCGCTGACCGTGTACTCGGCGGAGGCGATGAGCTCGCCGTCCTCCCGGAGCTCATAGCGTCCGGCGTCGGCAGCATTCGTCAGCGTGCGGCTCATGCGGGAAGTCTAGATCGCGTTCTTAGAGGAATGCGCGGCTCGCCTCGATCCCGGCGACCGACCGGATTCAGGCCGGGGCGCCGATGCTCCGCCCGCCATCGACGGTCGGTTCGCCGTCGACGATGTCGAGCTCGACGTCGACCGGGTCGTCGTCGTCCGCCGGCACCTCCGCCTCCGGCCAGCTCAGCAGTCGCCAGCCCGCCGACGGCGAGCCCTCGAGCTCGACGACGCCGGCGTTCGGGAGGTGGTGGTGGGCCGTGAACTCCGGCGCGATGTTCCTCGCCCGAGCCGCGACCCAGATGCGGATCGCGGCGCCGTGGCTGAAGACGACGGGATGGGTCGATTCGTTCACGACGCGCTCGATGTCGGCGTCAAAGCGGCCGAAGAAGTCGTGCCCGTTCGGTCCGCCCGGCATCGCGGTGTCGAGGTCGCCGAGGCCCCAGCTGAAAGCGGTCTCCATGTAGCGCCGCACCGAGTCCTGGTCCCCGAGCATCTCGAGGGAGCCCGCCTCGACCTCGTGGACGCCGGGGAGCTCGACCCGGTCGACGGCGCGAGTCGCCGCGAAGGGCGCCGCGGTGTGATGCGTCCGAATGAGCGTGCTGACGTAGACCGCGTCGATGGTCGTGCCGGCGAGCCGTGTCGGGAGCGAGGCGGCCTGCTGACCGCCGAGCTCGGTGAGTCCGGGGCCCGGAGCGCCGGTGTCGAGGAGGCCGCGGACATTCGACGGGGTCTGGCCGTGGCGGATGAGCGTGAGTCGCATGTCAGCTGGGAAGGTGCTGCTCGATGAGGCCGACGATGGCCGGGTCCTCCGGCAGCACGCCCGGGCGGAACCGATGGACCTCGCCGTCGGGGGTGACGAGAAACTTCTCGAAGTTCCACTCGACGCGTCCCGCCGCGCCGGCGGCGTCGGGCACGGTCCGCAGCCGCTCGTAGAGCGGGTGGACGCGGGGCCCGTTCACCTTGAGCTTCGCGTACATCGGGAATGTCACGCCCCAGGTCGTCGTGCAGTAGTCGAGGATCTTCTCGTTGCTGCCGGGCTCCTGGCCCATGAACTGGTTGCAGGGGAACCCGAGCACGGTGAAGCCTCGCTCCTGATAGCGGCGCTGCAGCGCCTCGAGCGCTTCGTACTGCGGGGTGTTGCCGCAGCGCGAGGCGACGTTGACGATGAGGAGCACCTTGTCGGCGTGCTCCTCGAGCGTCGTCGACTCGCCGGTGATCGTCGTGACAGGGGTCGAGAGCAGGTCCTGCATACCCGGCACAGTACGCGTGTCACATGACCGCAACATGAACGCAGTACTCTGCCGCACGTGATCCGGGTGATCAGCTACAACCTCTACCACAGCCGCGCCGAAGAGGAACTCGCCGGGCTCGTCGCGAACGAGCCCGACCTCGACGCGCTTTGCGTCCAGGAGGCGTATCGGGTCGGCCTGCCCGCGCGCATCGGCGGACTGCGGCTCGCCGAGCACACCGGACGCAACACGCTCGCCCTCGCCGTCTATGTGCGCGACGAGCGGTTCGAGCAGCTCCGGAGCGCGACATTCGAGCTCAAAAAGTCGCTCCACGACGCCGTCTTCGACCGCACCCGGGAGCGGCTCGTCGGCGTGCATGTGCGGGAGCGGGACACCCGCCGGGAGCTCGTCATCGCCTCGTTCCACGCGGCACCGCCGACCGCGCGCTCGGCGCTGCGCCGGCTGCAGATCCAGACCGCCCACGATCGCCTCTCGCAGCTCGGCAGGGGAGCGCCCGTGCTCATGGTCGGCGACTACAACTACCCGCTGTTCCACAACCGGCTCGGCGCGCGTCTCGGCCGGAGCGGCATCGACCTGACGCTCAGCGACAAGCGGACGTACCAGGCTATGAAGATCGTCAAGGGCCACTTCGATTTCGTCACGGCGAGCGGCATCGAGGTGCTCGACGTGCAGACGCTCCGGCGGGGTCGCAGCGATCATTCGCCGATCCTCGTGACGGCGCAGGCGAGCGCCGCGTAGTGCTAGCATTGATCCTCGTGCTCCCCACAACGGAGCCTGCGCGCGGGTGGCGGAATGGCAGACGCGCTAGCTTGAGGTGCTAGTGCCCGAAAGGGCGTGGGGGTTCAAGTCCCCCCTCGCGCACAGTGGTGGAATGGCTCCTGATCTGGGATTTCGGTCCTAGATCAGGAGCGATTTCGGTTTCATGCGCTCGTCGGTTTGCGCAACGCTCCGCTCATGGACGGATTCGGTCTCGGACGCGGGACTTTATCCGCTGGCGACGAGTGCGACGAGGCAGCTGGCAGGCTGCTTCTGCACTGTCGGTGCGACCTACCTCTAGATATTCATCTTGGTGGTGATACTGGGTGACCAAGGCGCTCCTCCACCACCTTGAGGTGCTCCTGGAGTGCCCGCAGCAGGGTCGCGTGCGTGTGCCGCAGCTCTTCGAGCGTGATCCTCGACAGGTCGCTGGTCGCCCGGCAAGCTCCGATGTCTACGCCCACCAATAGACTGAAGAGCACGTTCGATCAGGGGGTGTGATGGCCAGGTCTGGTGGGGGAGGCGGTCGTAGCTATGGGGGCGGAAGATCTAGCTACGGCCGGGGCAGGTTCGGCTCGAACTCGTCGCGGTCGAGCTACAGCGGCGGGAGTTCTTCGGGACGGAGCAAGAGGGGGTCCGGCCGGATCTCGTCTTCGAGCCACGGCACCTCAGTTGGAAGAACCTCGGGCGCTTCCTACTCGGCAAACACTCGGTCGTTCGTGGCCGGCAAGATCGCCGGTCAGTACCAGGCGAAGGGCTACTCGAAGTCCCGGGCCCAGGACATCGGGAACAAAGTCGTCAACAGGATGGGCAGCAGGTTCCGATCAGGGAGCGGCTCAAGTCGGAGCTGGACGGCAGGTGTCGTCACCGGACGCAACCAGAGGCTGTACGGCTACGGCCTGAGTCGCTCGACCTACATCGGCAATGCGGTTGTCCGGAAACAAGCTGCGTCTAAGGCTCGCACGGGCAACTCTGCGATGAGCAGCTCCTCCAAGATCGTGAATAACACAGCACGGATACACAGACGCCTGCTGGACCTTTCTGCTCCTCGACCCCAGCGTCGGATATCCAAGCTTCGCTTTCAGATGCACACTCAGGCGTCGACACTGTCTCCGGGGAGTGCTCCGGCCCAGCCTCGGTCGAAGGCGCTCGGCTTCGTCGGAGCCGTACTGGCCGCCACAGTCAGCCCTGCTGCCCCCGGAACGACGACCGTACCCCCGACCAGCAAGATTGCGGCCTGGGGAGAGGCCGAGACGGCGTCCGCGACCGGGAGCAAAATCCTCGGGTACGGATCGAGCGGGGACGTGGCATGACGCGGACGAGCACGCTGATCTTCCTCGATACCTCGGCCCTCCTCGTAGCGTGCTGGAAGGGTGACGATCGCAAGGGTGAGCAGATCATCTTGGACGCTGGAAAGGAAGCGACGTTCTGGTCACACGAGATACCTCGCCTCTCGGGGACCGGCCGACTGATCCTCGCGGCGAGGAATCACGAGGAACTCGTGAAGCACTCTCGTTCTACTCAAAAGGAGGGCCTGGCCGAGCGTGCAAAGTACACGCTGGCGAAGCTGATCCCTCTCGTCAAGACCGGCACGGTCGAAGTCGCCGGCGACGCGAACGACCCCTTCGCCGATGCCGTCCTCCTGTCAGTGGCCCTGAAGTTCCGCACGCAAGCGAACCTCCACTTCATCACCCAGGACCGAGCTCTCGCGAAGGACCTCCAACGCATCGTCGAGTTCGAGTCGGTCCGCCCTCGTAGGGGTCAGACCATGGTCGTCTCGCGCGTAGCGGGAAGCGGTCGGGTGGAAGCTTTCTCAAATCTGCTTCGGACCGACGGCCCGAAGAGCACGTCCATGCCCAGAGCAGCTAGCTCGAGGGTGGCGCCCGCAGCGCCCGTGGCAACGCCGGAGCCGTGGTGGGAGCGAGTCGGGCTGCGCAAGTCATGACGATGACGGTTCCAGAAGCCCCGCGTTTCGCCCATGTGGCACGCATCGCCGCGCCGGGCAAAGTATTGCCAGTCCGAGGCGAAGTACCTGGCGAGCAGGTGGCGAAGGGCGCGCGCGTCAACACGACTGTCGTCGCAGACGACGGGACCATGCAGCGCCAGATCGTCGTCGCTGAGAAGCTCGCCGAGGGTGGCGAAGGAGCGGTCTTCACCACGAACGCAAGCGGGTACGTCGCGAAGATCTACAAGCGGGACAAGATAACCAGTGATCGCCTCGCCAAGCTGCGAACCATGATCTCGAAGCCGATCCGCTATGCCGGCATCTGCTTCCCCGAGGCCATCCTCTTTAACTCGTCGAACGAGTTCATCGGGTACCTCATGCCGCAGGCGAAGGGCGTCGAGTTGAGCAAATCGGTCTTCATGCCGATGCTCCTGCCGACGAAGTTCCCCAGGTGGACCCGGAAGGACACCATCAGGCTGTGCCTCACCATCCTCGACAAGATCCGCTACCTGAACGACCGCCGGGTCATCCTTGGCGACATCAATGCTGCGAACATCCTCGTGGTATCGCCCACAGAGGTGTACTTCGTCGACTGCGACAGCTACCAGATCGAGGGGTACCCGTGCTCCGTCGGCACGGCGAACTTCACACCGCCCGAAGTGAGCGGCAAGGACTTCAAGACCTTCCTGCGGACGCAGGAGATGGAGAACTTCGCCATCGCGACGCTGCTCTTCATGATCATGATGCCCGGCAAGCCACCCTATTCGGCTGTCGGCGGCGGCTCTCCCGCCGAGAACATCAAGGCAGGCGTCTTCGCCTACGAGGGCAAAGACGACGTGGTTCCCCCTGGCAAGTGGGGCTTCATCTGGAACCACATGACCTACAAAGTCCGAGAGGCCTTCGCAGAGACCTTCAAGAAGGGCGGCTCCCACTTCACACCTCAGAGGAGGTATTCGACCACCGAGTGGGCAGAGTTATTCAACGGCTACCTGAGCAGCGCCGACAACATGCTTAGGAACGACCCGATGGCCATGGACATCTTCCCGACGCGCCGGAAGATGAAGCAATGCAAGTACGAGGGGTGCACGAACAAGTTCATCCCTGCTGAGGAGAACCTCTACATCTTCTGCGATCTTCACGTCCGTCGACCTCGAGTTCGGGCCACCGCGCGGGCCGGTGGCTACGCGTCGACGGGCGGCGGCCGGAGCTACGGCTCGTCTCTCAAGCAGGCCATTCAGTGTAACAACCCGGTGTGCGGCAAAACCTTCACACCGACCCGCGGCCGCGCTCAGTACTGCGACGATTGCTGGCGTCAGGTCGGCTGCAAGCAGTGCGGCTACATGGCCGCCAAGTGGATGCACGACGAGCGTGGCGGCTACTGCCGGCATCACGCCTCTCTCGCGAAAACGACGCCATCGGTTACGAAGTCGTCGACCGCCTCCAAGGTCACTCCGCAACCCGCGAAGAGCAACGTGCCATGGGGCGCGATCTTCGGATGGGGCTTCGGGATCCTCATCGCGATCCTCATCATCTCTGCTATCGCCTCCGCGGGTAGATAGACCGGACCAACACGACAGAAGGAACCAACCATGGCCAGCTTGATCGATCTCGACGACCTCGTAGACAACCCAACCTCCCGCGTCGCAATCAGCCTCTGCCTCGACGCATCCGGCTCGATGAGCGGCGCGCCCATCCAGGAGCTCAACTCCGGCGTCGCCTCCTTCTATCAGGCGATCAACCAGGACGAGATCGCGAAGTACAGTGCCGAGATCAGCATCGTCACGTTCGGCCCCGTGCAGAAGGAGACCGACTTCCAAACGGTTGCGACGCAGTCGCGGCCGCCGGTCCTGCGTGCGACCGGGGACACGCCGCTCGGGGAAGCGGTGAAACTCTCCCTCGACCTGCTCGACGAGCGGAAGCAGGCGTACAAGGACAACGGTGTCGACTACTACCAGCCGTGGCTCGTGCTCATGACCGATGGGCAGCCGACCGGCTCCGCGTCGGTCCTAGACGCACAGGTCGGCCGCGTCCAGCAGCTTGCCGCAGACCGGAAGCTCGTCGTGTTCCCGATCGGCATCGGGGCTAGTGCTGACATGGCAACCCTGAACCGCTTCAGCGCTCCACGCCCGGCGTTCAAGCTTCAGGGTCTCAACTTCCAGTCTTTCTTCTCGTGGCTGAGCGCCTCGGTGTCTCGGGTCTCGCAGTCGACGCCGGGTGACGGCGTCCCGATCGACGTGGACGGGATCAAGTCATGGTCGGACTTCAAGTTCTGAGGAGCAAACTGGAACCTCCTTCACGCGAGGAGGCGCTCGACGCCATCGAGTGGCGCTTCGCATCCGCACGACATCAGGGGCGCTCTCACGCTGATGCCTCGGTCCCGTGTCAGGACCACGTTGCGGTCTTGGCGGACTCCGATGGGACCGTGGTGGGATCCCTCGCCGATGGCGCAGGCTCGGCGAAGTTGTCACACTACGGCGCGGAGATCCTGGCCGATCTTGCGTCGCGCTTGGTCGCTCAGCAGTTCGATCAACTGTTCCGGGCGACGAACAACCTGGGCACATTGCGGGCGAGCTTGGCTACCGATCTACTGAATGCCCTGGTCACGAGTGCCGCCAAAGGGCTCGATGTCTCCGCCGACGACCGAGCCCGGCTCGACCTACCCGACCGCAGCGCTGAACCCTTGATCAAGTGCGATGTCCGTGATCTGGCCGCGACTTTGCTCGTGGTGGCAGTACGCGGCGACCGCTTCATCACGCTGCACCTCGGCGACGGTGTCATCGGTGTGGAGCACGTCCTCAAGGGCGGAACTCGGGTCGTCCGAGCACTCGGCATCCCCGACAACGGTGAGTTCATCAACGAAACGAAGTTCATCACCTCCCGCGATGCTGCTGGCTCGATTCGCGTCTACCGGGGCCGGGTGACGACGTCCTCCCGGGCGGTGACGGGCTTCGTAATGATGTCTGACGGTCCGGAGGCCTCCCTCTACATACGAAGCACCCGCACTATGGCTGGTGCCTGCTCGAAGCTGCTGCAGGCCTGCCGCGATCTACCCACCGAGACAATGCACGAGCAACTCGCCGAAACCCTCCGCGACGTCATCGTGCCCCGCACCCACGACGACTGCTCGCTCGTCCTGATCGCCCTGGCACAGGACTCGACGAGCAACGATGATGAGCCCGCTGAACCCGCAGGTACCAATCCGAGGGAGGCGCAACCATGATCGTCGTCGTTCTCGACTCCAATGCTGTCCATCGCGATCTATGGCTGATGTCCGGGGCCGGACCAGCCCTGCTCACCCTCGCCTCGGCAGGCCACTGCGAAGTGGTCTATCCGGTTGTTGTGCTTCAGGAACTCCGACGTCAGCAGCGCGAGGAGCTACTCGTAACCCGTGGAGAAGCGGATGCAGTGGTCGATCGCGCAGCACGGCTGGGCGCGTCGATGCACCTGCCAGCGAGTCAGCTAAGGGAGGCGTTCGACCGGCTCGCGGAGCAGATCGATGCAAACTTTGACGACTTGCTCAGTCGGCCCGGGGTTGCGCTCGCTCCTGTGCCAGGCATCGCGCTTGAGAGACTCGTGGCGCGCGACCTTGAGCGTCGCCGACCGTTTCACGCGGTCGGTACTGATCATGCATCGGCTGGCTTCCGCGACGCCGTGATCTGGGAGAGCCTGCTCAGCCGCGCAGCCGCCAGCCGCGCCGAGGACACGGTGATTTTCGTGACTGCAGATACTGGCTTCCTTGCCGAGGACGGGAAGGGCTTCCACCCGGATCTTGTCGAAGATGTGCTCCGCCTACCCGGCGAGCATGCAACCGTGCAGCTGGCGAAGAATGTCTGGGCGGCGAAGCAACAAGTTGACGCTCTTGTGGCGGCAACAGAGCAAGCGGAACGTGAGGCAGCCCTCGCGACAGCAGCAACGAATGCACTCCTTTCTCTCGTGGGAGAGAGCGTGTCGCTGCAAATGGTGTACGGCGGTGACTACGACTACCCCGAGTTCGTTCAGTTCTCGGCTCCGGGACTCGAGGACGCCACGATCTCCGATATCGAGCAGCAGTCTGAGTTTGAGCTTGTTACGAGCGGTGACCTAGTAATCGCGACCGCGGAAGCAACGGTCTACTTCGAGGGTTTCGTCGCTAAGTCCGACTGGTTCATGGATGAGGGTTCTGGCGTGGAACTCCTTGAGGACTGGAATGATCACTACTTCCATGCGCAGGACGAGGCAGCGGTCCGGGTCATGATCAAGCTCAGTGTCGAAGAGGGCGTCACCGAAGTCACTGACATCAAACTTCTCGATCCGCTGGAGCAATATCAACAAGAGAAGTCCTCGGGTGCGGGCGACTCGCTGGGCAGTTCATAGGGGAAGTCAGTTCCCCTCTCACGGCGGCAGTTTTCACGTGCTAGACCATGTGCTACCAGCTCTGCGGAGACGTGTAGCTGGACGTACTCCGTCAGGACGCGCATCGGCCGCGATGCCCGGAAACACGGGCCAGAACGCACTTCGCGGAATCTGTGCGCGAGAAAGGCTGATCGAGTTCAAGTCCCCCCTCGCGCACAGTGGTGCTCCGGCCCCTGAACAGGACGCTCAGTCCAGTTCAGGGGCCGGAGCCGTTTGGCGCCGGTGACCTGAGGACGCGTGCCGCCAGGGCCGGTCCCCGCGGGAGTACGCTCGGAGCATCGGGGCACCCGAGGCAGGAGGCGCGCCATGACGGCCCACACCGTGCGGATCAAGCGGATCTACTCGGGTCCCGATCCAGCGGACGGCTGCCGGGTGCTCGTCGATCGGCTGTGGCCGCGGGGCGTCTCGCGGGAGCGCGCCGCGCTCGACCACTGGCTCAAAGACGTCGCGCCGAGTCCCGAGCTGCGGACGTGGTGGGACCACGACCCGGCGCGGCTCGAGGAGTTCGCCGGCCGCTACCGCATTGAGCTCGACGGCAACCCGGCCGTCGACGAGCTCCACGCACTCATCGATGCCCACGCGACGACGACGCTGCTGTATGCCGCTCGCGACCCCGAGATCAACCACGCGGCCGTGCTCCGGGACTATGTCGACGGCGCTCGGGCATGAGCGCGGTGCAGCTGACCGAGCTCCTCGGGATCGACTCGCCGATCGTCCTCGGCGCCTTCGGCGGGCTGTCCTCCATCGAGCTCACGGCGACCGTGAGCGAGCTCGGGGGACTGGGCTCCTACGGGCTGTACGGCTACGACCCGGAACGGATCCTCGAGACCGCGGGCGCGCTTCGTGCGGCGACGGCGCGACCCTTCGCGCTCAACCTCTGGCTGCCGACCGGCGACGAGGTCCGACCGGGGCAGACGGACCTCGCGGCCGCGGTCGCCGCGATGCGCCCGTTCTTCGACGAGCTCGGGCTCGAGGTGCCCGCCGAGCCCGCGCGATACCTGCCGAGCGCGGACGAGCAGCTCGATGCCGTCCTCGAGGCGCGGCCCGCCGTGCTCAGCCTCGTCTACGGCACGCCCTCCGACTCGCTCGTCGATCGCGCGCGCGTCGCGGGCATCCGACTCGTCGGGACGGCGACGACCGTCGCGGAGGCCGTCGCGCTCGAGGTCAGCGGCGTCGACGCCGTCGTCGCGACGGGGATGGAGGCGGCGGGACACCGGGTGTCCTTCCTGCGCGATCCCGCCGACTCGCTCGTCGGCACCTTCGCGCTCGTGCCGCAGGTCGTCGACGCGGTGCGCCTGCCGGTCCTTGCCGCGGGCGCGGTCGCCGACCGTCGCGGTGTCGCTGCCGCCTTCGCGCTCGGCGCCTCGGGGATCGTCGCCGGCACCGCATTCCTCCGCACCCGGCAGTCCGCCGCGACGGACGCGCACCGGCGCAGCATCGCCTCGACGGCGGCCGACGGGACCGTCCTCACCCGAGCCATGAGCGGACGGCTGTCCCGCGGCGTGCCGAATCGCGCCGTGCGCGCCCTCGAGGCGGCCGACGCGATCGCGGCCTTCCCCGCCCAGAACTGGCTCACCGGCCGATTCCGCGCCGAGGCAGGCCGTCGCGGCATCGGTGACCTGCTGTCGCTGTGGGTCGGCCAGGGCGCGCCGCTCGCCCGCCTCGACGACGCGCGCGAGGTCTACGCCGAGCTGGCCGCGGGACTTCCCCGGCCGGAGGGCCGCTGACCCTCCCGAATCCGGGCCGGAGCCTCTAGCGTGGTGACATGTCGGGGCAGCCAGCTGAGGACGGGACGGCGCTGAGCCCGACCGCGACGATCGCGCGCGACCTCATCCGGTTCGACACCTCGAATCGCGGCGGCGGCGACGCCAACGGCGAGGCGGAGGCCGCCGAGTATCTCGGCGCACGGCTCGAGGCCATGGGGCTGCGGCCCGAGTACTTCGAGTCGGCGCCGCGGCGCACGAGCCTCGTGGCGCGCGTCCCGGGTCGCGATCCGTCGCAGCCCGCGCTCGTCGTGCACGGTCACACCGACGTCGTCCCCGCCGATCCGGCCAGCTGGAACGTCGACCCGTTCGCCGGCGAGGTCCGCGACGGACTCCTCTGGGGCCGCGGCGCGGTCGACATGAAGGACATGGACGCGATGATCGTCCAGTCGCTCGCCGACATCCTCGACGGCGGCCGGCTCCCGGAGCGCGAGCTCGTCATCGCATTCTTCGCCGACGAGGAGAACGGCGGCGTCCTCGGCAGCCACTGGGCCGTCGAGCAGCGACCCGAGCTCTTCGCGGGAGCGACCGAGGCGATCAGCGAGGTGGGCGGCTACTCGGTCGACATCGCCGGCCACCGCGCGTACCTGCTGCAGACGGGGGAGAAGGCGCTCGTATGGGCGCGTCTCGTCGCCGAGGGCCGCGCGGCGCACGGCTCCCGGGTCATCCGGGACAACGCGGTGACGCGGCTCGCGGAGGCCGTCGTGCGGATCGGCCACCTCGACTGGCCGGTGCGGCTCACGACGACGACCGAGGCGCTGCTCGCCCGACTCGCCGAGCTGCTGCCGGCGCAGGCGGGCGCCGACCCGGACACGCTCATCCTCGCGACGGGCAGCGCGGCCGGCTTCCTGCAGGCGACGATCCGCACGACGAGCAACCCCACGGTGCTGCGCGCCGGGTACAAGCACAACGTCATCCCGGAGCGCGCCGAGGCACTCATCGACATCCGGACCCTGCCGGGGCAGGAGGACGAGGTCATCGCGGAGATCAGGGCGACGCTGCCGCGCGGCGTCGTGCTCGAGATCCTGCACCGAGACATCGGCCTGGAGAATGCGTTCGGCGGCGAACTCGTCGACCGCATGGTGCGCACGCTGCAGCGCCACGACCCGGGCGCGCACGTGCTGCCGTATCTCATGTCGGGCGGGACCGACAACAAGGCGCTCGCTCGGCTCGGGATCCGCGGCTACGGCTTCGCGCCGCTGCGACTCGGCCCGGACCTCGACTTCCCAGCCATGTTCCACGGCATCGACGAGCGCGTCCCGCTCGACGCGCTCGACTGGGGCACGTCGGTGCTCACCGACTTCCTGCTCGGCGAGTAGCCTCATCCGGTGACGTTCATCGAGGCCATCATCCTCGGCCTGAAGGAGCTGCCGGCGGACGGAACCCCCCTCGCCCATCGCCACATCATGTTCGGC